>NZ_JBEXYD010000002.1:0-366888 GCF_040630735.1 Kitasatospora sp. NPDC005748
TCCGGATCTTCGGCGGCGCCCTGGGCGAGGCCCACGCGCAGAAGATCCACAAGATCATGGACATGGCCATCGCGGCCGGTGCCCCGCTGGTCTCGTTCACGTGAAACAGGACCCGGCCCCGGCCGTTTCCGCTGTGCTGCCGTTCCGCCGGGCTACCGGCGCGCGCGGGTCAGAGGCCCAGGTCGGCCAGGTCGTACGCGGTCACGTACGGCAGGCCGGTGGCCTCGACCGCGGCGGCGCCGCCCCGCTCCACGATCACCGCGACGCCGACCACCTCGGCACCCGCCTCGCGCAGCGCCTCGACGGCGGTCAGCACCGACCCGCCGGTGGTGGAGGTGTCCTCGACGGCCAGCACCCGGCGGCCCTTGACCTCGGGGCCCTCGATCCGGCGCTGCAGACCGTGCGCCTTGCCCGCCTTGCGGACCACGAACGCGTCCAGCTCGCGGCCGCGTGCGGCGGCGGCGTGCAGCATCGCGGCGGCCACCGGGTCGGCGCCGAGCGTCAGGCCGCCGACGGCGTCGTACTCCAGGTGCTCGGTCGCGTCCAGCATCACCCGGCCCACCAGCGGGGCGGCCTGGGCGTCCAGCGTGATCCGGCGCAGGTCGACGTAGTAGTCGGCCTCCTTGCCGGAGGAAAGGGTGACCTTGCCGTGCACGACGGCCTTGTCCTTGATCTGTGCCAGCAGGGCGTCGCGGTCGTTGCTCATGAGCGTTCAGTCTAGGGCTTGTCCGGCCTTCTAGCGTCGGCGCAGGGCCCTGGCCAGGACCACGGCGCCGCCGATCAGGGCCACGCCGCCGCCGATCATCCACGGCACCGCGCTGCGGCCGCCCGGTCCCGGCACCACGATGCCGCCGGCCTCGCCGCCCCAGCGGGACGCCGCCCGGGCCCGCGCGCTGCGGGCCGGCAGGGCGGGGGCGTACGGGCCGCGCGGCGGGGCGTGGTCGACCTCCTCGGCGGAGCGGCCGACGATGCTGCGGCGGACCGGGCCGCCGAGCACCGGCTCCTGCTCGTAGCCGAAGGGCAGGTCGGCGGGGAGCTCGGTGCCGGTGCCGTCCCCGGCCTCGGCGGCGGGGCCGTCGACGTCGGCGGCCTCCTCACGGTCGTCCTCCTCGCGGTCGCCGCCGATCGGGAGGCCGAAGCGCTCGGCGTCGGCGTCGGAGAAGGCGATGAGGTCGGAGAGGTCGTCGTCGAGGTCGTCGCCGGGGTTGTCCTGGTGGTCGTCCAGGAAGAGCACGGTGGCGGTGGGCTCCTCGTCGTCCTCCGCCACGTCCTCGTCCTCGACGTCGGTGTCCGCCTCGTCCTCGGCCTCTGCCTCGACGTCGGTGTCCTCGGCGGTGGCCGCCTCCCCGGCGTCCTCGGCTTCCGCCTCGACGTCCGTCTCGACCTCGGCGTCCGCCGCCTCCACGGCGGTTTCCACCTCGGCTTCCGCCTCCACCTCGACGTCCCGCGCCTCGACCTCGGCGTCTGCCGCCTCCGCGTCGACGTCCGCCTCCGCCGCCGCCTCCGCGTCGGGGGAGGCGAGGGCGGCGGCGAAGCGGTCGAGCAGGCGGCGGCCGGCGCCGGCGAGGGTCTCGCCGTCGAACTCGGTGAGCCGGCCGGTGGCGCTCAGGTCGCCGACGAAGCGGACCAGCGTGGTCCCGGCCGCGGTGCCGTCGGCGGTGGCGACCCGGAGGGTGGCGGTGGCCTCGCCGCTGCCGCGCACCTCCTCGCCCTCGGCGAACACGGTGAGGACGCCCTCGCGGCCCTCGATCAGTGACAGCACGCCCTTGTAGGTGATGGTGGAGGTGCCGATCCGCAGCTTCAGCCGGCCGCCGATCTCATCGGCGGACCCGCTGCCGACGGCGGCCGGCTCGGTGCTCAGCCCGGGGACGCAACGGGCCAGCAGAGCCGGATCCTGCAGGGCCTGCCGGACCAGTTCGGCCGGCATCGGGACGACAACCTCATGCTCCATGTCACGGAGCCTACCGACCGAACCCGCGGTGGTCCGCGCAGTGGCCCCTACCTGCCGTCGGGACGTCCCCGACCGGCCGCACCCGGCCCTCCGCCGACCGCTCGTGGCCGCCCTCCGCCCGATTCCGTCCGCTCCGCCCCGCCCGGTTCCGCCCGCTTCACCCCGGGCGGTCCGTCAGCGCGGCCCCAGCAGGGTCAGCGCGGCCGGCGGGCGGGCCGGGCGGAGGGCGGTCAGGTCGGCGGCGGCGGCCCGCAGGGCGTCCGCGGTGAACGCGCGCGGCGGCGGGGCGTCCGGGGCGAGGGTGAGCGGGGGCTGGGCGGCGGCGGCCAGCAGGAAGGCCTGGCTGTCCGGCGAGCCGGGCCGGCAGCTCGCGGCGGGGCCGCCCCGGACGGCGTACGGGACGGTCCGCAGCCCGGCGGCCCGCAGGCCGGACTCGACCTGCCAGAGGCCGTTCGGCTCGTCGTCCGCCCGGACGGCGAGCCGCCCGCCGGGCGCGAGCAGCCGGGTGGCGAGGCCGTAGAACTCCTGCGAGTGGAACTTCACCGTCCCGCTGTCGGCGGGGCCGGGCAGATCGGCGAGCACCACGTCGAAGGACGCCTCGCCCGGGTGCACGCCGCGCAGCCACTCCAGCGGGTCCGCGGTGGCGGTCCGCACCCGGGGGTCGTCCAGGGAGTGGCCGGAGAGCGCGGCCAGGCCCGGGTCGGTCCTGGCCAGCCGGGCGAGGGCCGGGTCGGCGTCGACCACCAGCACCGAGCGGACGCCGCCGTGCCGCAGCACCTCCCGCGCGGCGAGGCCGTCACCGCCGCCGAGCAGCAGCACCCGGGCGTCCGGCCCGGCCGCCATCGCGGGGTGGACCAGGGCCTCGCTGCCCCGGTACTCGTCCGGACCGCAGACCGCGAGCCGCCCGTCCAGGTACAGCCGCAGCGGGCCCTCGGCGGGGCCGGTGAGCACGATCTCCTGGGACCGGGTGTGGGCGGCGTACCGGACCTGCCCGCCGTACAGGGCCTGCCGGGCGGCGCGTTCGATCGCGCCGGACCAGACGGCGGCCGCGGCGAGCAGGGCGAGCACGAGGGCGCAGCCGCCCCAGAGCAGCAGCCGGGTGCGGGGCGGGGGCTCCTCGCGGAACAGCCAGAGCACCACCGCGGCCCCGGCGACGGCGTTGACGGCGCCGGTGACCAGGGCGCCGGTGCCGGGGCCGAAGAGCGGCAGGATCAGGAACGGGAAGGCGAGGCCGCCGATCAGCGCGCCCACGTAGTCGGCGGCGAAGAGGTCGGCCGCGGCCCGCCCGGCGTCCTCCCGGCGGATCCGCTGGACGAGCGTCATCAGCAGCGGGATCTCGGCGCCGATCAGGACCCCGATCAGACAGGTCAGGGCGATCATCGCGGCCTGGTACCGGCCGATCCAGGCCCAGCAGGAGTACAGGGCGAGGACGGAGAGCCCGCCGGTGAGCGCGAGCGCGCACTCGACCAGCGCGAAGGCCGTGGCCGGGCGGCGGGTGAACCGTTTGGCGAGCAGCGAGCCCAGCCCCATCGCGAACACCATGACGGAGAGCACGACGGAGGTTTGGGTGACCGAGTCCCCGAGCAGATAGCTGCCCAGCGCGACGAGTTCGAGCTCGTAGACGAGTCCGCAGGCGGCGCAGACGAACGCCGCCAGCAGGACGGTGAGCCGGGAGAGCGAGGGGTGGGCGCGCAGCCGGGCCCTGCGGCGGGCGGGCAGAGGGGTCAGGCTCCGCCCGGGCCGGGGTGGGCTGCCGTTGTCGAGGTCGAGTCCCGGCTGTGCGGGTGGACCGGCCGGATGGTTGATCACGAACAAACGCTAGGCGACGTCCGGTACGGATGGCTGCGTCCATTCGACGGACAGTGCGATACGACAGGTTGACGAATCGTTCCTGCGTGCGAATGGAGGCCGAGGTGCGGACCTATGACCCCATCGGGATCGGCGGCCGTGCTCACCGGGTCACCACCAGGGAGGACCGCGTACAGACCAGCTGGCCCTCCTGCGGGTAGGCGTGCCAGGTGCGCCAGAGCAGCCGGTCCGCGGCGCCCTGGGTGACCAGTGCGGTGAACGCGCTCGGGTCGCCCGGGAAGACGCCGGCCAGGCCGCGGGGGTGGCCCTCGACCAGGGCCAGCAACTCCTGGGCGCGAGCGGCGAAGTCGTGCGGCGGCAGCGCCTCGATCCGGGCCGCGAACTCGTACTCCCAGCCGTCCACCTGTTTGGCCACCCGGGCCGGCAGTGGGGTCCGGCGGCCGGGTAGGCAGGCGACGGTCTCCAGGCATCTGCCGGGCCCGGCGGCGATCACCACCTGGTGCGAGGCGCCCAGCAGCCGCAGCTGGAGGGTGCCGGGCGGCCCGGGGCGCCCGGCGTTGGCGAGTCTCAGGTCGCGGACTGCGAGAGCGGGCAGCGGGTCGCCGCCCAGGCACCAGGCCAGGTCACCGGCGCGGGTGTCCGTGTAGGAGGTCTGCAGTGTGGTGAGCATGCTCGGCTCCGCGTTTCAGCTCCGTGCGCGCCCGCCGTGCAGCAGCGAGTAGGCCTGGGCAAAGGCGAGGCTGTTCGTGGCTGTGCGGTCCAGGGCGCGGCCGACCGTGGAAGGAAGGATTCCGGCTGGAGATTCAGCAGCAGAGAAGCATGAATACGCCGGGTCCGTCGGTGATTTACCCAACTTTGTCAAGCATTCACCGCTTCGAGCACCCCGGCTTCCCCGCTCTGATCGAGCCGGTGTGCGACTGTGCACAGCGCGCGCTCCTCAGCCCCGGTTCGCGCGCCGTGCGCGCTGCTCGCACGCCACTCACGACGCGCGCACGCCCCGGTCCCCACCGCGCCCGGCGCACGGGGCACACGAAGGACCGGGGCGGGCCCGGCAAACCTCGGACGGGGTCAATCGTCGCCCCCGGCGGATCAATTGACTATTCGTCAGGACGTGCGACGCGTCCCATCCGATGGTCAGAGCCGACCGAGTCGACTGACCGCCTCCTCCAGGACCTCGTCCTGCTTGCAGAAGGTGAAGCGGACCAGCGAGCGGCCGGCCTCGGTGTCGTCGTAGAAGACGACGTTGGGGATCGCGACGACGCCGCAGCGCTCGGGCAGGGCACGGCAGAACTCGATGCCGTCCTTCTCGCCCAGCGGGGTGATGTCGGTGGTGATGAAGTAGGTGCCCTCCGGTCGGAACACCCGGAACCCGGCCGCGCTCAGCCCGTCGGCGAGCAGGTCCCGCTTGCGCAGCAGATCGGCGCGGAACCCGTCGAAGTAGTCGTCGGGCAGCCGCAGGGCGTCGGCGACGGCGTACTGGAAGGGACCGGCACTGACGTAGGTCAGGTACTGCTTCGCGGTGCGGACGGCGGCGACCAGGGGCGCCGAGCCGGTGACCCAGCCGACCTTCCAGCCGGTGAAGGAGAAGGTCTTGCCGGCCGAGGAGATCGACACGGTGCGCTCGCGCATGCCCGGGAGCGCGGCGATCGGGTGGTGGGCGCCGCTGAACACCAGGTGCTCGTAGACCTCGTCGGTGACCACCAGCAGGTCGTGCTCGACGGCGAGGGCGG
The DNA here is from genome assembly GCF_040630735.1 of Kitasatospora sp. NPDC005748. Classification (NCBI taxonomy): domain Bacteria; kingdom Bacillati; phylum Actinomycetota; class Actinomycetes; order Kitasatosporales; family Streptomycetaceae; genus Kitasatospora; species Kitasatospora sp. NPDC005748. The sequence continues at coordinate 5,491 of NZ_JBEXYD010000002.1, forward strand.
CGATCGCGGCCAGTTCGTCGGTGGAGAGCACCAGGCCGGTGGGGTTGTGCGGGGAGTTGAGCAGCAGCAGCCGGGTGCGCGGGGTGACCAGCGCGCGCAGTCGCTCCAGGTCGGGGCGGAAGTCCGGGGCACGCAGGGTGAGCGGGACGCGGACGGCGCCGGCCATGGCGATGCAGGCGGCGTAGGAGTCGTAGAAGGGTTCGAGGGCGATCACCTCGTCGCCCGGCTCCAGCAGCGCCAGCAGGGCGGCGGCGATCGCCTCGGTGGCCCCGGCGGTGACGAGCACCTCGGTGTCCGGGTCGTAGGCGAGGCCGCGGAAGCGCTGCTGGTGCTCGGCGATCGCGCTCCGCAGCTCGGGGATGCCGGGGCCGGGCGGGTACTGGTTGCCCCGGCCCGCGAGGACGGCGTCGGCGGCGGCCCGGGCGATCTCGGCCGGTCCGTCGGTGTCCGGGAACCCCTGGCCGAGGTTGATGGAGCCGGTGGCGGTGGCGAGGGCGGACATCTCGGCGAAGATCGTCGTGCCCATCCCGGCCAGCCGTCGGTTCAGCAGCGGCCTCGTACCCATTGCGGCTCCTCACGCCTCGTCGTCGGCCCCATCCTGGGGCAGCGGGTGGCCGGGGACAAGAACGGCCCGCCACCGGGGGTACCGGAGCGGGCCGTGCCGCGGAGCGGTGGCGGGAGGATCAGGCCTCGTTGGTGCCCTCGGGGGCCTCGCCCTCGCCCTCCTCGCCCTCGATCTCCTTCTGCAGGCCGAGGCGCTCGACGATCCACTGCTCGAAGCCGACGGCGGCCTGGGTCCAGTTGGCGGTGGTGGTGACGAAGTAGTCCAGGTTCACGCCGGTGCCGACGATCATCTGGGCCTCGCCGATCAGGCGGACCACGCCGTCCTCGTGCGTGTGGGTGTAGACCTTGGGCCAGAGGGTCTCGCGGTTCCACTCGTCGATGAGGTCGAGGATCTCGGCCTTGTCCTCCAGCGGGTAGGCGCGGTCGTAGAACGCGCGGACCGCGAAGAGCTCCTTCTGCTCGCCGCGGAACATGTAGTAGACGCGGAAGCCCTCCCAGGGGGCGGTGAGGTCGCCCTCCTCGTCCACGACGTGCTTGAGCTGCATCTGGTCCAGCAGCTGGGTCACCAGGGCCTGGTCCGGGACGACGATCGGCGGCGGGCCGGCCGGCCGACCTCCCTGGCCGCCGGGCTGGCCGCCCTGCGGCACGCCGAACGACGGGATGGACGACGGGTCGATGCTCATGGGGGTCCTCTTCCTCAGTGCACGTGGTGGCCGGCGATGAGAGGCCGCCCTTCCACCTCCCATCCTGCCTCATCCCGGGCCTGCCTCACAGGGGCGCCCGGGCGGCGGGCGGGCACCTGTGGATCTTGCCGGGGCCCCCGGTCGGGGCCGTGGCCACCGAGGGTGAGTGCGGCGCCGGGCCGCCCCCTCGGGGAGAGGGGCGGCCCGGTCCGGGGGCTGCGCAGCGCTACTTCTCCAGCGGGCCGCGGGCCCGGACGGCGAGGTGGTCGCCCTCCTCGGCCCGTTCGACCAGGACGGTGTCGCCGTCGTGCACCTGGCCCGACAGGATGGCCCGGGCGAGCTGGTCGCCGATCGCGGACTGCACCAGGCGGCGCAGCGGCCGGGCGCCGTACGCGGGGTCGTAGCCGGTGAGCGCCAGCCAGTCCCGGGCCGCCTCGTCGACGTGGAGGGTGAGCCGGCGCTCGCCCAGCCGGGCGGCCAGCCGGGCGACCTGGAGGTCGACGATCCGGCTCAGCTCGGCGGTGCCCAGCGGCTCGAAGACCACGATGTCGTCGAGGCGGTTGAGGAACTCGGGCTTGAACGCGGCCCGCACCGAGTCCAGCACCAGCCGCTTCTTCATCTCCTCCGGGGTGGCCGGGTCCACGAGGAACTGGCTGCCCAGGTTGGAGGTGAGGATCAGGATCGCGTTGCGGAAGTCGACCGTGCGGCCCTGGCCGTCGGTGAGCCGGCCGTCGTCCAGCACCTGGAGCAGGACGTCGAAGACCTCGGGGTGGGCCTTCTCCACCTCGTCCAGCAGCACCACGCTGTAGGGGCGGCGGCGGACCGCCTCGGTGAGCTGGCCGCCCTCCTCGTAGCCGACGTACCCGGGCGGGGCGCCGACCAGGCGGGAGACGGAGTGCTTCTCGCCGTACTCGCTCATGTCGATCCGGACCATCGCCCGCTCGTCGTCGAAGAGGAAGTCGGCCAGGGCCTTGGCGAGTTCGGTCTTGCCGACGCCGGTGGGGCCGAGGAACAGGAAGGAGCCGGTCGGCCGGTCCGGGTCGGCGATGCCGGAGCGGGTGCGCCGCACCGCGTCCGAGACGGCCTGGACGGCCTCCGCCTGGCCGATCAGGCGTCGGCCCAACTCGTCCTCCATGCGCAGGAGTTTGGAGCTCTCGCCCTCCAGCAGCCGGCCGGCCGGGATGCCCGTCCAGGAGGCGACCACATCGGCGATGTCGTCCGGGCCGACCTCCTCCTTGACCATGGAGGAGGTGGCGTCCCGCTCCTCGGCGCCCTCCTGCGCCTCGGTCAACTCCTGCTCGGCGGCCGGGATCTCGGCGTACATCAGCTTGGAGGCGCGCTCGAAGTCGCCGTCCCGCTGGGCCCGGTCGAGGGCGCCGTGCAGGTCGTCGAGCCGCTCCTTCAGCTCGCCGACCCGGTTGAGGCTCTTCTTCTCCTGCTCCCACCGGGCGGTGAGCACGCTCAACTGCTCGTTCTTGTCGGCGAGATCGCGCCGGAGCCGGGTCAGCCGGTCGACCGAGGCCGGGTCGGACTCCTTCTCCAGGGCCAGCTCCTCCATCCGCAGCCGGTCGACGGCGCGCTGGAGCTCGTCGATCTCGACGGGGGAGGAGTCGATCTCCATCCGGAGCCGGGAGGCCGCCTCGTCGACCAGGTCGATCGCCTTGTCGGGCAGGAAGCGCGAGGTGATGTAGCGGTTGGACAGGGTGGCGGCGGCGACCAGGGCGGCGTCCGAGATCTGCACCTTGTGGTGCGCCTCGTACCGGCCCTTGAGGCCGCGCAGGATGGCGATCGAGTCCTCCACGCTGGGCTCGCCGACCAGCACCTGCTGGAACCGGCGCTCCAGGGCCGGGTCCTTCTCGATCCGCTCGCGGTACTCGTCCAGCGTGGTGGCGCCGACCATCCGCAGCTCGCCGCGGGCCAGCATCGGCTTGAGCATGTTGCCCGCGTCCATCGCGGAGTCCCCGCCGGCGCCCGCGCCGACCATGGTGTGCAGCTCGTCGATGAAGGTGACGACCTGGCCGTCGCTCTGCTTGATGTCGTTCAGGACGGCCTTCAGCCGCTCCTCGAACTCGCCGCGGTACTTGGCGCCGGCGACCATCGCGCCGAGGTCCAGCGCGACCAGCCGCTTGCCGCGCAGCGACTCCGGCACGTCACCGGCCACGATGCGCTGGGCCAGGCCCTCGACCACGGCGGTCTTGCCGACACCGGGCTCGCCGATCAGCACCGGGTTGTTCTTGGTGCGCCGGGAGAGCACCTGGACGACCCGGCGGATCTCCTGGTCGCGCCCGATGACCGGGTCGAGCTTGCCGTCCCGGGCGGCCTGGGTGAGGTCGGTGCCGTACTTCTCCAGGGCCTTGTAGGTGCCCTCCGGGTCGGGGGAGGTGACCCGGCCGCTGCCGCGGACGTCCTTGAACGCGGCGAGCAGGGCCTTCGCGGTGGCGCCCCGCTGGGCGAGCAGGTCGGCGACCGCGCCGCCCTCGGCGGCCAGGCCGACCATCAGGTGCTCGGTGGAGACGTACTGGTCGTCCAGGTCCTCGGCGCGCTTGCCGGCCTCGGTGAGCACGGCCAGCGTGTCGCGGGCCAGCTGGGGTGCGGCGACGGTGGAGCCCATCGCGCGGGGCAGTCCGGTCAGCAGCCGGCGGGCCTCGGTGTCGATCCGGGTCGCGTCCGCGCCGACCGCCTTGAGCAGCGGCCCGGCGATGCCCTCGGGCTGCTCCAGCAGGGCGATCAGGATGTGCACCGGCTTGACGTCCGGATTCCCCGCGGCGCCGGCCTGCCGGATCGCGGCGGACAGGGCGTCCTGCGTCTTGGTGGTGAACTTGCTGGCGTCCACTGCTGGGGTGTCCTCCTCGCTGATGGCGAACTGCTTCGTACGGGCGGCGGCCCCCCGGCCACCGGCCCTGCTGAGTACAGCATGCACTAAGTTGAGTCTATTCCGCTCAACCTTCGGATGAACGCTTGGGGTGCCCGGAGACGGTGTACCGGTCGAGCCGCGGCGCGGGCTGCCAGCCGCTGCGGACCGACGGCCCGGTCCGCCGGGTCAGTACCAGCAGCTCCCGGGCCGGCCCGCCCGGCCGGTGGCCGGCCGGCCAGACCGCGCGCAGCGGCCGCCGCAGGTCCAGCCCCTCGGCCAGCGGCACGGCCACCAGCCGCCGGGTCGCCAGCTCCTCCGTCACCGCCAGCTCGCTCAGGCAGACCGGTCCGGCGCCGGTCATCGCCGCCGCCTTCAGCGCGGTCGACGAGGCCAGCTCCAGCCGCGGCTTGGCGGCGCCGCCGAACGGCGCCAGCGCCATCTCCAGGACCTCCCGGGTGCCCGACCCGGGCTCGCGCAGCACCAGCGGGGTGGCGGCCAGCTCGGGGCCGGTCACCGGGGAGCGGCGGCGCGCCCAGGGGTGGCCGGGCGCCACCACGACCACCAGCCGGTCGGCGGCCACCACCGCGCCGGCCAGCCCCGGCGGGGTGGACGGGCCCTCGACGAAGCCGAGGTCGGCCTCGCCGGCCAGCACGTGCCCGGCGACGTCGGAGGAGTTGGCCGTCCGCAGGATCACCGCCGTGCCCGGGCTGCTGTCGTGCAGCGCCAGCAGCCAGCCCGGCATCAGGTACTCGGCGACGGTCAGGCTGGCCACCACCACCAGCCGGGCGTCCCGCCGCTCGCGCAGCGCGTCGATCCCGGCGTCCAGCGCCTGCGCCGCCTCGACCACGTGCCGGGCCCACTCGACCACCAGCAGCCCGGCCTTGGTCGGCCGGGAGCCGCGCGGGGAGCGCTCCAGCAGGGGGACGCCGATCTGTCGCTCCATGCCCTTGATCCGGGCGCTCGCCGTCGGCTGGCTCACGCCCAGCTCGGCCGCCGCCCGGCCGACGCTGCCCAGTCGTGCCACCGTGAGGAGCAGTTCCAGGGCGCCGAGCTCGGGGACGTGCGGGGAGAGAGCCATAGACTCAGGCTATGCCCTCATAGGTCGGTGGGCGCTACCGGTGGCCGGAGGCGGACGGCACGGTGGTTCCATGGCCATCCTCACCGGCGTCCGACCGCTCACCCGCACCGCCCGCTTCGACCTCGCCCAGCTCGGTCCCAACTGGTACGCGGTGGTGATGGGCACCGCGATCGTCGGCAACGGCGCGGCCGCGCTGCCCGTCCGGCTGCCGGGGCTGATCGGGTTCGGCGAGCTGATGTGGGCGCTCGGGGCGGTCGCGCTGCTGGTGCTCGTCCCCGCGCGGGTGGTCCACCTCCTCCGGTACCGCGCCGAGGCCCGCGCCCACCTGCTGGACAACCCGGCCACCGCGGTCTTCTACGGGTGCCCGCCGATCGCCATGCTCTCGGTCGGCCTGGGCACCCTCACCCTCGGCTCGCGGGTGATCGGCACCGGCCCGGCCGTCGCGCTGGACGCGGCGCTCTGGGGCATCGGCACGCTCTATGCCCTGGCGGTCGCGGCCGGCGTCCCGTACCTGATGATCACCCGGCACGCCGTCTCCCCGCTGGAGGCCAACCCGACCTGGCTGCTGCCGGTGGTCGCGCCGCTGGTCGCCTCCGCGACCGGCCCCGCCCTCGTCCCGCACCTGCCGGCCGGCACCGCGCAGCAGAGCCTGCTGTACGGCTGCTGCGCGCTGTTCGGGGTCGGGCTGCTGGCCATCCTGGCGCTGCTGCCGGTGGTGCTCACCGGGCTGGTGCACAGCAAGCTGTCCGCCCTGGTGCTCACCCCGTCGCTCTTCCTGGTGCTCGGCCCGCTCGGCCAGTCCACCACGGCCGTCCACCAACTCGCCGACGCCGCACGCCCGGTGGCGCCGCAGCTGGCACCGGTGGCGCTCGCCCTCGCCGAGCTCTACGGGGTCGCGGTGCTCGGGGTCGCGATGCTCTGGCTGGTCATCGCCACCGCGGCCAACCTGCGGGCCCGCCGGGCCGGGATGCCCTTCACGATGACCTGGTGGGCCTACACCTTCCCGGTCGGCACCTGCGTCACCGGCGCCTCCGCGCTCGCCCGGCACACCGGTTTCGCCGGGTTCACCGGCCTCGCGGCCGGGCTCTTCGTCCTGCTGGCCGCCGCCTGGGCCGTGGCGGCCGGCGGCACCGCGGCCGGGCTGGCCGGCGGCAGGCTGCTGGCCCGCTAGCAGAGCCGTCACGGTAGCGGCAAGAGCGGTCACGACAAGTGACCGGAGGGCGGAGGGGGATTCTGTGAAGGGATCGTGCAGGATCAGCGAAGGCTGCCCGATGGGGCAGCCCGGATTCGGATCGCCCCGCTCCGCAGCCGACTGAACGGACGGTCGCCGCCCGCCCCGCCATCGCGCTGACCTGGCCTTCCTTCCCCGGCCCTGGTGGGCTGCCCGGGGGCCGCCACGGATTCACGGTGCAGGTTCCTGCAATTGCGAAAACATGCAGTCGGGCGGCACTTGTTCACCGGCCGTCACGCTGTGATGGTGGAGACACGCCAAGCCGTCCGGGCGATCGCAGCCCGATGGTGGTGACTTGCTCTTCGATACTGGATGCGAGAGGTACGTCCGTACCTGCATGTCGGGGGGAAGAGCGCCGGCCGGGACGCCATGTGTGGTGATGGTCCCCGGGACCGGAACCGGCGAGGCGTTGCTGCTCCGCCTCGCCGGGAGCGCCCTGGGATTGGCGTGCTACCGGCGACCCCCGGGAAACCCGTGTGCGACGGCACCCGGTCCCCGGGGGTCCGCCGGTCGGCAGTACCGTGATCGCGTGCGGCGCGCGGTACCGCGACCAGATCGACCCGTGCGGGGGGCACGCGCGGCACAGGCAGATCCGAGACCCATCCGGCAGGGAGTGTTCGAGGTGACGGCGGATCCGACGGCCGCCCCGGGCACCAGCGCGCCGGGCGGTGAGCCCGACGAGGCGGCCCGGCAGCTCTACCTGGCCGTCCTCGCCCGTGGCGGCCGCGTCCCCGCCGCCGACGTCCCCGAGTCCGACCGGGCCGCGCTGCGGCTCCTGGTCGACATCGGCCTGCTGATGCCCAACCCGATGGACGCCTGCTACACCGCCGTCAGCCCGCGCTCGGTCAGCGACCGGCTCGGCGCCGAACTGCGCAGCGAGGCCACCCGGCTGCTGGTCCGCGCCGAGAACCTGCCCGGCGCGCTGGACACCCTCACCCGGGCGTACGACGCGATGCCCCGCCCGCCCGAGCGCTCCGGCGGCGCCGTCTACATCGAGGGCCACGTCCACATCCGCCAGCGCATCTCCCAACTGGTCGCCGACTGCCGGACGGAGGTCCTCACCGCCCAGCCGGGCCACCGCCCGGCCGACGCCCTGAAGATCGCGCTCCTCCAGGACCTCCGGCTGCTGCAGCGCGGCTGCTCGCTGCGCACCGTCTACCAGCCGGTCGCGGTCTCCGACCCGGCCGCGCTCGCCTACGCGGACGAGGTCACCCGGCACGGCTCGCAGATCCGGATCCTGGACGAGCCGTTCCAGCGCCTGTTCGTCTTCGACCGCTCGGTCGCGGTGATCTCCGCCAACGAGGACCACAGCACCGCAGCCTTCATCTCCGACCCGGCCGCGATCGCCTTCCTGGTCGGCGCCTTCGAACGCGACTGGGCCCGGGCCGACCCCACCGACTGGGCCGGCACCCTCGCCCGGGGCGTCGCGCAGGAGGCCCCCGACCGGGTCGGCCGGCTGCTCGCCAAGGGCCTCACCCAGCGCACCGTCGCCACCCGGCTGGGCCTCAGCGAGCGCACCGTGGCCGCGCACATCTCCCGGCTGCGCGAGCGCCACGGCGCGCAGACCCTGTTCCAGCTCGGCTGGCTGATGCGGGGCGGCCGCGATGACTGAGGCCGCGATGACCGACGCCGCGATGACCGACGCCGCGATGACCGAGGCCCCGCTGCCGGACGCCGACGCCCGCGAGCTGTACCGGACCATCCTGCGCGAGGGCGGCCGGCTGCCGATCGCCGAGGTGAGCGCCCAGGACGCCCGGTCGGTCCGGCAGCTGACCGACGTCGGGCTGCTCACACCGCGCTACGCGGACGGCGTGTACAGCGTGGTGAACCCGCGTGCCGTCGGGGAGCGGATCGGGGCCGGGCTGCGCGAGGAGGGGGCGCGCCTGCTGGCCCGGGCGGCGCTCGTCCCGGAGCTGATCGACGACCTGACGAAGGCCTACGACGCCGCGCCCGGCCGGGAGGACCGCACCGGCGGCGCCCGGCGGATCACCGGCATGGGGCAGATCCGCCACCTGATCTCACAGCTCGCCGACGAGCACCACCGCGAGGCCTGGGCGGCCCAGCCCGGCGGAGCCCGGCCGGCCGCCCACATGCGGGACGCGCTGGAGCACACCCGCCGCTACCTCGCCCGCGGCGGCACCATGCGCACGATCTACGAGGCGAGCGCCCGCCTCGACGCGCCGACGGTCGAGTACGCGGCGGCGTCGGCCCGGCTCGGCAGCCCGATCCGCACCCTGGCCGCGCCGTTCAGGCGGGTGCTGATCTTCGACCGCAGGGTGGCGCTGATCCCGGCCGCGCCGGACAACACCAGCGCGGCCCTGGTGGAGGACTCCGCGACGGTCGCCTTCCTGGTGGACGTGTTCGAGCAGCAGTGGCGCCAGGCGGAGGGGGTGAACTGGTCGGCGCTGGCCGCCGGCGCCACCGAGCCGGCGGTGCACGACCAGATCGGCCGGCTGCTGTCGCAGGGGCTGACGCAGCGGACGATCGCCGGCCGGCTGGGGCTGAGCGAGCGGACGGTGGCCGGTCACATCTCGCGCCTGCGCGAGCTCTACGACGCGGAGACGCTCTTCCAGCTCGGCTGGCAGATGCGGGGAGCCCGGCCGGGGGAGTCCGATGGGTGAGCCGGGGTCAGCCGGTCGCCGCGCCGGTCGGCCAGTAGCCGGTCGGACCGACCACCGGGGGCTGCTGGCGCGGGATGCTGAACTGGTCGCCGGGGGCGGTCCAGAAACCCTCGCGCAGCGAGAGCGCCATGCCGGCCCAGTCGAGGGCGGTCTCCACGGTGTGGTGGAGGGCCTCCTGCGACCAGGTGTCGTCGAAGACCAGCGGCAGCACCGGGGCGACCTGCTCGATGGTGGCGATCAGCGGGTTGTGCGTGATCGCCTCGTCCACCAGCAGGACGATCGGCTTGCGCAGCGCCGACGCCCAGCCCAGCTCCAGGCTCACACCGGCGGAGAGCGGCGCACCGACGTAGGCGAAGACCAGGTCGGCGGACTGCAGCGCCCGGAAGTCCGACGGCACCCGGGGCTCGGGGGCCCGGCCGGCGATCGTCCAGGCGTCACTGTGGTGGGCGCTGTACACGGCGGCACCGCTGCGCAGGAGCGTGGTGCGAAGTGTCGTCAGCCGCGTCCGGCTGGCCAGGGTCACCACGCTGTCCGCCGGGCCGGTCAACCGCATCAGCGGCGCGGCCAGGAACACACGTGCACGCCGGCCCTCGGGGGCCTGGCTGTCGTGGTGACGCAGGTAGGGCTCGGTCATGTCGACTCCGGGGGAAGGCCGACCGGATTGGGGGACGGTGCCGGCAGGCGTTGAGAGTAGTTGCTGCTTCAGGTGGATCCAGTGCCCTGTGGTGATGAAGAATTGACCGTACAGCAACAGGTTTTTGACCTGGTGCTGGACCATCGGGGGCGAACTGATCGTCTATCAGTGGTCACGCTCGCGTCCAGGTTTCTGCCCTGTCATCTGGCTGCCTGGCAGGGAGATGACGCCGCCGGGGGACAACGGGGAGGTGACACCACAACTCGGCGTGCGGCATCATGTGGACTCCAGTGCTATTAGTTCGGCTAGAGCAACTTTCGGAAAGGGAGTGGGCTGGTGTCCCGTATGTCCAGGCTTGTGCGCAAGGTCGTGCTTCCGATTGCCATCGCGGCCGGAGCTTTGGCCGGTGTCTGCGTCCTGTCAAACGGTACGCAGCCGCAGGTGGACGCAGGTGCCGGGGATTCCCGCGCCAAGGCCGCCGTTTACCTCGTCGCCAATGACATGAACTGGGGCTGACCGCTCCCTGTCATAGCGGACGTTCGAGTGCCGAAAGGCTCCAGGCGCGGGCGCCCGCCGCCGTTCGGGGCCCTCACTCCGGCCGGTGCTGCGCGGCCCGGCCGAGGACGTAGCCCAGCTGGAACAGGGAATCGACGTTGTAGTCCTCCCGCATCTCGGCGATATGTCGCGCCAGCGTGCGCTCGCTGATGCCGAGTCTGCGGGCGATGACCCGATGGTTCGTACCGGAAAGAAGCAGGTCGATGATCGTCTGGCGCAGCCGGGAGACCACCTGCTGCGGGACGGTGGTGTCGCCGTCGAACTCCAGCGCCCGGCCCCAGTTCCGCTCGAATACCTCTTCCACGAGATATTTGATGACCGCCGGATCGTGGATGAAAGCGGCCAGGTCGTCATCGCCCACCGGAATTACCGCGAGCCGCCGGTCGACAATGATGAGGCGGGCATAGGGCTCGTCCAGGGTGCGAAACTGATAACCCTCCTTCGCCAGCCGGGACACGTATTCGCGGGTGGGCTGGTGGTATCGGGTGCTCGCGTTGTAGATCGTGCGCATCGAAGCGCCCTGCTGCAGGCTCTTGAGGTCCCGTTCCATTCCCGCGGCGAGCAGCTCGGGCGGGCGGGGGCCGCCCGGCTGCATGGCGAGGCCCTCGGTCATCCCGGTGGCCATGCATTGCTGGAGGCGCTGATTGATGAGCGCTTTGCCCTGGACGTATTCGATGGGGCCGCCCGACTGGTCGGGGCTGTGAAAGGCGTCGGCCAATTCGCTGAGATCGGCCGGCAGGGCGACCGCGCGGGCCAGCAGGTCGAGGGCCTGGCGCTGCCAGGCGGAGCTCAGGCTGAAGGAGAGCTGGGCCGGGTCGACCGCGATGAGCGAGCCGGGTTCGTCACTGTCCGGAATGAGCAGACCGAGGTCCATGAGCTCGCGGAGCGCGGCGGTCTCGCCCGGGCCGGCGCCGATTGTCAGCCGGCCGTTGCCGTGGACGGTCCTGAGATAGAGCGAGCGGGCGTCGGCAGACAGTATTCGCGATCCGCCACCTGCGGGACCGGGCTGCTCTCGCCCACTCATCTTCGGCTCCCTGTCGTCGACCGGACAAGTAGTCAACGTTCTAAAGTCGGTTGTACCAGGCATCCTAGGTCGCGGTCACGGCCGGTAAGGACTGCCACCGACAGCTCTGCCTGCCAGGGGCACGCTCCGGTCCAGCACTCTCTCACAGACGACCGAGCCGCCGGCACCCCCCGATCAGGAGGGAGCCGGCGGCGGGTGCCGTGGTGGCGGGGTTACCGCTTGGGGCGCCAGACGACCAGTGCGCTGGACTGGCTCGGCGGCTGGTAGGGGACGAGATCCCGCCGGTAGGAGGCGTGGACGGCGGCCTCGCGCTGCTGGAGCGCGGAGGCGGCGCCTTCGAGCGAGTCGACCAGCTCGGTGATCCGCGACTGCAGTGCGGTGACCTGGTTCTCCAGCTCGATGATCCGCTTGATGCCGGCGAGGTTGATGCCCTCGTCCTGGGACAGCCGCTGCACCTCGCGCAGCTGCTGGATGTCGCGGCTGGAATAGCGGCGGCCGCGGCCCGCGGTGCGGTCGGGACAGACCAGGCCGAGCCGGTCGTACTGGCGCAGGGTCTGCGGGTGCAGGCCGGAGAGCTCGGCGGCGACCGAGATCACGTAGACCGGGGTGTCCTCGGTGAGGACGTAGTGCGGCGGCGGTGCCGCACGGCGGGCACGCGGGGCGCCGCCGGGCAGGCCTTCGCCGATGCCGGGCCCGATCGGGCCGCTGTCGGGGGTCATCTGGTCGTCACGCTCCCTTCGCCGCCTTGAAGAGGGCGGCTCGCGGGTCGTCGGAGGCGGTGGCCTCGCGGTACTGCTCCAGGGCCGTCAGCGCGTCGCCGGTGACGTGCTGGGGCACCACGACCTCCACGGTGACCAGGAGGTCGCCCCGGGTGCCGTCCTTGCGGGTGGCGCCCTTGCCGCGGGCCCGCAGGGTGAGGCCGTTGGCACTGCCCGGGGGCAGCCTGAGCTTCACCGAGGGGCCGTTGAGCGTCGGCACCTCGATGGTGCCGCCCAGAGCGGCTTCGGGGAAGGTCACCGGCACGGTCACCGTCAGGTTGTCGGCCTTGCGCCCGAAGACCGGGTGCGCGTCGACGTGCACGGTGACGTAGAGGTCGCCGGACTGGCCGCCGCGCTCGCCCTGGGCGCCCTTGCCCTTCAGCCGGATGCGCTGGGCGTCCTGGACGCCGGCCGGGATCCGGACCTGCATGGTGCGGGCCGAACTGGCCCGGCCGCTGCCGTGGCAGTCGGCGCACGGGTCGTCGACGATCATGCCGCGGCCGCGGCAGTCCCGGCACGGCTCGGACAGCGCGAAGGCGCCCTGGCCCCGGCTGACGGTGCCGGCGCCGACGCAGGTCGGGCAGACCCGCGGGGTGGTGCCGGCCTTGGCGCCGGTGCCGCTGCAGGTGCGGCAGGCGGCCTGGCTGGTCATCCGCAGCGGGACGGTCGCGCCGTCCACCGCCTCCTCGAAGGAGAGCGTCACCTCGGTCTCGACGTCCGCGCCGCGCCGCGGCTGGGCCTGCCGGCCGCCGCGGTTGAACAGGCCGCCGAAGACGTCGCCGATCCCGCCGCCGCCGGCGCCGCCGCCCTGGCTGCCGCTGAAGAGGTCGCCGAAGTCGAAGCTGTAGCTCCCCCCGCCCGGGCCGCCGGAGCGGAAGCCGCCGTTGGCGAAGAGCGTGCGCGCCTCGTCGTACTCCTTGCGGCGCTTCTCGTCCGACAGGACGTCATAGGCCTCGGAGATGTCCTTGAAGCGCTCTTCGGCCTTGGCGTCGCCCGTGTTCGCATCGGGGTGGAACTCGCGCGCCAGCTTGCGGTACGTCTTCTTGATCTCGGTGGCGGAGGCGTCCTTGGGCAGGCCGAGGACCTTGTAGTAGTCCTTCTCCACTCGTTCGCTCATGGCTGCCGCCACCTCCCGGAGTCAACAGGTAGGGATCCGGCGCGGGTGGGCCCGCCGGCCACGGATCCACCGGACTCCCCGCCGCGGGGAACCGGGTCAACGGATACGGCGCTGCGGAGCCGGCCGCCGTACTGGCCGGCGTACGACTCCGCAGCGCACGGGGTGTCAGCTGTCCGCGCCACCGTCAGCCTTGTCCGACTCCGCGGACTTCGCCGACTCGGCGTCCGGCGCGGAGGTGGTCTGGGTGCCCGGCTGGGGCTCCGCGACCGCCACCATCGCCGGGCGGATGATCCGCTCGCCGATCCGGTAGCCGGGCTGGAGGATCTGGACGCAGGTGTCCTCGGTGACGTCCGAGGAGTAGCTGTGCATCAGCGCCTCGTGCATGGTCGGGTCGAAGGGCTCGCCCTCCTTGCCGAACTGCTGGAGGCCCAGCTTGGCCACGACCGTCTCCAGCGACTCGGCGACGGACTTGAAGCCGCCCGTCACCTCGCCGTGCTCGCGGGCCCGGCCGATGTCGTCCAGCACCGGGATCAGGGACTCCAGGATGTTGGAGACCGCGATCTCGCGGACCGTCAGACGGTCCCGCTCGACCCGCTTGCGGTAGTTCTGGTACTCGGCCTGAAGGCGCTGGAGGTCGGCGGTCCGCTCGGCGAGCTGCTTGGCAGCGGCGTCGCCCGCGGCACCGGTGGTGTCACCGGCTGCCGCGGCCTCCTCGGCGGCCTCGATCACGGCCTCCTCGGCGGAGTCGTCGCCGGGCTCAGCACCCTGCGGCTTCTCCGTCATGCCGCACCGCCCTTGGGCTTCTCGTCGTCCACGATCTCGGCGTCGACGACGTCGTCGTCCTTGGCGCCGGCGGCGTCACCGGCCGGCGCGGCACCGGCGGCGTCGGCGTTGGCGTAGAGCGCCTGGCCGAGCTTCTGGGCGGTGGTGGAGACCTTCTCGGAGGCCTCGCGGATGGCCGCGATGTCCTCGCCCTTCAGGGTCTCCTTGAGCTCGCCGATGGCGGTCTCGACCTCGGTCTTGACGTCGGCCGGGAGCTTCTCCGCGTTGTCCGCGATGAACTTCTCGGTCGAGTAGACGAGCTGCTCGGCCTGGTTGCGGGTCTCGACCGACTCGCGGCGCTTGTGGTCCTCCTCCGCGTACTGCTCGGCCTCGCGCATCATGCGCTCGATGTCGTCCTTCGGCAGCGCGGAGCCGCCGGTGACGGTCATCTTCTGCTCCTTGCCGGTGCCGAGGTCCTTGGCACCGACGTGCATGATGCCGTTGGCGTCGATGTCGAAGGTGACCTCGATCTGGGGCAGGCCGCGGGGGGCCGGCGGGAGACCGGTCAGCTCGAACATGCCGAGCTTCTTGTTGTACGCGGCGATCTCGCGTTCGCCCTGGTAGACCTGGATCTGCACGGACGGCTGGTTGTCCTCGGCCGTGGTGAAGATCTCCGAGCGCTTGGTCGGGATCGTGGTGTTGCGCTCGATCAGCTTGGTCATGATGCCGCCCTTGGTCTCGATGCCGAGGGACAGCGGGGTGACGTCGAGCAGCAGGACATCCTTGACCTCGCCCTTGAGGACACCGGCCTGGAGCGCGGCGCCGATCGCGACGACCTCGTCCGGGTTGACGCCCTTGTTGGCGTCCTTGCCGCCGGTCAGCTCGCGGACGAGCTCGGCGACGGCGGGCATCCGGGTCGAGCCGCCGACCAGGACCACGTGGTCGATCTCGGACAGCGCGATGCCGGCGTCCTTGATGACGTTGTGGAACGGGACCTTGCAGCGCTCCAGCAGGTCGGAGGTGAGCTGCTGGAACTGGGCGCGGGTGAGCTTCTCGTCCAGGTGCAGCGGGCCCTCGGCGGAGGCCGTGATGTAGGGCAGGTTGATCGAGGTCTCGGAGGACGAGGACAGCTCGATCTTGGCCTTCTCGGCGGCCTCGCGCAGACGCTGGAGGGCCATCTTGTCCTTGGACAGGTCCACGCCGTGGCCGGCCTGGAAGACCTTGACCAGGTGGTCGACGACCTTCTGGTCCCAGTCGTCACCACCGAGGTGGTTGTCACCGTTGGTGGCCTTCACCTCGACGACCCCGTCGCCGATCTCCAGCAGGGACACGTCGAAGGTGCCGCCGCCGAGGTCGAAGACCAGAATGGTCTGGTCGTCCTTGTCCAGGCCGTAGGCCAGGGCGGCCGCGGTGGGCTCGTTGACGATGCGCAGGACGTTGAGGCCCGCGATCTCACCGGCCTCCTTGGTCGCCTGGCGCTCCGAGTCGGAGAAGTAGGCCGGGACGGTGATGACGGCGTCGGTGACCGTCTCGCCCAGGTAGGCCTCGGCGTCCCGCTTCAGCTTCTGCAGCACGAAGGCGCTGATCTGCTGGGGGTTGAAGTCCTTGCCGTCCAGGTTGATCTTCCACCCGGTGCCCATGTGGCGCTTGACCGAGCGGATGGTCCGGTCGACGTTGGTGACCGCCTGGCGCTTGGCGACCTCGCCGACCAGCACCTCGCCGTTCTTGGCGAAGGCCACGACGGACGGCGTGGTCCGCGCACCCTCGGCGTTCGTGATGACGGTGGGTTCGCCACCCTCAAGGACGCTGACGACCGAGTTCGTCGTACCGAGGTCGATGCCGACCGCGCGTGCCATCGTTGGTACCTCCACGGAAGAGTTGAGCTTTACAGGCTCAAGGATGCACGACTCGGCGGAGGGCGTCAACAGCTATGAGTCCCAGCGGCTCAACTTTGCTGAGCCGAAAATCGCGCCGACCCGCCGGAAGGCGTGGTGCGCCGGGCTCGCGTGACTGCCGCCATACCTTGAGCATCTTCTGGAGGAGTGTTGACGGGCGGTAATGTCCGGGCCGTCGGCCCGGCAAGTTACCGACGAGTACACTCGCACGCGTAGAAACCCTCACCAGGAAGCCGCAGGAGACGGAGAGCCGATGCAGCTAGCAGCGATCGTCATCTCGCTGGTCACGTTTGTGATCGGCACCGCGCTCGCCGCCCGTGCGGCGATGTACATCTTCAAGGTGGTGCGGACGGGTCAGTCCGACCCCACCAGATTCGGCGTGCCCGCCCAGCGGGTGAAGACCGTGGCGGTCGAGTTCGTCGGCCACACCAGGATGAACCGCTGGGGCGTCGTCGGCATCGCGCACTGGTTCGTCGCGGTGGGCTTCTTCACCCTCGGCCTCACCCTGCTGACCGCCTTCTTCCAGCTGTTCGACGCCGAGTTCGTGCTGCCGGTGCTCGGCGGCTGGCTGCCGTACGAGCTCTTCACCGAGCTGGTCGGCACGCTGACCACGCTGGGCATCGCGACCCTGATCGTGATCCGGCTGCTCAGCCTGCCGTCGCGGTCCGGCCGCAAGTCCCGGTTCGCCGGCTCGATCGCCTGGCAGGCCTTCTACGTCGAGTACACGATCCTCGGCATCGGCCTCTGCATCATGATCCTGCGCGGCCTGGAGGGCGCGCTGGAGAACGTCGGCTCGTACGAGGCGAAGTACCTGGTCTCCTACCCGCTGGTGCTGGCCTTCAAGGGCCTGGCGCACGGCACGCTGGAGAACCTGATCTACCTCTTCGCGATGCTGAAGATCTGCATCTCCTTCGCGTGGGCGATCACCATCGGCATCAACCCCTCGATGGGCGTGGCCTGGCACCGCTTCCTCGCCTTCTTCAACATCTACTTCAAGCGCGAGGAGGACGGCGGCACCGCGCTCGGCGCCCTGCGGCCGATGACCAGCGGCGGCGCCCCGATCGACTTCGAGGACCCGGCCGACGACGCCGTCTTCGGCGTCTCCCAGGTCGAGCACTTCTCCTGGAAGGGCATCCTCGACTTCTCCACCTGCACCGAGTGCGGCCGCTGCCAGTCGCAGTGCCCCGCCTGGAACACCGGCAAGCCGCTCTCGCCCAAGCTGCTGATCATGAGCCTGCGCGAGCACGCCTTCGCCAAGGCGCCGTACCTGCTCGCCGGCGGCGGCAAGGACATGGAGGGCGAGGAGCGCGCCACCGCCGAGCAGCTGGCCGGCGTGCCCGCCGAGGCGCTCGCCGAGGCCGAGCGCCCGCTGATCGGCACCGCCGAGGAGGGCGGGGTCATCGACCCCGACGTGCTCTGGTCCTGCACCACCTGCGGCGCCTGCGTCGAGCAGTGCCCGGTGGACATCGAGCACGTCGACCACATCGTCGACATGCGCCGCTACCAGGTGATGATCGAGAGCTCCTTCCCGACCGAGGCCGGGACGATGCTCAAGAACCTGGAGAACAAGGGCAACCCGTGGGGCATGGCCACCAAGGCCCGCCTGGACTGGGTCAAGGAGCTGAAGAAGGAGACCGGCATCGAGGTGCCGGTGATCGGTGAGGACATCGACCCCGCCGAGGTCGAGTACCTCTACTGGGTCGGCTGCGCCGGCGCCCTGGAGGACCGCGCCAAGAAGACCACCAAGGCCTTCGCGGAGCTGCTGCACACCGCCGGCGTGCAGTTCGCGATCCTCGGCAAGGAGGAGTCCTGCACCGGTGACTCCGCCCGCCGCCTGGGCAACGAGTTCCTCTTCCAGATGCTCGGCGCGCAGAACGTCGAGACCCTGAACGCGGCGCTGGAGGACGCTCCGAAGAAGCGGATCGTCGCCACCTGCCCGCACTGCTTCAACACCATCGCCAACGAGTACCCGCAGCTGGGCGGCCACTTCGAGGTCATCCACCACACCCAGCTGCTGCAGCACCTGATCGACGAGGGCAAGCTCGTCCCGGTGAACCCGGTCGAGGGCCTGATCACCTACCACGACCCCTGCTACCTGGGCCGGCACAACAAGGTCTACAGCCCGCCGCGCGAGATCATGGACAAGGTCCCCGGTCTGCGCCAGCAGGAGATGCACCGCCACAAGGAGCGCGGCTTCTGCTGCGGCGCCGGTGGCGCGCGGATGTGGATGGAGGAGCGCATCGGCAAGCGGATCAACACCGAGCGCGTGGACGAGGCGCTGTCGCTCAACCCCGACATCGTCTCCACCGCCTGCCCGTTCTGCCTGGTGATGCTCTCCGACTCGGTCAACGGGAAGAAGAACGAGGGCGCGGCCAAGGAGCACCTGAAGGTGGTCGACGTCGCCCAGCTGCTGCTCGACTCGGTGAAGGCACTGCCGCCGGCCGAGCCGGCGGAGGCGGCGGAGACCGTCGACGCCTGACCGGTGACGCCTGACCGGTGACGGTCGGCCCGGTGCCTCCGGCCCGAGGGCGGTCGGCCCGGGCCACGACCACCCGGCTGTTCGACAGTTCTGCTACAACTGCCCGGCCCGGTGGGTGCGACGAGCGCCCGCCGGGCCGGGCTTTTCGCCGGGCTCCGGTGCGGCTCGCACCCGGTCTTCCACCGGACTTGGCGCGGCGTTCTCCGGAGCGCCGCGCGGTGGGCGGGACGCCAACCGCCCGCCCGCCCGACCGGGCCCGGGTCGGAAGGAAATACAGTAGGCGCCGGACCGGCCCTGTGCCGGTCGACCCGTGCCGGCCGTCCGGACGGGTTTCCAGACCACTGACGGAGGTATCGGCCCGCCGGGCCGGGCCGCGGAGACCACAAGGGGAACAGCGCAGACCATGACCGAGGCGATCATGCTGGTCGGTGGTAAGGGCACGCGACTGCGTCCGCTGACCACCCACACCCCCAAGCCCATGCTGCCCGTGGCGGGCGTCCCGTTCATCGCGCACCAGCTGGCCCGCGCGGCCGCGGCCGGGGTGACCCGCGTGGTGCTCGCCACCTCCTACCTGGCCGAGGTCTTCGAGGACCACTTCCAGGACGGGACGCCGTACGGCATCGAGCTGGTCTACCTGACCGAGCGGGAGCCGCTCGGCACCGGTGGCGCGATCCGCAACGCGGCCTCCGGGCTGACCTGCGGCCCCGACGAGCCGGTCCTGATCTTCAACGGGGACATCCTGTCCGGCGTCGACATCGCGGCCCTGCGCGACGGCCACGTGGCCGCCGGGGCCGACGTCACGCTGCACCTCACCCGGGTCGAGGACCCGCGCGCCTTCGGGCTCGTCCCGACCGACGAGGACGGGCGGGTGCTGGAGTTCCTGGAGAAGCCGGAGACGCCCGAGCAGATCGTCACCGACCAGATCAACGCCGGCTGCTACGTCTTCACCCGCTCGGTGATCGACCGGATCCCGGCCGGGCGCGAGGTCTCCGTCGAGCGCGAGACCTTCCCCGAGCTGCTGGCCACCGGCGCGCTGCTGCGCGGTGTGGTCGACACCTCGTACTGGCTGGACCTCGGGACGCCGGCGGCCTTCGTCCGCGGCTCGGCCGACCTGGTCCTCGGCAAGGTCGACTCCCCGGCCGTCCCCGGCCCCACCGGTGACGCCCTGCTGCTGCCCGGTGCCACCGTGCACCCCGGCGCCGTGCTGAGCGGCGGGACCGTGGTGTCCGCGGGCGCGGTGATCGAGGCCGGCGCGATCGTCGAGGGCAGCGTGATCCTGCCCGGCGCGTCCATCGGCCCGGACACCCTGGTCAAGGACTCGATCGTGGGCGCGTACGCGACCGTCGGCGACCGGACGGCGCTGGACGGCGCGGTGATCGGCGACGGCGCGATCGTCGAGTCGGACAACGAGCTGCCGAACGGCATCCGGGTCGCCTGCGGCACGCTGCTGCCGGTCGGCGCCGTCCGCACCTCGGCCGGCCCGGGCGGCTGCCCGGCCGGTGCCTCGGCGGCCGCGGCGGTGCACGCGCCGGCCGTGAGCGCGCAGCGGTAGGACCCGCCCGACACGGCGCCCCGGGCCCCGCCCCGGGCGCCGTCGTCACAGGCTCGCTGCAAACCGGCTCCGGCTCGGTGCCCGACCGACACGGAGTCGGCCGGACGGGTACCTTCGGAGCGTGGCTGGTAATCGATACGACAGCGGTCAGGGCGCCGACCCCCGTGGCGGGTGGTCGGCTCCTCCCCCCTCGGTGGGGGCGCCCGGGGGGTACGGGCAGGCGGACGGTCCGGAGTACTTCACCGCTCCGCACCGGGGGACGGCACCGCGGCCGGGGGCGTCGTCCCCCGGCGGGCACGGCGGTCCCCAGGCCGGCGGGTACGACCCGTACGCGGCCGACCAGCCCGGGCACACCCGGGCCTTCCCGACCGGCGGCGACCCGTACGCGGGCGAGCCGTACCCGCAGCAGGGGTACCCGGCGGAGTACGGGCAGCAGCCGTACCCGCAGGGGTACGAGCAGGGCTACGAGCAGGGTTATGGCCAGGGCTACGACCAAGGGCCCGACCAGGCCTACGGCCACGGCCAGGACGGTCAGCCGGACAACGTCGCGGTGTACCGGGCCGGCGGCCAGGCCGCCCCGCACGCCACCGGCCCGCGCCCGCGCTGGCGCGAGCTGCTGATCGGGATCTTCCGCAACCCGACGGCCACCTTCGACCGCACCCGCGACCACCAGGTCTGGCTGCCCGCGCTCACCGTCTCGCTGCTGTACGGCGCGCTGGCCGTGCTGGGCATCGGCCTGACCCACGACGACGTGGTCAACTCGACCTTCACCAGCGCGCTCACCGCGATGGTCGTCGCCGCGATCGGCTTCACCGTGGCCGGCGCCACGCTCGGCGCGGTCACCTACGCGCTGGCCCGCCAGTTCGGCGGGGACGGCCCGTGGAAGTCGACGGTCGGCCTCGCCGTGCTGATCGGCTGGACGACGGATGCGCCCCGGCTGCTGCTGGCGCTCGTGCTGCCGTCCGACAACCTCGTCGTCCAGGTCGTCGGCTGGGCCACCTGGCTGTTCTGCGCCGTCCTGCTGACCACGATGGTCCGCCGGGTGCACGACCTGCCGTGGGGCAAGGCG
This sequence comes from Kitasatospora sp. NPDC005748, assembly GCF_040630735.1. Classification (NCBI taxonomy): domain Bacteria; kingdom Bacillati; phylum Actinomycetota; class Actinomycetes; order Kitasatosporales; family Streptomycetaceae; genus Kitasatospora; species Kitasatospora sp. NPDC005748. Next base: position 26,367 of record NZ_JBEXYD010000002.1, read on the forward strand.
GCCGGCGCCGCCGCGCTCCAGCTGCTGGCGCTGCTGGTGCTGATCAAGCTGCCCACCCTGGGCTGATCAGTCTCCTGTCCACCCTGGCTGTCCCCCTGGGCCGGTCGGCCTGTCCGCTCCGGGGCTGGTCGGCCTGCCCGTCCCGGGGCCGGTCGGCCTGTCCGTTCCCGGCCGAGGAACCGGGGAAGGCGCGGCGCGGGCCCGGGGGAGAATGGTCGACGGGCCCCGCCTGCGGGGCCCGTTCCGCTTCCACCACCCTCACGTCCACCACCCTCACGCGCACGGAGCCAGGCATGACCCTCCCCACCACCCACGTCAGCTTCCCGGCCGGGGCGGTGACCGGCGAGTCCCCGGTGCTCGCGGTGCACCCGCTGGACGGCGGCCGCCACGCGGTCGTCACCGCGGCGACGCCGTTCCACCCGCTCGACCACACCTGGCCCGACCAGCCGGCCGACCTCGGCACCCTGACCGTGGACGGCACCGAACTGGCCGTCGTCGACTGCCTGACCGGTGCGGTGGGCCCGGACGGCGGCGCGCCGCTGGTCGGCGCCGACATCCCGGTCCGGCGCGGTGACGAGGAGTGGTCCTGGCTGGTCCTGCACGTGGTCGAGGGGGCCCCGGACGGCCTCGTCGGCAAGACCGCGACGCTCGCCGTCGACCCGGGCCGGCGCGCCGCCCTCTGCGCCTCGCACAGCGGCTGCCACCTGCTCGCGCTCGCCCTGAACGCGGCCCTCGCGCCGCGCTGGCGCAAGGACCCGGGCCGCGCCGACGCCTTCGGCAACCCGGACTTCGACAGCCTCGCGATGGCGAGCTCCGTGATGGACACCGAGGCGAGTACCGACACCTACCGGCTCGGCAAGTCGCTGCGCAAGAAGGGCTTCACCGCCGAGGCGACCGACGAGTTCCCGGCCCTCGCCGACGCCCTGCCCGACCTCACCGAGGCGGTCAACCGGCAGCTGGCCGCCTGGGTCGCCGCCGACGCGCCGGTCCGCATCGACGTCCCCGGCCCCGAGCTGACCGCCCGCCGCCAGTGGCACTGCGAGCTGCCCGAGGGCGCCGCGCAGATCTTCTGCGGCGGCACCCACCTGCACCACCTGGGCGAGCTGGCGGCGCTCCGCACCGAGCTGCGGCTCTCCGAGGACGGCAGCGAGCTGGTCGCCGTCACCCGCCCCGAGCGGGTCTGAGCACCACCGGGAACGCCGCGGGCGGCCACCCCCCCCGACGGAGGGGTGGCCGCCCGCTGTGCGTGCGCTCGGTGTGCTTGGGACCGTCCGGGCTCAGATGTCCGTGCGGTGGAAGTTCAGGTAGGACCGGGACGGCGTCGGGCCGCGCTGGCCCTGGTAGCGCGAGCCGTACCGCGCCGAGCCGTACGGGTGCTCCGACGGCGAGGAGAGGCGGAACAGGCAGAGCTGCCCGATCTTCATCCCCGGGTAGAGCTTGATCGGCAGCGTCGCGACGTTCGACAGCTCCAGCGTGACGTGCCCGCTGAAGCCGGGGTCGATGAAGCCGGCCGTGGAGTGCGTCAGCAGGCCGAGCCGGCCCAGGCTGGACTTGCCCTCCAGCCGCGAGGCCACGTCGTCCGGCAGCGAGATGACCTCGTAGGTCGACGCCAGCACGAACTCGCCGGGGTGCAGGATGAACGCGTCGTCGCCCTCCGGCTCGACCAGCCGGGTCAGGTCCGGCTGCTCCTCGGAGGGATCGATGTGGGGATACCGGTGGTTCTCGAACACCCGGAAGAAGCGGTCCAGTCGCACATCGATACTGGACGGCTGGATCATCGCGGGGTCGAACGGGTCGATCACGACCCGGCCCTTGTCGATCTCGGCCCGAATGTCCTTGTCAGAGAGCAGCACGCTCCGAGGTTACGTGCACGACGGGGCCCCGGACGAATCGTCCGGGGCCCCGTCCGTCCTGGTACCCGCCCTCAGGCGAGGAACTCCGCGGCCTCCAGCCGCATCGCCCGGGCCAGTTGCGGCGCGGACAGCTCCCGTACGTCGGCCAGCACCGAACTGCGCATCCGCCCGCACTGCGGGCAGCGGATCAGCCGCCCGGGCCCCAGCCGGCCCGGCCCGAGGTTCTGCATCGGGAACGTGGTGGTGCTGAACAGGTGCCCCTCGGCACAACGAACGACGGCGCGCTGCTCCATCGGTCCCCTTCCCATCCTTACCCCGGTACTCACCCGTACTCATCGCACCCCGAACGGCCGAGCCTTCGGGACAGCGTCACATTAGGGGATGTTCCGGACATTCCACAGGATGGCTCGCCGCCCCGGAACCCACCCGCCGGAGCACTCTCACGCGGCCCACACAGTACGCCTCCACCCCCGCCCCGGGCGGCTCCGCCACGACCCCGGGCCACCTGTGCAACGGGCGTCACGGATGGGGTACAGTGGGCGCAGATCGAGCGGTCTCTGACGGCTCATCAGGCGGGCGTAGTTTAATGGTAGAACATGAGCTTCCCAAGCTTATAGCGCGAGTTCGATTCTCGTCGCCCGCTCTTCATGGCGAAACCGCAGGTCTTCGGATCTGCGGTTTCGCTGTTTTTCGGGGCGGATTCGGGGTGGGGCCAGAGCTGCCGGCTTGATCGGGTTCCGCGTAGCATGCGCCGGGTGGCGGGGGTGGATGTGGGGGCGCGGGCGGGGTGGCCGGCGCGGGGGCTGGTGGGGGCGGCGGCTGCCGCGGTGGCTTCGGTGCACCTGTTGAAGGGGCTGGCGCGGGTTCCGGGGGCGCCGGGGGCCGGGGTGGCCGTGGTCGTGGCGTGCGTCGTGCTGGTGGTGGTGCAGCTGCGGCACAGTTCGTCGGCGGTGCGGCGGGTGCTGGGGGTGGTGCCGCCGGGGGTCGGGACGGCGGTGGAGCTGGCCGTCGGGTATGTCGCGGTGCTGGGGTTCGGGGTGTCGGTCGGGTTGCTCTGTCTCCCGGCCGCCTCGTTGCTGCTGGAACGGCGCCGGGTGCTGGTGCCGCTGTTCGGCGCCTCCGCGGCCCTGATCGAGCTGGTGCGGTCGGGCAGTGTGCGGGACGCCGTCGACATGACGCTCATCGTCGCGATCGGCGGCGTGATGCTGTACGCCGTCACCACGCTCGCGCTGTTCGCGGCGCGGGTGCACGCGGCCCGGCTCGCGCTGGCGGCGGCCGCGGTGACCGCCGAGCGGCTGCGGATCGCGACCGGGCTGCGGAGCGGGCTCGCCGAGGGGTTGAAGGAGGTCCGCGATCTGGCGCTCCGGGACGATCCGGGCGTCCTGGCGGACCTCATCGGCGCGGCGCGGCGGACCTTGGCGGCGACCCGGGCCACGGCGGCGGAGCTGCGCAGCCTGTCGCTGGCCCCCGAGGCGGCGAGCGCCCGGGCGCTGCTGGCGTCCGCGGGCATCGCCGCGGACCTGCGGGTCGGGCACTCGGAGCCGCTCGGGCCGGCCGGGACGGTGCTGGCGGCGGTGCTGCGTGAGGCGGTCACGGCGGTGGTGCGGGTCGGTGACGCGCGGCGGTGCGAGATCGTCACCGGGGAGCGGGCCGGGCAGGTGGTGCTGCGGGTGGTCAGTGACGGCGTGCCGACGGCCGCGCTCGGCGCCGATCTGCTCGACGGCCTCGCCGACCGGGTCCGCGAGGTCGGCGGTCGGCTGACGGCCGGTCTGGAGCCGGACGGGCGCTTCGCCGTCGAGGCGGCGGTCGCGGCCACGCCCGCGCCGGCGGAGGCGGCCGACCCGCCCGAGCTGCGGACCGTGCTCGGCCTGTACCTCCTCGTCCTGGGCACCTTCTTCGTCAAGGCCGTGCTGCTCGTCCCGGTGCCGCTGCTCGCGCTCGGGGCACCCTGCCTGCTGGTCTTCTGCCTGCTCCAGATCCGCTTCGCGACCCGGGACTCGCCGCGCCACGCCCGGCTCGTGCTGCTCGCCTCGGCGGTGATCGCCCTCGCTCCGCTGCCCTGGTCCGGGCGGAACTGGATCGGCGCGGTCGGCATCCTCGCGGGTGCGCTGCTGTTCGCCCTCCCGCTCCGGGCCGGCGCGGCCCTCGCCGTCGCGGCGGCGGTGGCCGGCGGTGTGCTCACCGGCGGCGGGCCGGTGCCCGTGCTGCTCGCCGCCGTCGACGCCCTGATCACCTGCGTCGTGGTCTACGGCGTCCTGCGGCTGGCCCGGCTGGTGCGGGAGCTCCAGCGGGCGGGGGCGGGGCTGACCCGCGCCGCGGTGGTGACCGAGCGCCTGCGCGCCGCCCGTGACCTGCACGACCTGCTCGGCCACGGACTGACCGCGATCCTGCTCAAGGCCGAGCTGGCCCGGCGGCTGGCGGCCACGGACCCCGACCGCGGCCGGGCCGAGCTGCGGGACATCGTCCGGCTGGCCGAACGCGGCGAGACCGAACTGCGGACGGTGGTGAGCGACAGCCCCCGGTTGTCCTTCGAGGCCGAACTCGCCTCGGCCGCCGGGGTACTGGAGGCGGCGGCGATCACGGTGGAGGTCGACGACGTCCCGGTGCCGCCGGCGGCCGGCGCCGTGCTGAGCGTGGTCCTCCGGGAGGCGGTCACCAACATCCTGCGGCACAGCGCCGCCCGCCACGCGCGCATCGCCACCTCGGTGGCCGGGGAAGCGGTGCGGCTGGAGGTGGAGAACGACGGGGCGCCGGACGGCGTCAGCGCGCCCGGCTCCGGGATCGGCGGGCTGACCGTCCGCCTCGCCGCGATCGGCGGCACCCTGGCGGCCGGTCCGGACGACGGCTGGTACCTGCTGCGCGCCGAGGTGCCCGCGGGCTGAGGCCGGTGCTGCGTGGGGCGGTCACCGCGGGCTGACGCCCGGAGCGCCGGGGGCGGGCGGGCGCGGCGGCTACAGCCAGCCCGCCTCACGCGCGATGCGTACCGCGTCGGTCCGGTTGCGGGCGTTGAGCTTGCCGACGACCGCCGTCAGCACATTGCGGACCGTCCCCGTCGACAGGTGCAGCCGCGCCGCGATCTCCGGGGGCTCGGCGCCCTCGGCCAGCTCCCGCAGCACGTCGTTCTCCCGCGGGGTCAGCGGGTTGTCCGCGAGGTCCCAGGCCGCGACGGCGAGCCCCCGGTCGAGCACCCGGCCGCCGCCGGCCACCTGCCGGATCGCCGCCACCAGCTCCTCCGGCGGGGCGGTCTTCAGCAGGAAGCCGTCGACCTTGGCGTCCAGGGCGCGGCGGAGCAGTCCGGGGCGGCCGTTCGAAGTGAGCATCAGGGTTCGGCAGGTCGGCACCTTCTCCTTCAGTGCCGCGGCTGCCTGGAGACCGTCGGTGCGCCCGGGCATCTCGATGTCGAGCACCGCGACGTCGGGCAGGGCGACGAGGGCGCGCGGCACCACGTCGTCGGCCGAGCCGGCCTGGGCGACGACCTCCAGGTCGGGCTCCAGCTCCAGCAGTGCCACCAGCGCGCCGCGCACCACGTGCTGGTCCTCCGCCAGCAGGAGTCTGATCATGCGACGACCCTACCCGTGACGATGTCACGGGTCGCTCGTGATCCGGTCCCTGGGCCGGGAGTTCGCGGCTCGGCAGGCTGGAGGCATGAGCGAAGCGATCACGTTGGAAGCTGTGAGCAAGGTGTACGGCAAGGGGCGGGGGGCGGTCGCCGCGCTGCGCGAGGTGACGGTGCGGCTGCCCAAGGGCGGCTTCACCGCGGTGATGGGGCCCTCCGGTTCGGGCAAGAGCACGTTCCTGCACTGCGCGGCCGGGCTGGACCGGCCGAGCTCCGGGACGGTCCGGCTGGGGGACACCGACCTGTCGCGGCTCAGCGAGACCAAGCTGACCGAACTGCGCCGGGAGCGCGCGGGGTTCGTGTTCCAGTCGTTCAACCTCGTGCCGTCGCTGACCGTCGAGCAGAACATCACGCTGCCGCTGCGCCTGGCGGGCCGCCGTGCCGACGCCGCCAGGCTGGCCGCGCTGGTCGGGCGGGTGGGGCTGCGGGAGCGGACCGGACACCGCCCGGGCCAGCTCTCCGGCGGCCAGCAGCAGCGCGTCGCCATCGCCCGGGCGCTGATCTCGGACCCCGAGGTGCTCTTCGCCGACGAGCCCACCGGCGCCCTGGACACCATGACCGCCCGCGAAGTCCTGACCCTGCTCCGGCAGACCGTCGAGGAGCTCGGCCAGACCATCGTCATGGTCACCCACGACCCGGTCGCCGCCTCCTACGCCGACGAGGTGCTCTTCCTGGCCGACGGCCGGGTCGCCGACACGATGTCCGCGCCGACCGCCGCCAAGGTCGCCGACCGCATGATCCGCCTGGGAGCGTGGAACCGATGATGTTCAGCTTCGCCGTAGCCACCCTCCGGCACCGCAAGGCCGGATTCGCCGGGGCCTTCGTCGCCCTGTTCTGCGCCGCCGCGCTGGTCTGCGGCTGCGGGACGCTGCTGGCCACCGGGCTGCTCGGCGGCGTCCGGCCGGAGCGCTACGCGGCCGCGCCGATCGTGGTCGCCGGGGACCAGAACGTCCACCAGGTCCAGAACAAGGGCAAGGGGAAGGTCAAGGAGAAGGCCAAGCCGATCGCCGGCCGGGCCTGGGTGCCCGCCGCGCTCGCCGACCGGATCGCGGCGCTGCCCTCGGTGCGGTCCGTCAGCACCGAGGTGACGTTCCCGGTGCTGCTGCCCGGCGGCCCCACGGCGAACTCCTGGGGCCACGGCTGGGAGTCCGCGCCGCTGGCCGGCCTGACCCTGGCCTCGGGGGCCGCGCCGTCGGCCGCCGACGAGGTCGTGCTGGACGCCGGCACGGCCGCCCGGACCCACCTCGCCGTCGGCTCCACCGTGCGGGCCCGCACCGCCGGGGAGACGCTGACCGTGCGGGTCGTCGGCGTCACCGCCCAGGTCTTCGACGCCCAGGCCGGGGTGTTCTTCGCCCCCGAGCGGGCCCGGCAGCTGGCCGGCCACGACGGCCTGTTCAGTGCGATCGGCGTGTTCCCGGCGGCGCCGTCGGCCGCCACCGACGTCGCGGCCCTGCTCCGGAGCACCCAGGCCGGTAGCACTACCGCCACCGCCGTCACCGGTACGCAGGTCGCCCCGGTCGCCCTCGCCCGGACCGGCGACGACCGCGGACCGGTGGAGTTCCCCGACGCCGCCAACGCCCAGGTCCGACTGGTCAGCATGGGCGGTGTGCTGGGCGGCACCTCCCTGCTGGTCGCCCTGCTGGTCGTGGTCGGCACCTTCGGCCTCTCGATCCAGCAGCGCCAGCGCGAGATCGCGGTGCTGCGCGCCGTCGCCGCGACCGGTCGACAGGTCCGCAAAATGATCGGCGGCGAGGCGCTCGCGGTGGGGCTGGCCGCCGGGGTGCTGGGCGCCGCCGCCGGCCTGCCGCTGGGCAGTTGGCTCCGGGACCGGTTCGTCGCCCTGGACGTGATCCCCGCGAACCTCCCCGTGGTGCTCTCTCCGTTCCCCGCGATCGCCGCCGCCGGCGCCACCCTGCTGGCCGGCTGGGGCGCCGCCCGGATCTCGGCCCGGCGGGCCACCGCGATCAAGCCGGTGGAGGCCCTCGGCGAGGCCGAGATCAAGCCGCCCCGGCCGGGCTGGGCGCGGATCGTCCTCGGCGTCGTCGCGGCCGCGGGCTCCGTCGTGCTCACCGCCGTGCTCACCGTGCTGCACTCGGACCAGGCCTCCACCCCGGCCTGCTTCGTCGCCGTCCTGCTCTGGTGCACGGCGCTGTCCCTGCTCGGCCCGCTGGCGGCCCGGGCCGGGGTCGCGGTGCTGGGCCTGCCGCTGCGGGCTTCCCGGGTCGGCGGCTACCTCGCCGCCCACAACCTGCGGGCCGCCGCGCACCGGCTGGCCTCGGTGGTCACGCCGCTGACCCTGCTGGTCGCGATGGCCTGCACCATCCTGTTCACCCAGACCACCGTGGACGGCGCTGCGGGTGCGCAGCGCGACCGCGGCAGCGTCGCCGACTTCGTGGTCGGGCCGCGCGTCCCCGCCTCCGCCGCCGCCTCGGTCGCCGCCGTCCCCGGCGTGCGGACGGTGACCCGGGTGCTGCACACCCAGGTCCGCGACGGCCTGACCAGGCGCAGCGTGCAGGCGGTCACGCCCGAGCGGCTGACCGACACCCTGGACCTCGCGGTGACCGCGGGCGATCTCGGCGCGCTGGCGGACGGCACGGCGGCGGCCGCGGACGGGCTGGGCTACCGGCTCGGCCAGCGGGTCCGGCTCACCCTCGCCGACGGCACCCCGGCCGAGGTCACCGTCGTCGCCCTGTACGCCCGGGGCCTGGGCTTCGGCGACCTGACGCTGGCGCACGGCCCGGTCGCCGCGCACGTCGACGTCCCGCTCGACGACAACCTGCTGGTCCGGGGGGAGGGGGTCTCCCGGGAGGCGCTGGCCTCGGCGCTGCGGGCCGAGCCCGGCACCGGCGTCCTGGACCGCGCCGCCGCGCAGTCCGCGGGCAACCGGGTGAGCGCCCAGATCGGCTACGTCACGCTCGGCCTGATCATCGCCTTCGTGGCGATCGCCGTCCTCAACACCCTCGCGATGAGCATCACCGACCGCCGCCAGGAGTTCACCGCGCTGCGGCTGATCGGGACCACCCGCCGCCAGGTCCGCCGGATGCTCGGCTGGGAGACCGCGGCCTCCGTCGTGATCGCCACCGTGCTCGGACTCGGGATCGCCTTCGCGGTGCTCACCACCTACGCCCGGGGCATCACCCGGGGGACGGCCGGAGTCGCCGTGCCGGTGGGGCAGCTCGTGATCGTCGTCGCCGGCGCGGCCGCGCTCGCCGCGGTGGGCACCTGGCTCCCGGCCCGGGTCGCGCTGCGGGCCGGGGAACGGGCGGCCTGAGCGGGGCGGCGGCGAGTGGTCGGCCCGAGCGGACGCCCGGTACGGCGGGACCTCCGCGGACGCCCGGGGACGCCGCAGCCGCAGGTCACCCGACCTGCGGCTGCGGCGTCCCCGCGGGGTGGGCCGGGTCAGCGCGGGGCGGCGGCGAGGGCCTCGATGTCGGGGACGAGGGCGGCCGGGGTGGGGAGGGCCTCGTTGTCGGCCCGGAGGCGGGCGGCGGCCTCGCGCAGCGCCGGCTCCTCGACGAGGCGGGTGAGCAGGGCGGTGTCGACGTCGGCCGAGGCCGAGCGCAGGGCGGCCCCGGTGGCGGTGAGGATGTCGGCGACGGCGAAGTTGTCGGCGCCCTGGGGGAGGAGCAGCTGGGGCACGCCGGCCTGCAGACCGGTGAGCGTGCTGCCGGAGCCGCCGTGGTGGACCACGGCGTCGCAGACGCGCAGCAGCTCCGCGAGCGGGACCCAGGGCAGCGGGCGGACGTTGGCCGGGAGCGGACCGAGGTGGCTGAGGTCGGCCTCGCCGACGGCGAGCAGGAACTCGGCGTCGACCCCGGCGGCGGCCTCGATCAGCCGGCTGATGGCGTGCACGCCGTCCATCTCGGCGACCACGGTGCCCAGGGTGACGGCGACCCGCGGCCGGGTGCCGCGGCGCAGCAGGTCGCCGGGGACGACACCGCCGCCGTTGTAGGGGAGGTAGCGCATCCGCAGGCCGCCCCCGTCGCCGCCGAGCGAGGCCGGGACGATGTCCAGCGGGGTGGTCTCGGCGGGGCCGGCCACGCCGTGCGCCTCGTAGACATCGGTGAAGTGGGTGGCCAGCCGACCGGCCAGGTCGAGGCCGGAGGTGAGGCCGAAGTTCTGGAGCGCCGCCGGGATCTTGAGCTTGGCCGCGACCAGCTGGGCGGAGGCCAGGCAGGAGTCGTGGATCAGCAGGTCGGGCTCCCACGCGCCGGCGACGGCGAGCAGGTCGTCCACGGTGGAGCGGGAGGCGTGGGCGAAGGCGGCGGCCGCCATGTCGAAGATCTGGTCCTGGTCCAGGTCCGGCCTGGAGTACCGGGCCTCCTCGCCGGTGGCCTCCTCGAAGGCCTCCCGGAGTGGCCGGCCGTCGCCGATCTCGGCTATCGGGAAGCCGGCCTGCCGGAGCTGGTCCATCGGCTTCGGGCTGGCGAACAGGACCTCGTGTCCGGCTGCGCGCAGGGCCTGCGCGGTCGGCACCATCGGGAAGAGGTGGCTGGGCGCGGCCGGGCCGGTGAAGAGTATGCGCACGATCGTCTCCTGGTCGTTCATTCGGGTCGAACGGGGCTGGCGGTACGCGTGGGCCCGCTCTCTCCGTGAACTGACGACCGATCAGTTCCTGTTCCCGGCAGGATCGATTATCGGACGTTCTGTCACGGGTCTTGCGGGCGACGGTGAAGTGTGCTGCTGCTTGTCCAGCTGCTGCTCCTGCTCCTGCTCTTCCTCCGACGGCCCCGCTCAGAGCGGCGGGACGGGGAGGTCGCGAAGGCGGTCGGGGTCGGCGAGCAGGTTGATCTCGGTGATGCGGTCGTTCACGACGGTCAGCGCCAGGACGGAGAAGAGCCGCCCGTCGGGGGCGGTGACCAGGCCGAGCGCGCCGTTGATCAGGGCCGGGCGGGCGAAGGGTGCCAGGCCGCGGAAGAGCAGCGCCTGCCGGGCGACGGCGGGCGCGCCGTGGACGAGGTGCTGGATGCCGGGGAAGCCGCCGGCCCCGGTGGCGCCGACGTCGGCGCGCAGGGTGACGTCCGGGTCGAGCAGGGCGACCAGGGCGTCGAAGTCACCGCTGCGGGAGGCCGCGAGGAAGGCGTCGACGACGACCCGCTGGCGGGTGAGGTCGGTCTCCGGGGCGGCCGCGCCCCGGACCCGGCGGCGGGCCCGGCTGGCGAGCTGGCGGGTGGCGGCCGGGGTGCGGTCGACGATCGGGGCGAGCTCCTCGAACGGCACCGCGAACATGTCGTGCAGGACGAAGGCGAGCCGTTCGGCCGGCGGCAGGGTGTCCAGCACCACCAGCATGGCCAGGCCCACCGAGTCGGCCAGCAGCGCGGCCTGTTCGGGGTCGGCGGTGTCCGCGCGAGTGATCACCGGGTCGGGCACATGGGTGTCCAGCGGGGCCTCGCGCCGGGCGGTGCGGGAGCGGAGCAGGTCCAGGCAGACCCGGCCGACGACGGTGGTCAGCCAGCCGGGCAGGTTGTCGACGCGGGAGGCATCGGAGCGGCTGAGCCGGAACCAGGTCTCCTGGACGGCGTCCTCGGCCTCGCTCAGGGAGCCGAGCATCCGGTAGGCCACCGACCGCAGATGGGGGCGGTGCTGCTCGAACCGCCGGGCCAGGGAGTCGTTGTCGTTCATCGGGCGCGCCGTCGCAATCCGTCGTGGGCCCCGCCGGCCGGAGCGGTCGGCGGAGTTCGGCCGGGGGTCTGACGATGGGTCGGGAACAGGGGTGGGGCCCCGGTCAGTCGGCGATGCCGACGGTCCGGTGGACCGAATCGGGCCGGTCGACCAGGCCGAGCATGCAGTGGGCGACATCGGCGCGGGCGACCGACAGGCCGCGGCGGAGGTTGCGCCCGTACGCCGTCCGGTAGTCCCGGGTGAGCGGCCGGTCGGTGAGCCGGGGCGGGCGGACGATCGTCCAGTCCAGCCCGCCGGCGCGGATCTCGTCCTCCATCCGGGCCAGGTCGGCGTAGTGCGTGCGCAGGGCCGCCCGGGTGAGCGGGGCGGCGAGGTGGCGCATGAAGAAGCCGTCGCCCGGGTCGTGCCGGGGCGGCCGCGGGCGGGCGGGGGAGGGGACGGCGCCGATCGGGGCCGCGCTGACCACGATCAGGCGCCGGGCGCCCACCTCGCGCATCGCGGTGATGACCGCCCGGGTGCCGCGCCAGGCGACACCGGCCTCGGCGCTGGAGCGGGCGCCGAGGCCGGAGAGGACGGCGTCCGAGCCGGCGACCGCGGACTGCAGTTCGGCCGGGTCGGCGACGGCCAGATCGGCGCGGACGACCCGGACGCCGGCCGGGGCGCGGCCGCTCCCGGCCGGGTCGGCCAGCCTGGCCGGGGTGCGGACCACGACGGTGACGTCGTGGCCGGCCGCGACGGCCTGGGTGAGCAGGTGTCGTCCGATGCCGCCGGTGGCGGCGAGGATGGTGAGCTTCATCTGCGGCTGCCTCCTGTCTGTGAGGGGTGGCGTTCGTTCGCGACACCCTCTGAGCGGATCGGCCGCCGGGAATGTGACGAGGGCGGCCGTGAATGTGACGCAGGTCACTGCCAGGTCGCGCGGCGGCGAGGAAGGTGCGGACCGTGGGGGTGAAGGCCTCGGAGTGCTCGAAGACCACGAGGTGTCCGGTGTCGGTTCGGCGCGGCCGGGCGGGGCGGTCGACCGGGCCGGTCCGGCGTGTCGGGCGGGGCGGGGAACTGTGCCGGTTCGGCGCGCCGTCCACGGAGTGACGCAATCCCTTCCCGGGCCGAGCACCGGGAGAAGCGCGGAGGGCCCGGTGCAGTCAGGTGGAACCGAAGTGAACGTCGAGAACCCGGCCGGTCCCCGGTGCCCGGAGCCCGCCGGGCCGTTCGCGCGGCCCGCGCGGACGGTCGTGGACCAGGTGGCCGCCGGCGAACGCTGTGAGTGGCTGCTGCAGCGGACGCTGGACGCCGTCCGGCCGGCGCTGTCCTGGCGGTGCGCCGCACCCCGTGCGGGTGCGCGGCTGCCGCCGCCGGGCTCCGGACCGGCCGACGGCGGCGTCCAGTGGTACGTCGGCCGCGGCCGGGACATCGTCACGATCATCTCGGGCGCCCGGCGGGGCGAGTTACCGGCCATGGTGGAGGCGGGGTGGCGGCGGCGCGGCTGGACCATCACCTCGGTGAACGCCTGTCGCGAGTTGCCCGGAGTCGCCGCGGTCACGCCGGACGGCTACCGGCTGGCGCTGGAGTTCGGTGCCCTGGGCGAGGCCCGGCTGACCGCGACCTCGCCGGGGGTGGCCCGTTCGGAGCCGGTGCGGGGCGCGCCCGGCGGTCCCGAAGGCCCTTACGCGGTAGGCGGATCGGCGGCACTGCCGGAGATCCGCTGTCCGTTCTGGAGCGCCCTGGGCTGACCTGGGCCGGTGGGTGTTGAGAAGGCGCGGAGCGAGTCCCCCCGGACTCGCTCCGCGCCTTCTCCGCACACGGCATCGGCGCGCCGTACCCCCCGACTCTCCGGTCCCCCGCCGCACCCCCCTGGCAGCCACCCTCCGGCGAGGATGGTTCGCACAGACCCCGGCGAGGCCCCACCACCGGAGGCGTCGTTGATCTCCACGCTAACAAACCGAGTGGTTGGTTTGTCAATAGAGAGTTCCACGAAACATCCACATTCCGGCGGGCGTGTTCGGGCGGCCCGAGGGCGGGCCGAGGGCGGCCCGAGGGTGGGACGCAGGCGGGCGGCGCGCCGTCAGCGGCCGGGTGCCGGGGCGTGCCGACTCCGGCGCGGGTGCTCCGGGTGCGTGAGGAAACGGTGTCGGAGGAGGGTGGCCACAGGTCTCCGGCCTCACCCGTCCGGGCGAACGGCGGATCCGGGGCGAGGCTCCCGGGGGCCCGGAATCCGACACTCGGGGGCGAGGCTCCCGGGGGCGCGGAATCCGACACTCCGGGGCGGGACGGGCACGCAGCGGCACCGGACGGACGCTCAGCGCAGCAGCCGGCGCTCCTTGGCCACGGCCACCGCGCCGGCCCTGTTGTCCACGCCCAACTTGTCGTAGATCCGGCCCAGATGGGTCTTCACGGTGGCTTCGCTGATGAACAGCGCCCGGGCGATCTCCCGGTTGCCGAGCCCCTGTCCGAGCTGGGCCAGGATCTCCTGCTCACGTTCGGTCAACTGCGGTACGGGGGCCCGCATCTGAGCCATCACCCGGGTGGCGACCGGCGGTGACAGCACGGTCCGGCCGCGCGCGGCCGCGTGCACCGCCGCGAACAGCTCCTCGGGCCGCTCGGCCTTCAGCAGGTAGCCGGTGGCGCCCGCCCCGATCGCCCGGGTGATGTCGGCGTCGGTGTCGTAGGTGGTGAGGACCAGGACGTGCGGCGCGCCCGGTGCGGCGGTGATCCGCCGGGTGGCCTCGACGCCGTCGATGCCCTCGCCGAGCTGGAGGTCCATCAGCACGACCTGCGGCGCCAGCGCACCGGCCAGGGCGACCGCCTCCTCGCCGGTGCTCGCCTCGCCGACCACCTCGATGTCACCGGCGCTGGCCAGCAGCGCCAGCAGGCCGGCCCGGACCACGGCGTGGTCGTCGCAGACCAGCAGCCGCACCGGCGGGGTCGACGGGGCGGTGCTCATCGGGGCTCCAGGGGGGTTCGTCGTGGCTCCAGCGGGATCGCGGCGGAGACGACGGTGCCCTCGCCGGGGGTGCTCTCGACGGTCAGCGTGCCACCGAGCTGGCGCAGCCGCGCCCGCATCGCTGGCAGACCGTGCCCGCGCCCGCCGCTGCCGGGCTCCGGCGCGCCGGAGCCGCCGCCCGGCCGGGCGGGCCGGAACCCCCGGCCGTCGTCGGCGACGTCCAGGACGGCCTGGTCGCCGAGGAAGGACAGGGTCAGCGCGGCGGCCGAGGCCCCGGCGTGCTCCCGGACGTTGGCCAGCGCGCCCTGGGCGATCCGCAGCAGCGCGGACTGCGCGGCGGCGGGCAGTGGCACCGGGGCGCCGTCCAGGTGGAACCGGACCGGCAGCCCGCTCTCGGCGGACTCCCGCTCGGCGAGCGAGCGCAGCGCCTGGTCGAGGGTGCGCCCGTCGGCGAGCTCGGCGGGCGCGAGGTCGTGGACGAAGCGGCGGGCCTCGGCGAGGTTGCGGGCCGCCACCTCGGCGGCGGTCCGGACATGGGCGCGGGCGGTCGCCGGATCGGCCTCCCAGGTGCGGTCGGCGGCCTGCAGCAGCATCTGCTGGCTGGAGAGCCCCTGCGCCAGGGTGTCGTGGATCTCCATGGCCAGCCGTTCGCGCTCGGCCAGGGTGCCCTCCCGGCGCTCGGTGGCGGCGAGTTCGCGCCGGGTGCGGACGAGGTCCGCGATCAGCGCCCGCTGCCGCTCGGCCTGCCGTTCCATGTACAGGAAGACGGCGGTGGCGAGCGCCGCCACGGCCGGCGGCAGCAGCACCAGGTTGGCGTCCACCCCGCCCGGGAGCCGGACCTCGCCGATCACCACCAGCAGGGTGAGCGCGGCCACCAGCGGGATCGCCGCCCGGGCGGGCAGCGTGCGCAGGGCGGTGTAGACCAGCGGGACGGCGCACCAGGCGAAGCTCGGCGCGACCAGTACCAGGACGACCCAGAGGGCGACCACCAGGGCCAGCGGCCAGAGCCTGCGCCGGCGCCCGGGGGCGGGCGGGCGGCGGTGGGCCAGCCAGGAGCCGACCGGCTGGGCGACGGCCAGGGCGAGGCCGAGGCCGA
Source organism: Kitasatospora sp. NPDC005748 (assembly GCF_040630735.1). Classification (NCBI taxonomy): domain Bacteria; kingdom Bacillati; phylum Actinomycetota; class Actinomycetes; order Kitasatosporales; family Streptomycetaceae; genus Kitasatospora; species Kitasatospora sp. NPDC005748. Next base: position 41,492 of record NZ_JBEXYD010000002.1, read on the forward strand.
TCACCCAGGGGATGCGGGGGTTGCCGGGGTGGTGGCTGAGGTAGCGGCCGAGCGAGGTGGCGAGCAGCAGCAGGAAGGCGGAGTCGAGCAGGACGGCCAGCCGGCCGTCGTCCGGATTGTCGGCCCCGGGGCCGGAAAGGTTCGCCGGGCCGGAAAGGTCCGCCGGGGCGGGCGGGCTCGCCGGTCCGGGCGGGACCGCCGGGTCGGGGGCTGCCGCCGGGCCCGCGGGGGCCGGGGCGGTGGCACCGGTGGCCGGTTCGCCGCCGGCGGGACGGTCCTGCGGCACGGGGCGGCTCCTTCCACTCTGCGGTCGCCCCTCTGCGGGCGGCTCTCTGCGGTCGGCACTCCGGCCCACCACGCTGACCTGGTCCGATCCCTCGATGGTGACCCGTCCGACCGGGCCGCGCATCAGCCGATCGGTTGACGGGACCGTCCTCCATCCTGCGCGCGAGCGGCCGCCGGACCGTCGATGTGCCCGGGGCCCGGCGGCCGGAGGATCGGTACCGAAGCCGCCGAGCCCGACCTGGCCCCCAGATCCCGGCCGTGGCACCGACCGATCCGACGAGGAGCCCGACCATGAAGAAGACCTCCCTGCGTACCCGTGTGCTGACCGGTACCGTCGCCGCCGCCGCGCTGGCCGCCGCCACCGTCGGCGCCGTCTCGGCCAGTGCGGACACCACCGAGGCCCCGGCCGCCGCCGCCGCGGTGAAGGCCGACACCCAGAACAAGAACCTCACCCAGACCACCGGCCTGACCATCGAGGCCGCCACCAAGGCCGCCCAGGCCACCCTGGACGCGGCCACCAAGGCCGGCCAGCACGTCACGGTCGCGGTGGTGGACCGCGACGGCATCACCCGGGTGCTGCTCAAGGGTGACGGCGCCGGCCCGCAGTCGCCGGAGTCCGCCGAGCGCAAGGCGTTCACGGCGGTCTCCTGGAACGCGCCGACCTCCGAGCTGGCCAAGCGGCTGGCGCAGGCGCCGAACCTCAAGGACATCCCGGGCACGCTGTTCCTGGCCGGCGGCGCCCCGGTGCAGGCCAAGGGCGCGCCGATCGCGGGCATCGGCGTCGCGGGCGCGCCCAGCGGCGACCTGGACGAGCAGTTCGCCCAGGCGGGCGTCGCGGCGCTCGGCAAGTAGCGCCCGGCGGGCGCGCGGGCGCCCGACGCGACGCGACGCGGTGCACCGGAGCGGACCCCCGACCGCTCCGGTGCGCCGGCATGCCCGCGCGCCGCTGCCCGCCGCTGCGCCGCCGCCCGCCCGCCCGCGCCCAGCGCATCCGCCCCGGTCACCCGGTCACCCCGGGAGCCCGGTCACCCCGGGAACCCGGTGCGCCGGAGCGCCGCAGCGGCCAGGATGGGCGCATGCCTCACATGACCGAGACCGAGTGGCGCGCCTTCCTCGCCGCCGGCACCCGTACCGCCAAGATCGCCACCACCCGGGCCGACGGCCGCCCGCACGTCGCGCCGGTCTGGTTCCTGCTGGACGGCGACGAGATCGTGTTCAACACCGGCGCCGGCACGGTGAAGGGCCGCACGCTGGCCCGCGACGGCCGGGTGATGCTCTGCGTGGACGACGACCGGCCGCCCTTCTCCTACGCCCTCGTCCAGGGCACCGCCCGGCTGAGCGACGATCTGCCCGAGGTGCGCGACTGGGCCACCCGGATCGCCGCCCGGTACATGGGCGAGGAACTCGCCGAGCAGTACGGCGCCCGTAACGGCGTCCCCGGCGAGCTGCTCGTACGGGTGAAGATCGAGAAGGTCACCGCAGAACACGGGGTGGCCCACTGAAAAGCCTGTGCCGCTGTCAGTGGGGCGTGGCAGGCTTCCCGCTATGACGGCGTGGACCCTCAACGACATCGAACGTGCGATCCGCTCCTCCTGGGGTGTCGACACCTGTGCGCCCGAGGACCTGGCCCACTGGCATCCCGACAATCCCGCCCGCGGCCAGTGCGGGGTCACCGCGATGGTCCTGCACGACCTGCTCGGCGGCGAGCTCATGATGGGCGAGGTGCACGTCGGCGGTGTCCGGACGGACCTGCACTGGTGGAACCGGTTCGCGACCGGCTTCGAGATCGACCTCACCCGCGAGCAGTTCGGCCCCGACGAGCGGGTCGGCCCCGGCCGGCCGGTCGCCCGCCCGCAGCGCCCGGGCCGGCTCCAGGCCCAGTACGAACTGCTGCGCCACCGGGTCGTCGCCGAACTGGAGTCGGGCCGGGCCCGGCTGCCGGAGCACGCGTGCGCCTGAGCACGGCCGGGGCGGCGGGCTGACGTACAGTCGGGGCGGCATGGATCGTGGTCCGACGGCTCCGTCGGACCGGCCCGCCCGCTTCGACGTGCCCGGTTCGCCGTACCGGTGGCTCCGGCCCGGCGGTCCGTGGCGCGGTCCGCCGGGCGGCGACGACGGGAGTGGGCGATGGCAGTGACGACGGTCGGCTTCGTGGGGCTCGGCGCGATGGGGCAGGGCATGGCCGCCAGCCTGCTGCGGGCCGGGTACCGGGTGCGGGTCTGGAACCGCTCGCCCGGGCCGGTGGCCGCGCTGGTCGACCGGGGCGCCGAGGCGGCCGACGGGCCGACCGGTGCGTTCGCCGCCGAGGCGGTGGTCTCCATGCTCGCCGACGACGCCGCGTTCGAGCGGCTGCTGCTCGATCCGGCCCTGCTGGCCGGCGCCCGGGCCACCCTGCACGTCAACATGGCCACGGTCTCGGTGGCGCTCGCGGAGCGGGCCGAGGCCCTGCACGCCGAGCACGGCATCGGCTACGTCGCCGCGCCGGTCCTCGGCCGGCCCCCCGTGGCGGCGGCCGGCGAGCTGAACATCCTGGCCGCCGGGGCCCCGGAGGCGCTCGCCCTGGCCGAACCGCTGCTCGCCGCGATGGGGCGGCGGACGTGGCACTTCGGCGAGCACCCGCGCCAGGCCAACACCGCCAAGATCAGCGCCAACTTCCTGCTGGCCTGCGCGATCGAGTCGATGGCCGAGGCGTGCAGCCTGGCCGAGGCCAACGGCGTCCGCCCGACCGATCTGGTCGAGATGCTCACCGCCACGCTCTTCCCCGGGCCGGTCTACTCCGGTTACGGGGCGATGGTCGCCGAGCGCCGGTACGAACCGGCCGGTTTCAAGCTGCCGCTGGGTCTCAAGGACGTCGATCTCGCGTTGACCGCCGGCGCCGCGGCGCACGTGCCGCTGCCCTTCGGCAGCGTGCTGCGGGACGCCTTCCTCGACGCCCTGGCGCACGGTGACGGCGAGAAGGACTGGGCGGCCGTCGCGGCCGTCGCCCGCCGCCGGGCGGGCCTGCCGGAGTAGTCGCCGCCGGGCCCGTCGGAGGGCTGTCGTACGCTCGGGCCTTCTGTCGCCATCCGCACGGGGGTCCTGATGTCCGAGCACACCGCCGGCGCCGCTGCGCCGCGTTCGTTCCTCTTCCTGAACGCCAGTTCGCGCCCGGACGGCAACTCCGAACAGCTGGCCCGGCTGGCCGCGGGGGCGAGTCTGCCGCCCGGTGCCGAGCAGCGGTGGCTGCGGCTGAGCGAGCACCCGCTGCCCCCCTTCGAGGACCGCCGGCACAGTGAGGACGGCGGCTTCCCCGAGCCGGCCGGCCACGAACGCACCCTGTTGGACGCCACCCTGGCCGCGACCGACCTGGTCTTCGTCGCCCCGGTGTACTGGTACTCGCTGCCGACCAGCGCCAAGCTCTACCTCGACCACTGGTCCGCCTGGCTGCGGGCGCCCGGGGCGGACTTCCGCGCCCGGCTCTCCGGCGGCACCATCTGGGCCGTCACCGCCCTGGCCACCGAGCCGGACAAGGCGGACCCGCTGATCGCCACCCTGCGGCTCTGCGCCGACTACATGGGCATGCGCTGGGGCGGCGCGCTGCTCGGCAACGGCACCCGGCCGGGCGACGTGCTGAACGACGAGCGGGCGCTGGTCGCCGCCAAGTCCTTCTTCGCGGGCTGACGCCCACCCACCGGCCGGCCCTCTCCGACGAGGGCGGGGAGGCCCGGCCGGCCGGCCTCGGCGGCGGTCCGTGGGAGCATGGCCGCCCGACGGCGGTTTCCCGCCAGTGCGGCGCCGTCGGACGCGGTGTTCCGGACGTGTACCGGTCACCCTGCGGTCATCTGACGGTATGGCACAAAAGCCTTACCGAGTGACGGAGTTGGGCCAATCGGACAGTATCCGGTCAGGGTGGTGCACGAAGGGTGGCACCCGCCTTACGATCTGGCTGGATCTTTCGGTAGTCTCCGTCGGACTTTCAGCTTCGTGGGGGGACCACAGTTCGGACAACCCAGTCCTTCCGCGCTCCCGGGCCACGCCCGGACTCATCCGTGAGGTCTTCCTTGCCCATGTCCATACGTCGCAGCTTCGCCCTCGCCGGCGCCGCCGCCCTCGCCTCTTCGATGGTGCTGGCCGGTGCCCAGGGCGCCGTCGCCGTCGGCACCACCGGCTCCCCGTCCGCCACCGCGGCACCGCAGGCCGATAAGTCCTCGCGCCAGAGCCTGGACCTCTCCGTGCGCGGGGTGCCGGACACCTTCATCGCGGGCGGCGACGCCCGGGAGTTCACCTTCCGGATCGACAACTCGACCCGGCACGACTTCGTGTTCTACCCGCTGCTCAAGTTCAAGAACCGCGCGGGCAGCCTGGAGGCCGGCGACCTCAAGGTCGAGTACCAGCTGCCCGGCGGCGCCTGGCTGCCCGGCTCGGTCGCCCCCGGCGGCGGGGACTCCGACGACGACGCGGTGCTCATCCTGCTCGGCGGGGCCGACTCCGACGACGCGATGCTCGCGGTGAACCGCGGCAAGGACGTCTCCATCAAGGTCCGCGCCTCGTTCACCAAGGACGCCCCGCTCGGCAAGGCCGGCGTGGTGCCGGTCGTCTTCTCCGAGCAGCTCGACGACCAGTCCCACGAGCCCGTCGGCAACGGCCACTTCAGCTGCGACGGCATCACCGGCGCCGGCTTCACCATCAAGGCCGGGGGCGGCAAGCCGAGCCCGACCGCCAGCCAGACCACCGGCAAGCCGACCGGCAGCCCGTCGCCCAGCCACACGCCGAGCCAGTCGCCGAGCCACTCGCCCAGCCACTCGCCCTCGGCCACCGCCACCGCGACGCCCACCACAACCGCCACGGCCACGCCCACCGCGACCGCCACGGCCACGCCCACCGCGACCGCCACGGCGACGCCCACCGCGACCGCCACGGCGACGCCCACCGCCACCACCTCGGCGTCGACCAGCCCGTCGGCGTCGACCAGCCCGTCGTCCTCGGCGAGCGCGCAGCCGACCGGTGCGACCACCTCCGCCCCGTCCACCGGCGGCACCGGCGCCCAGGAGCCGATCGACTTCCCGGTGACCGTGCCGACCGTGACGCCGCCGAAGCTCACCCCGGCCGCCGTCGCCAAGGCCAAGAACGCGGCCGACAACGCCGACAAGGCACTGGCCCAGACCGGTGGCGGTGACGACACCACCGGCATCGCCATCGCCGGTGGCGCCGTCCTCGCGGTCGGCGCCGGCACCCTCGTGCTGCTCCGCCGCCGCAAGGCCGCCCAGCAGGGCTGATCCCGGCCCGGGCCGAGCCCGGGCATCCGGCCCACCGGGCCCCGGCACCGCCGGGACCGCCCGGCCCGGCCGACGGCCGCGCCCCGCGGGTGTCCTGCCACGGACACCCGCGGGGCGCGGCCGCTTCCGTCGGGTCACATAGGATGACCGGCCGAAGGGGGGCTCGGCGCGGGAGAGGTAGAGGGGTGCGGGGAGCACGGTCGGCACGGTCCACCACCGACTACGAGGCCGCCACCGGCCGGATCGCCGGTCTTCCGGTGCGCAGACACCACGTCCTGCTGGTCGCCTGGACGGTCCTCTGGTTCCTGCTGGTCGAGCCCAGCGGCGGCTTCTCCTGGCACTACCTGCGTCAGGGCGAGGAGCTGCTCTTCAGCGGCCAGACCGACGGCGGGCTCGCGCTCTACGCCCACCACCCCGAACTGCAGATCGGTCCGGTCAGCCTGGCCGTCGCCCGGCTCTTCAGCCCGTTCCCCGCGCACACCGGCCAGCTGGTGGCCGAGGCCGCGATGTCCGGGCTCGGCCTGGTGATGCTCGTCCTGGTCGGCCGCACCGCCGCCTGGTACTACCTGGGCACCGGCACCAACCACCGTCGGCTGCAGCAGCGGCTGCTGGTCGCCGGGCTGGCGTTCATCCCGATGTGGGTGGAGGTCTCGGTCCGCTTCGCACACCTGGACGACGTGCTGGCGCTCTTCTTCACCACCCTCGCCGCGCACGCGCTCAGCCGGGGCCGGGCTGTCCAGGTCGCCGTCTACCTGGCGCTGGCGGTGGACTCCAAGCCCTGGGCGCTGGCCTTCGCCCCGCTGATCCTGGCGCTGCCCAGGCCGGCCTGGCTGCGCACGGCGCTGTGGTTCGCCGGGCTGGTGGCCGTCGCCTGGCTGCCGTTCTACCTGGGCGACCTGGACACGGTGGCGGCCGCCAAGTTCACCATCCCCAACCAGCCGGCCTCGGCGCTGCGGTGGTTCGGGGTGACCGACCCGACCACGCCGTGGTGGGACCGGCCGCTGCAGTTCGGCCTGGGCCTCGCGCTGGGCAGCATCGCGGTGTGGCGCGGCCGGTGGCCGGCCGTCGTCCTGCTGGGCGCGGACGCCCGGATCCTGTTCGACCCCAGCGTCTACACCTACTACACGGCCTCGATCCTGCTCGGCACCCTGCTCTGGGACGCGGTCGGCCAGCAGCGGCTGGTGCCGTGGTGGAGCTGGATCGCGCTGGCCGCGCTGTACGGCGGCACGCTGCTGATCCCCTCCGACTCGGCGCGCGGCTTCGTCCGGCTGGCCTTCGTGGTGCTGTCGGCCGCGTACGTGCTGCTCTGGCCCACCCGGCGGGGCCGCCGGCCGCGCCCCGGGGGAGACACCGGGGGCAGGGCCGCCCGGCGCCGCGAGCGCGTGCCCGCGGGGGCCGCGGGCTGAACGGCGGTGGGTGCTCGGGCGCCGGCCGGCGGTTCAGCCGGTCGCGGCGGACCGGCCCGCGACGAGCTCCCGCGCGTCGTCCGGCACGGACCGGCTCCGGACCGGTCCGGAGCGGGTGAACAGCACCGCGCCCAGCGCCAGCGCGGCCCCCGCCCCGGCCAGTTGGGCGAGCACGAAGCCGGGGACGGAGCCGGGCGCGATCCCGGTGTAGCTGTCGGTCAGCGCCCGCCCCAGGGTCACCGCCGGATTGGCGAACCCACCGGAGGAGGTGGCCCAGCAGGCCGCCGCGACCCAGAGACCGACCGCCGCGGGCACCAGGCGGCCGCGTCCGCTGCCGCTCAGCCCGGCGACCACCAGCAGCAGCGTCCCGGTGGCCACCGCCTCGCCGAGCCAGAGCGCTCCGCCGTCCCGGCCGTGTCCGGAGGGCTCGATGAACGGCCGCCCGAACATCGCGTTGGCGAGGCCAGTCCCGGCGACCGCGCCGGCCAGCTGCGCGGCGGCGTACCCGCCGAATTCGGGCAGCGTCGGCCCGCTGCCGTCGCGCCGGCCGGCCCACCACGCGCCGGCCGTCACCAGCGGGTTGAAGTGCCCGCCGGAGAGCGGGCCGAACAGCTCGATCAGGACGGCCAGGGCCAGCGCGGAGGCACCGACGTTGGCCAGGAACCGGACCCCGCCGTCCTGGCTCAGCGCGGCGGCCTGGATGCCCGAGCCGACCACGACGGCGGCCAGCGCGGCCGTACCGACCGCCTCCGCGGCCAGCCGTCGTATGAGGGGCGCAGCGGTGGTGGTCATGGCGCCATGCTGGCGGCTGCCGTCCGGCCCGGCAATAGGCGGCTTCGTCCAAGCCGGGGCCCGTCCGGGGCCGTCCGCTCGGAGACTCGCACGGGGCCGACGGCCCCCGGGGCGGACCGGGCCGGGCGGGGCGGGCGGGGCGCGACGTGACCGGACGGGCGTGGCAGGACGGGACGGACCGGGCGGGGCGGGCGTCGCGGCGCGGGCCGCCCCCGCGCCGGAGACTGGGCTTGACCCTCACGCAACGGGAGGCGGGAGAGTCGTGGCCAACGAGAAGGGAGCGCCCGGATGAGCGGCGGCTACTCGGTCGGTGCCGTGGCGAAGATCGCCAAGGTCACCGTCCGCACCCTGCACCACTACGACGAGATCGGACTGCTCGCCCCGCAGGGGCGTACCCCGGCCGGCTACCGCCGGTACCAGGACACCGACCTCGACCGGCTGCAGCAGATCCTGTTCTACCGCGAACTCGGGTTCCCCCTGGAAGAGATCGCGGCCATCCTGGACGACCACTCGGTGAGCCCGAGCGAGCACCTGCGGCGCCAGCACCGACTGCTGACCGACCGCATCAGCCACCTCCAGGACCTGGCCGCGGCCGTCGAACACGCCATGGAGGCACAGAAGATGGGAATCCAGCTGACCCCGGAGGAGAAGTTCGAGGTCTTCGGCGAGTCCTACCGGGAGGAGTGGGAGGCCGAGGCCGAGCAGCGCTGGGGCGACACCGACGCCTGGGCGCAGTCCCAGCGCCGCACCGGTGGTTACGACAAGGGCGACTGGCAGCGGATCAAGGCCGAGACGGACGCGCTCAACGCCCGTCTGGTGGCGGCCTTCACCGCCGGCGAACCGGCCGATGGCGGTCCGGCCATGGACCTCGCCGAGGTCCACCGGCAGCACATCTGCGACAACTTCTACGACTGCACCTTCGAGATCCACCGCGGTATCGCCGGGATGTACGTCGCGGACCCGCGGTTCACCGCCACCTACGAGGAGCTCGCCCCGGGCCTCGCCCAGTGGCTGCACGACGCGATGCTCGCCAACGCGGCCTTCCGCACCGGAGAGCAGGCATAGGGCCGCCGGCCCAGGCCACGCGCAGGCCCGGGCCGTGTCCTGGCCCGGGCCACGCCCGGCTTCAGGCCACGCCGCGTCCGAAGCCGCGCCGGTAGGCGGTCGGGGAGGTGCGCATCACCCGGCCGAAGTGGTGCCGGAAGGTCGCGGCACTCTCGAAGCCGACGGCGGTGGCGATCTCCTCCACCGACCCGTCCGGCGATTCGAGCAGCGGCAGGCTGGCCGCGACGCGCTGGCTGATCACCCAGCGCATCGGGCTGGTGCCGTTGCGGGCGGTGAAGTGCCGCAGGTACGAGCGGTCGGACATCTGGGCGGCCCGGGCCAGCAGGGAGATCGTCAGCGGGGCGGACAGGTGGTCCAGCGCCCACTGCATGGAACGGGCGATCCCGTCGTCCTCCTCGTCGACCGGCCGGACCGCCGCCTCGATGAACTGGGCCTGCCCGCCGTCCCGGTGCGGCGGCACCACGAAGCGGCGGGCCACGCTGTTGGCCACCTTGGCACCGTGGTCCCGGCGGACCAGGTGGAGGCAGAGGTCGATCCCGGCGGCGCTGCCCGCGCTGGTCAGGACGGAGCCGCTGTCCACGTACAGCACGTCCGGATTGACCCGGACCGACGGGTGGCGGCGCTGGAGCAGTTCGGCGTACCGCCAGTGGGTGGTGGCCTCGCGGCCGTCCAGCAGGCCGGCGGCGGCCAGCGCGAAGGCGCCGGAGCAGATCGAGACGATCCGCGCACCGCGCTCGTGCGCCGTTCGCAGCGCGGCGACCAGCCCGGGGGAGACCTCGCCGCTGAAGGCGTTCGGGACTCCGGGGACCACCACGGTGTCGGCGGCGGCGAGGTCGTCCAGGCCGTGATGCGCCGTCAGCGAGAAGCCGCCGACCGACCGCAGCGCGGTGTCCGGCCGGTCGGCGCAGACCTTGAGCCCGTACCAGGGGGCGGCCAGCAGGCCGCTCAGCTCGGGCCGCGCCAGCCCGAACACCTCGACCACCACGCCGAGTTCGAACGGCGTCATGCCGTCGAAGGCGTACACCGCGACATCGTGCACCGGCTCCGGCCGCCGTCCGATCGCGACGGCCACCGGGCCGGTGGTCTGCTGGTCGGCCATGAGGTCCCCTCGGACTGGGCGGCGGTGGCGGGATGCGGGTGAGTGTAGCCGTTCCGGCCAGGTCGAAAACTTCTGCGAAGCCACCTGCAACCTCCGCCCTCCTCGCACGTCCATCACCAGTGGGGGGCGGGTTCTGCCGGCGGTCGAGGCGATGGCAGGATTCCCGCCGATCACGATCTTGATCATGTGTCATGACGGTCCGGTCCACGCCGGGAACCGTCCCTGGGGGAAGCAGAACGCGGATGTCCATGGCCATCGGGCCAATCGTGGGAGGCGGGAGGAGCGGCGGCTTCCTCCGCGCCGGGCTGGTCGGACCGCTCTTCGGCGCACGGGAGGCGGGCGGGGCGGCGGCTCCCCGGGACGCCTCGTCGGACGGCGCCCCGTCGAGCTCCGGGCAGGAGGCGGTGCGGCGCCGGTCGGGGCTGCGGCTGCTGCGCGGCGGGCGCAAGCAGGAGGCGGAGGAACGCCCCACCCTGACCGGCCTCTACCACGCGCACCGGCTGGGCCTGGTGCGGATGGCCGTCCTGCTGGTCGACCACCAGGACCTCGCCGAGGACGTCGTGCAGGAGGCCTTCACCCAGCTCTACCAGCGCCACGGCGAGCAGCTGGACGACCTGGACAACGCCCTCGGATATTTGCGCACCAGCGTGGTCAACGGCGCCCGCTCGATGCTGCGCCGCCGCAAGACCGCCCGCGAGTACGTCCCCCCGCACGAGGCCGACGCTCCCTCGGCCGAGGAGCACGCGGTGCTCAACGACGAGCACCGGCGCGTCCTGGTCGCCCTGCGGGAGCTGACCTCCCGCCAACGCGAGGTGCTGGTGCTGCGCTACTGGTCGGACATGTCCGAAGCACAGATAGCGGAAACCCTGGGGCTCTCCCGGGGCGCAGTGAAGTCCACCGCCAGCCGGGCCTTGGACGCCTTGGAAAAGCATCTGGAGAAGGTTCGATGACCGACAAGCTTCCCCGCCGGACCGGCGGTGACGGTGACGGGCCGGACGACACCCCGATGGAACGGCTGCTCCGCGAGGCGATGAACGCCAGAGCGATGCAGATCACCGCACACGACCTGCGCCCGGCCGCGCCCCCGACCCGGCGGCTGCGCCGGCTCAAGCCCGTCTACCTCGCCGCCGTGCCGCTGTTCGGCCTGGCCGCCGCGATGGCGTTCGGCGTGCTCGGCTTCCGCGGCGACACGGTGGCCGACCGGGGCGGTCCCGGCCCGGCGGCCACCGTCACGGCCTCCGCGAGCCCGAGCCCCAGCGCGGTCCCGACCGTGGAGCCGACCCCCGCCGACACTCCGACGGCGGCCGGCACCGAGACCTCCGCCCCGGCGGCCGACCCCACGGGCACCGGCGAGCCGGCCGTCCCGGGCGGCGCCGCCACCCCGCGCAGCACCCAGAGCAGCACCGCCCCACCCACGACGGCCGCGACCCCGTACACGTTCCGGGGCGTGAAGTTCAAGGTGCCGGCGGGTTGGCGGGTCGTGCCGCCGGACCCGGCGGGGACCAGTCTGTGCGTCCTGAGCCCGGGCGCGCCCACAGGTGCCCAGCCGGGTTGGACCCAGGAGGCCTGTGAGCCCTACGGCGTGCTGATCACCGCGTACAACACCGCCGACGAGGCCGAGCACGCGATCTGGCCGACGGCGTTCGACCTGGACTCCTCGTCCGGCTTCAGCCACCAGCCCAGCTGCCCGGTCTGGGGACACCCCTACGTCCCCACCGGGCCCTACACGAAGATCGGCGAGCCGGCCAAGAGCCGTGACATCGTGGCCGGGCGGGCGATCTCGAAGACGCAGTGGCAGGTGACCTGCAAGCCCGGGGAGGACTTCACGGCCCAGATGTGGGGCCTGAAGGACGATCAGGTGTTCATCACGGCGAACGGTCTCAAGCCGGACTACCAGCCGGGTCTGGTGTCGATCCTCGACACCATCGACCTCAGCGGCCGTCAGGCACCCTCGGTGGCGGGCCAGAACGACATCAGCGTCACCGTGGAGGGTCTCACCACGGGTCAGCAGCTCCCGAACGACGGCACTCCGGTGGAGTTCGTCGTGACCTTCAAGAACACCGGCCGGACCAGCTACGCCCAGGTGGTGCCCCAGCTGGTCGCGGAGTCCTACGCCGGGAGCAAGGGCGCCGTGACCGGCACGCTGGAGCGCGCGAACGGCGCGGGATCGTGGAAGGCCCTGACCATCGCCCCGCCGGCGGCGGGCAAGCCGGTCTTCGACGACGCCGGCCCGCTGGCACCGGGGAACGCCTTCACCATCAGGTACCGGATGAAGCTGACGGCCCAGGACGGCGCCGGGGTCATGCCGGTGACCGTCAGCGCGCTGGTGGCCCCCGAGCAGGGGCCGCCCACCGTCATCGGGACCCGCACCGTCCCGGTCCGGGTGGTCGCCAAGTAGCGCGCGCGCCGCGGGCCCGGCCCCCACCGGGGAGCCGGGCCCGCGGCGTGCCGGTCGGGCTCAGGCCAGCGATGCCATCCACGCCTCGACGTCCTCGGCGCGGCGGGGCAGGCCCGCCGAGAGGTTCTCGTTGCCGTCGGCGGTGACCAGGATGTCGTCCTCGATCCGGACGCCGATGCCCCGGTACTCCTCGGGCACGGTCAGGTCGTCCTGCTGGAAGTACAGGCCGGGCTCGACGGTGAGCACCATGCCGGGCACCAGCAGCGCGTCGACGTGCTCCTCGGTGCGGGAGTGCGCGCAGTCGTGGACGTCCAGGCCGAGCATGTGGCCGGTGCCGTGCAGGGTCCAGCGGCGCTGCAGGCCCAGCTCCAGCACCTTCTCCAGGTCGTACACCGAGGCGTCCAGCAGGCCCCAGGCGAGCAGGCGCTCGGCCAGCACGCGCTGCGAGGCGTCGTGGAAGTCCCGGAACCGGGCGCCGGGCTTCACCGCCGCGATGCCGGCCTCCTGGGCGTCGTACACCGCCTGGTAGATCTTGCGCTGGAGCTCGTTGAACCGGCCGTCGATCGGCAGCGTGCGGGTCACGTCGGCGGTGTAGAGGCTGTGCGTCTCGACGCCGGCGTCCAGCAGCAGCAGCTCGCCCGGGCGGACCTCGCCGTCGTTGCGCACCCAGTGCAGGGTGGTCGCGTGCGGGCCGGCGGCGCAGATGGAGCCGTAGCCGACGTCGTTGCCCTCGACCCGGGCGCGGCGCCAGAAGGTGCCCTCGATCCAGCGCTCGGAGGTGGCGACGGCCTGGCCGAGCTCGCGCACCACGTCGGTGAAGCCGTTGACGGTGGCGGTGCAGGCGGCCCGCAGCTCGCCGATCTCCCACTCGTCCTTGACCAGTCGCAGGCCGCTCAGGAACTCCTTGAGCCCGGCGTCCTTGTCGGCGTCCAGCACCTCGGCGAGCGCGGACTCCAGACCGGCGTCGTAGCCGCGCACGATCCGGGTCGGCACGGCGTCGGCCTTGGCGCGCCCGGCCAGCTCCTCGGCGGCCTTGCGGACGTCGCGGACCGGCAGGCCGAGCAGCTGCTCCTGCTCGGTGAGGCTGTGGCGGCGGCCGACCCACAGCTCGCCGTAGCCGTCCAGCCAGAACTCGCCGTTCTCGCGGTCGGAGCGCGGCAGCAGGTAGAGGCCGAAGTCGTGGCCGGCCGCGCCGGTGGGCTCGGCGACCAGCACCGCGTCCTCGGTCTGGTCACCGGTGAGGTGCACGTACTCGCTGGCGGCGCGGAAGTTGTAGTCGGTGTCGTTGGCCCGGACCCGCAGGGTGCCGGCCGGCACGACCAGGCGCTCGCCGGGGAAGGCGGCGGAGAGCCGGGCGCGGCGCTCGGCGGCGTACGGGGCCTGGGCGACCGGGGTGAGGCCGTGCAGCTCGGTGTCGGCCCAGCCGGACTTCATCGAGGCGGCGAGCTCGTCGGAGACCTCCGAGTACAGGCCGTTCTTGCGGCCCTTGAACTCCTGCGGCTCCTCGCCGCCGGCGGCCTCGGGGTTCTCGGCCACTGCCGGGGTGCGGTCCTCGGTCACGTACGTCGCCTCCTTGCGCGGGTGCCGCCCATGGGGGTCCCCCGGGCGAAGGGCCGGGGGGCGTCGGATCGCGACACACGTGGGCGGCCGTGCGTCCATGGTACGGACGCCCGGCCGCCCGGCCTCCGGCGGCCTCGGCCCGGGAAGCCCCGCCGCGGGGCCGCGGCCACGGGCGCCGCCGGCTACTCGAAGCGCGCGGCCAGCACCATCAGGTCGTCGGTGGCGGGCCCGGCCTCCCGGGTCGCGCAGACGGCCAGCAGGTGGGCGCAGAGCCGGTCCGGGTCGATCCGCACGTCGCGCGGGGCGTCGGCGGCGGCCCGGCGCAGGTTGGCCTGTCCGGCGTGCAGGGTCGGGCCGCAGCGGCGGGCCAGGCCCTCGGTGTAGAGCACCAGGGTGTCGCCGCGCCCGGCGGTCAGCTCGACGCCCGGCGCCTCCCAGCAGGAGAGCATGCCGAGCGGCGCGGAGAGCGAGGTCTCCACGAACTCGGCGCCCTGCCGGGTGACCAGCACCGGCGGGCAGTGCCCGGCCCCGGCCAGGGTGATCCGGCGCTCGTCCGGCTCGATCCAGGCGTAGAGGGCGGTGGCGCTGCGGGCCGGCTCGGTGGTCTTGAGCAGCAGCTCCAGGTCCCCCAGGACGGAGACCGGGTCCTCGCCCTCCAGGACGGCGTAGGCCCGCAGCGCGGCCCGGACCCGGCCCATCGCGGCGGCCGCACCGGGGGCGGAGCAGGGGCCGGCGCCCGGACCGTCGCCGGAGACGCTGCCGACGGTCAGGCCGACGGTGCCGTCCGGCAGCGGGATGGCGTCGTACCAGTCGCTGCCGGCCGAGCGGTCCAGCCCGGCCGGGACGAGTCGGGCGGCCAGCCGCAGGCCGGCGGGCTGCGGGAGGCGGTCCGGGAGCAGGCCGCGGCAGAGCGCCTCGGTGGTGCGCCGGGCCCGGTCCGCTTCGAGTTCCTTGGCCAGCAGCGGGGCGGCGACGTCGCAGTACCGCCGGACGAGCTCGCACTGGCGCTCGGTGGGCTCGGCGGGCTCGTCGTAGAACCAGAGGACGGCGGCCAGCGGGCCGTCCTCCGCGGTGGCGAGCGGCAGCCCGTGGCAGCCGCCGAGGCGGAGGTGGCCGGCGAGCTCGCGCAGCCGGGCACCGATCGCGGGGTCGGTGGCGAGGTCGCGCGACTGCAGCCGGTCGGGCCGGTCGTGCTCGCGCAGCAGCCGGGCGAGCGGGCTCTGCTCGGTGGGCACCGTCTCCAGCGCGCCGAGGCTGGCGCGGTCGAGCCCGTACCCGACCGGCTGGCTGGGGCCGCCGCCGGGCAGCGCGGTGACCAGCAGGGCGCGGTCGGCGCCGAGCAGCGCGGCGCCGGAGGCCAGCACGGCCTCCAGGGTGGCCGTCAGGCCGCGGGCGCGGGCCAGCCGCTCGGAGTGCTCGTGGAGGCTGGTGAAATCGGACAGCCGTCCGGCCAAACGGTCCTGCAGCCCGGCCGGGGGTGCCGGGCGGGCCTCCGGGGCGCCGGGCGGTTCGGTACCGCCGGGCGGTTCGGTACGGGCCGCCGGCTCGTCGGCCGCGCAGCCCGGCTGCCCGGCCGGTCCGGCGGGGGGCGTGGGGAAGCCCGGATGGTCGAGCACCGAGAGCCCGCGGGGGCGACGGGGATCGCCCGGCTCGGAGGCTGTCGACGACGGGTGGGACTCAGTCATGCCGCCACTCCTGACGCGGTGGTACGTGTCATGCGGATCCCCCAGGTACGGCCGATGGGAGCGAGCACGGCCAAAGGGCGTGATTCGCCTCGATTCGCTACTACTCGTCATTGATCGACAGCAATGCCACCACTTCTACACAGGCCATTCGGGGCATGTCCAGATCCATGACGACGCGGGTGGCCGGTTCTCCGTCCCGCCGGGCCCGGCCGGGGCCCGCTCCGTTCGTGCGCGCCCCTGCCGGGCCCGCGGGCATGGAGCGCCGGAGAACGGGCAGAACCGTCAGGACGGCTCTCGCGGCCGTCCGGATCGTATGCTTTCGCCGCCCGTCGGCCGGGTCGGCCGGAAGTCACTCACTCGTACGGTGGAACCAACCGCGCCCGGGCGGCGTCCATCCGGTCGCATACGGGATTCTCGTTCCAAGGGCTGTTCGCATCGCGGCTCTTTCATGTCGTGCTCCACACCGTGCTCCATCCCCGCCACGCCGTTCGCCAAGCCCACCGGCCCGGTACGGGCCCGTGCGGCGTTTCCCCGGCCGCCGGCCGGCGGGGCCGGAGCGACCCGAGCGGTCACGGAAAGGAACGAGCGCCATGCGCGAGAACTCAAGGAGCCGGTCGACAGTCCGTTCCGTCCGGTTGGCCGCGGCCCTGGCCGCCGCGGTCGACCACCGCTGGCCGGTGGTGCCCGGCACGCTGCTGGTCGGCGGCCACTGTTCGTGCGGGGACGCGGACTGCTCCGTCCCCGGAGCCCACCCGCACGACCCGTCGCTGCTGGCGGCCACCACCGACGCCCGGATGGTGCGGTGGTGGTGGGAGCGGCAGAGTCCGGACGCGCCGGTGCTCGCGGCGACCGGCGGGACGGTCTCGGCGGTCAGCCTGCCCGCGGCGGCCGGTGCCCGGGCGCTCGCCTACCTCGCGGCGCTGCGGCTGCCGCTGGGGCCGGTCCTGTCGATGCCCGGCCGCTACGCGATGCTCGTCGCCCCCTACTCGCTGGAGGCGCTCGGCGAGATGCTCGCCCAACTTCCTTGGGTTCCGGGGTCGTTGCGCTACCACGGCTCGGGCGGCTTCCTGGCGCTGCCGCCGGGCGGCGGCTCGGGCGGCGGGGTGCGCTGGGTGCTGCCGCCGCGTCCGGCGGCCGACGGCGGCGTGTGGCTGCCCGAGGTCGGGCCGCTGCTGGGGGAGTTGGTCGACGCGACGGTCCAGCTGGACAGCGGGCGCTCGGCGTACTGACGGGGCTTCCGCGCCTCGTCCGGCCCCTGTCGTTCGGCCCCCGTGGCCGGTGCGGCGGGGGCCGGTGCGTCGGTCGCGGCCGGGCCGGCGGGCCGATCGGCCGGGGTACTGATCGGGCACGGTCCATCCGTCGGAGCGGGTCGGGGCCGGAAAACAAAAGATCCGGCCGCTGGCGACGGGGGATGCACCAGCGACCGGACTCTTTAGACAGTAACAAGGATCCGCGCCCGCGCCAATTTCCAAGAGCCCCTGCCCGCCCGGAAATTGCCGTACCGGCGGCCAATGTGACGCGTATCACCCGGATCCGAGTCCCCTTTAGTTCAAAGTGACCTGACGGTTCACCAGGTTGGCGCGGGCCCGCCGCTCCTCGCCGGTCAGCGGCGCCGGGTCGGCCAGCGTCGCGGCGAGCCGCTCGGCGAACTCCGCGGCCGGCTTCTCGCAGTCGGTGGCGGTCATGGCGAGCGGCAGGTCCCAGACCGGGACGGTCAGGCCGTGCGCACGGAAGGAGCCGACCAGCCGGGTGTCCGGGCCGAGCGAGGACAGGTCGGCGGCGGTGAGCCGGGCCAGCGCGTCCAGCAGCTCCTCCTCCGGCACGGTCATCACCCAGCGCAGGTGGTTCTTGTCCGGGGTGCCGCACCAGTACGCGGAGTCCACGCCGGTGAGCTTCTCGGTCGGGATCGCCGAGGCGTTGGCGCGCTCCAGGGAGGCGGCCACCTCGCCGGTGGCGGTCTCGGCGTCCTCCAGCCAGAACTCGAAGCCGGTGTGCACGGCGGGCGTGAACTCGGCCGTGGCGTCCAGCAGGTCCTGCAGGCGGCGGCCGCCCGGCACGGTCCGGCGGGCCGGGACGGGCGAGCCGGGCTCGGCGGCCAGCGCCAGCTCCAGGGCGTCCGCCAGGTCACGGCTCAGGTCACCGGAGGCGGACTGGGTCTGCAGGCCGAGCAGGATCGAACCGTCCTGGCGGCGCAGCGCCGGCCAGGCCAGCGGCAGCACGGTGGCCAGGGTCACGGACGGGACGTCACCGTTGGCGGCCTCGGCCACCCCGGCGGCCAGCGTCAACGGCACGGTCGCGGCCGGGACCAGCTCGCGCAGCGCCACCCAGTCGGCCTCGCCGGACAGCCCCTCGAACGGGCGGTGCACCAGCTCCTGCACGGCGTGCGAGGCCTCCCGGCCGTGGCAGGCCTTGTACCGGCGGCCCGAACCGCAGGGGCAGTTCTCGCGGGCCCCGACCACGGGGATCTCGCCCGTGACGGCGGTGGTGGACTGGCTGCGCTGCGGCGCCTTCTTGGCGGCCTTCTTGCCCATGGTGCGGCTCTCCCGGTGGCGGTTTCGGTGTGCTCCGGGCAGCCTACTGACGTTCCCCCGGCCCGTGGGCACGCGCCGGGGCGGGGAGTACCCCGTGGGGGCGACGCCCGGACCGCCGTGGGCGGCGCCCCGCGGAGGCCCCACCGGGCCCCGCTCCGACGGCCGCGGGCGACGCTCAGGCGCTCCGGGCGTCACCGCCGGTGCGCCGGGCGTGCCGGGCCCGGGCGGGCAGGGCGGCCCAGACCGTGACCTCGCCGGGCGCGTCGCGCACGCCCCAGTCGCTGGACAGCTGGTCGACGATGCTCAGCCCGCGGCCGCCGCGCGAGGTCAGCGACGGACTGGCGGGGGACGGCCGGGTCTGCGCGCCGCCGTCCGTCACCTCCAGGGTGAGGACCCCGTCCGCGTGCAGCTGCCAGCGGACCAGCACCCCGCCGTTGCCCTCGCCCTCGTCCGGGTGGGCCTGCGGCCGGGCCTGTCCCGCGTCCCGGCTCCTGGCGTGGACGGCCGGGCCGCCCGTCACGGGAGCGCCGGCCGGCTCGGCCGGACCGGAGGGAACGCCGACGAGGATCTGGTCGACGATCTCGGCCCGGGCGCTGCGTCCGAGCACGGGCAGCGGGCCGAGCGGCCGTGCGTAACGACATGCATTGCTCAGCAGTTCGGAAAGGATCAGAACAACATCATCGATGACCGGTTCCGGAATCTCCCGGTCACGTAGATCTCGACGCAGTCGGCGCCGTGCGACCCCGACACTCGATGGGCCGTGCGGCACTGCCATGGTCGATGAAGTCGGCACTTCACGCGCCACCATCAACGCCACCCCCGGACCTCCTTCAGCGTATGCCGAGGGATGGATGCCCCTTGGTAATGGGTCGGAAACGACCGTACGGCGATCCCGCGCGGACATTTCAAGCCGGGCGACGCACGGTGCGCTGCAGGTGATTCCCCGCTCACCCTCTGTTGTGAGAACGCATGATTTCCGTCAGAAAACGGCGGATGAAGGTTTGAGCCCTACCCAAGCGATCGCGGTCCGCCGGGGCGGAAGTGCCGGGTGATTCCGGAGCGGGGCGCGCGGCCACCGGGTCTCGGGGGGCCGGAAATAGCCGGAGAAACCCGTGGGGCGCGAGGGACGGCGTTCCGCGGCGGACCGGTTCAGCGGCCGAGCTGGGCCAGGACCTCCGCCGGGCGGTTGGTGATGATCCCCGAGACCCCGAGCTCCAGGCAGAGCTCGACGTCGGCCGGCTCGTCCACGGTCCAGACGTGCACCTGGTGGCCGAGCTCCCGCAGCCGGGTCACCAGCCGGGGCCGGGCCCGCACCAGGTCGATGCCCGGGCCGGCGATCCGGGCCCCGCCGGGCAGCGAGGCGCCCGGGCGCAGCCGGCCCTGCAGGGGCAGCGTCCGCTCGAACAGGAAGACCCGCGGGTACTCCGGCGCGGCGGCGGCCACCCTGGTCAGCGCCAGCGAGGAGAAGCTCATGATCCGGGCCTGCGGGCGGTCGCCCTCCGGCGCCCCGCCGATCTTGAACCGGTCGAGCATCCGCAGCAGCTCGGACTCCACCCGGCCCCGGAAACGGACCGGGTGCTTGGTCTCGATCGCCAGGTCCACCGGGCGCCCGCAGTCGGTGACCAGCTCCAGCAGGCTCTCCAGCCGCAGGACGCCGCGCAGGTCCGGGTCCGCGCTCGGCTCCCCCGTCTTCCAGGCGCCGAAGTCGTGCGCCTCCAGCTCGGCCAGCGTCATCGAGGAGACCGTGCCGCGGCCGTCCGAGACCCGGCCGATCCGGCGGTCGTGCACGCAGACCAGATGCCCGTCGGCCGTCACCCGGACGTCGCACTCGACCGCGTCCGCGCCCTCGTCGAGCGCCCGGCGGTAGGCCGCGAGCGTGTGCTCGGGCAGGGCGTGCGAGGAACCGCGGTGGGCGATCACCTGGACGGGCCGCGTGGTGCGCGCCGCCGCCGGGGAGAGGTCAGGGCTGGTCACGCCGTCCACGATAGGCGGCGGAAGTGACACCCGGGCGAAGACGGCCCCAACCTGCGGGGCCGTCTTCGCCCGCGCGCCTCGTCGTCCGCCCTTCCCGGCGGGCGGTCGCGGGCCCGACCGGGCCCGCGGGCGTCAGGCGGCGGGGGTCCGGCGGGTGAGCGGGGTGAGCGCCCAGGTGACCAGGGCCGGCACCAGGAAGCCGAACAGGGACGCCGAGGTCCACTCCTGGGGCGTGAAGTGCAGGGCCTCCTGCACGGAGGTCCAGAAGTCCGTCCACCAGCCGGCGATCGCGGTCGGCGCGATCAGCTGGTAGACGGCGAAGCCGAGCGCCCAGGGCAGCAGCATCAGCCAGCGGGACGGGGCGTCGGCGGCGAGGTTCCAGCCGCGCCGGCCGGCGCCGAGGAAGTAGTCGACCGCCAGTACCGCGAACATCGGCACGAACACCGAGCCGATCAGACCGAGGAAGGCGTAGTAGGAGTCGGTGAACTCGGTGATCTGCAGCGCCAGCACGGTGATCAGCAGGCCGGTCGCGCCGGTCAGTACCCGGCGGTCCACCTTCGGCAGCAGGTTGTGGACCGACATCGCGGTCGAGTACACGTTGGCGAAGGACTGGTCGGTCTCGCGCAGCACCAGCACCAGCAGGAAGAACCAGCCGGCCCAGACGCCCAGGAACGAGTCGAAGATCCGGGAGGCGTCGCCGTCGGCCTGCAGCAGCGCGAACAGGCCGAGCACGTAGCACCAGACCTGGGCGACGGTGTAGCCGGAGAAGCTGCCCCAGAACGCGGAGCGGGCGGTGCGGGAGTGCCGGGTGTAGTCGGCGGCCAGCGGGACGAAGGAGATCGACACCGCGATCATCGCGTCGGTGGCCCGGAGGAAGCCGTGCCAGTTGCCCGCGCCCGGGTCGGACACGCCGCCCCGGCCCAGCTGGACGGTGAAGTAGACCATCGCCACCGCGACCGCCGCGGCGACGAAGCGGCGCAGCACCGCGATCGCGCCGAGCGGCCAGATGGTCAGCGCGGTGGTCACCGCGCCCGCCAGGACGACGAAGAGCCAGCGGTAGCCGTCGGTGTGCGCCACCGTCTGCGCGCCCATCGCGATGACCAGCAGCTCGTACACGCCCCAGCCGATGCACTGGACGATGTTCAGCACCGTCGGCACGTAGGAGAGCTTCGTCCCGAACAGTCCGCGCAGGTTGGCCATCGCCGGCGCGCCGGTCCGGGCCCCGATCAGCGCGGCCACGCCGAGCATCGCGGTGCCGACCACGGTGCCGACCACGATCGCGGTGACCGCGGCGGCCAGCGACAGCTCGCTGCCGGGTGCGCCGAGCACGGTGGCGGCGGTGGTGAAGCCGATCAGGCTGACGCCGAGGTTCATCCAGAGCGCGAAGTGGTCCCGGAAGCGGAGCGTGCGCGGCGGCTCGGTGTCGAGGACGAACGGGGCCTCGACCCGGTCCGCCCGGTCCGGACGGTCCAGGACGGCGGTGCCCGCTCCGGTGGAACCGGCCGCCCCGCCGGTGGCGTCGCAGGGATCGGTCGCGGACGATTCGGGGAAACCCTTGGACGCGGGCGCGCCCGAAGAAGAGGATGGCGAAGCAGGCGGCATGGCCGATACTCCCTACGCCGGCATTACCCGGACAGGTTCCGGCGGTCTGCGCCCCCTCGACGGTCCGTCCACGGAGCTCGTGGCGTACGGTCGACCGGCGCACTCTCAGCCTGGTGGGTCCAAGCTCCCGCGTGTCAGTTTGGAGCGACAGGCTAACCGGCGCGGGAGTGAACGCCAAGGCCAGGCGTCCGGCGGTCCGCATCGCGGGACGCCGCGGGGCGGCCTCGCACGGGGTCCCGGGGGGCCGTCGCGGGGGCCTGCCTGGGGGCCGTTGTCGGGCCGGGCTAAGGATTCTTATGACTTCTTCAGAGGGGTCCTTACGGCAATCGAATCGAGTGTGCGAAAAACTATGGTTGTTGGTCCTGTCAGCTATGGAGGTCGTCCGTGAGCACCGAGCGCGAGGTTGGGCCCACCGGGCCACAGGGGGAGCAGCCCTCCGACGGCCAGGGGGTAGTGGGTCCCGCTCCTGACGGTCGGGCGCAGGTGGCGCCCGGTCCCGTCCAGGCGGCGCCCGAGGCGGACCGGACCGTGACGGACACCGGCGCCGGGGCGCCCGCCGCTCCGGCCGCGCCCGCGTCCGGCGGGTTCACGCCGACGCTGGCGTTCAGCAAGGTCGGCGCCCCGGACCCGGCGCCCGCCGTGCCCGCCGAGCCGGTGGCGGCTCCGGCCGCCGAGGCCCGGTACATCGACGCACCTCCGCCCGTCCTGCCGCCGGCCCCGGCCGCGCCGGCCGCCCCGGTGGCCGCGCCGGTCACCAACCCGTACGCCACACCGGGCGCCCCGGTCGCGGCGGCGTCCCACGACCCGTACGGGGCTCCGGCCGCGCCGGCGCCGCACCACCCGTTCGGCGCCGGCCAGCCGCTCGGCGGCTGGGGCGGCCACGAGGCCCCGCCCGGTGGCCCCGCCGCCCCCGGCGGCCCGGGCTACCCCGGCGGGCCGCTCGGCTACCCGGCCGAGTACCCCGGCACCCCCGGGCCCGGCGGCCCGCGCAAGAAGCGCGGCGGGCTGATCGCGCTGATCGCCGCCGTCGCCCTGGTCGCCGGTGTGGCGGGCGGGGCGCTCGGCGTCGCCGTCGCGGACCGCAACGACAACGGCATCAGCGCGGCGGACGACCACCGGAGCACCACCGTCCAGGCCAGCACCCAGAAGAACGAGCCCGCCCCCGGCTCGGTGGCCGGCATCGCGCAGAAGGCGCTGCCCAGCGTCGTCACCATCAAGGCGCAGGGCAACGGCGAGTCCGGCACCGGTACCGGTTTCGTCTTCGACACCGAGGGCCACATCCTCACCAACAACCACGTCGTCGCGCCCGCCTCCAACGGCGGCAAACTGACCGTCAAGTTCGCCGACGGCACCTCCTACAGCGCCTCGGTGCTCGGCCGCGCCGAGGGCTACGACGTCGCCGTGGTGAAGCTCGACAACCCGCCCAAGGACAAGCTGACGCCGCTTCCGCTGGCCGACTCCGACAAGGTCAACGTCGGTGACTCCACGATCGCCATCGGCGCGCCGTACGGCCTGGAGTCCACCGTCACCACCGGCATCATCAGCGCCAAGGACCGCCCGGTCGCCTCCGGCGACGAGACCGGCGCGCAGTCCTCGTACATGAACGCGCTGCAGACCGACGCCTCCATCAACCCCGGCAACTCCGGCGGCCCGCTGCTGGACGCCGGCGGCGCGGTGATGGGCATCAACTCCGCGATCCAGTCCAACGCCTCGGCCAACGGCCGGGCCGGCAGCATCGGCCTGGGCTTCGCCATCCCGATCAACCAGGCCAAGTGGGTCGCCGAGACGCTGATCAAGACCGGCAAGCCGGTCTACGCCAAGCTGGACGTCCTGCGCAACGACGACTACAAGGGCGACGGCGCGCAGATCCAGACCCGCGACATCCAGGGCACCCCGGCCGTCACCCCCGGCGGCGCCGCCGACAAGGCCGGCCTCAAGCCCGGCGACGTCATCACCAAGCTCGGCGGCAGCCCGATCGAGAACGGCCCGGCCCTGGTCAGCAAGATCTGGACGCACAAGCCCGGCGAGACCGTCGACGTCGAGTACACCCGCAACGGCCAGACCAGCACCACCAAGGTCACCCTCGCCGAGCGCGTGGGCGACTGACCCCCACCCCGAAACCGGTGCACCGAACCCCGCCGGACCCGTTAGGCTGACCTCCGCCTGGAGAGCTGCCCGAGCGGCCTAAGGGAACAGTCTTGAAAACTGTCGTGCGGTGACCCCGCACCGTGGGTTCGAATCCCACGCTCTCCGCTGGTTGGAGAACCACCTGCTCAGGGCGGGTGCCGACGTCGAGTCGGCACCCGCCTTCTGCGTTTCCGGGGGTGGAATTCACCTGAACGGGGGGTTTGGGGTGGGGGTGTGCTCGTGAGGGGGTGAGGGGTTCGTGTGTCGGGCGTAAGGGGCGGACTGCCCTGGGCCCGGCGAGGAGAGACTGATGGCCTGGTACCCCGGCGCTGAGAAGCTGGAGCTTCAGCCCGAGTCGGACGACCAGCCGGCGATCGTGCCGACGCAGGTGATCTTCCACAGCATCGCGGCGCCGTGGGCGCCGCGCCGAATCTACGAGTACTGGCGGGACTCGACCAATCTGGAGTCGCACTTCGGGGTCGGATACGACGGCAGTGTGGGTCAGTTCATCGGGACGGAGACCCGGGCGGACGCCAACATGAGGGCCAACCGCAGGGCGGACGGCACGGGGGCGGTGAGCGTCGAGTCGGCCAGCAACGACCAGAACACCGATCCGTGGACGGACGCGCAGGTCGCCGCCCTCGTCGCGCTCGGAGTCTGGCTGCACGGGCGGCACGGGATCCCAGTGCGGGCCTGCCGGAGCGCGAAGGACCCGGGCTTCGGCTTCCACCGGCTCTTCCCGGAGTGGTCGGACGGCGGTACGTCGTGCCCCGGGGACGCCCGGGTGCGGCAGTTCTACGACGTCGTGCTGCCCGGGATCGCCGCCGCCGCGGGCGGCGGTCCGTTGCCGCCGCCGCCCCGGTCCGACACCGCGCCGGTCCGCCGGCGGGTGACGATCAACGGCCTGGAGTACGGCTACGGCGCGCACGGGCCGCAGGTCCGCGAGGTGGGCGAGGCGCTGGTGGCGGCCGGGCACGGTGCGCACTACACGACCGGTCCGGACGAGGACTGGCGGGACGCAGACACCCTCAACTACCAGGACTACCAGCGCAGTCTGGGGTACTCGGGCAGTGACGCGGACGGCGTCCCGGGCGAGCAGTCGCTGCGCCGGCTGCTCGGCCGGCTGCCCTCGCCGCGCCGCGTCTCGCTGGCCCACGTCGTCGCGGCGGCCCGGACCGACCCGGGCGCCGAGCAGGGCCACCAGACCTACGGCGGCGAGGTCCGGATCGTCGAACAGGCGCTGGTCGACGAAGGGTTCCTGGAGCAGCGCTGGGTGGACGGCTCGCTGGGCAGCACGACGGTGCAGGCGTACGCGGCCTTCCAGCGCAGCCTCGGCTACGCGGGCTCGGACGCCAACGGCATCCCCGGTCAGCGGAGTCTGCGGGAGCTGGGGCAGCGGCGGGGGTTCGACGTGACGGACTGACGGGCGGACGGACTGTCGCGCGGACGGCCGGACGGCCGGGCCGGGGTGCCCGACCCGGCCGTGGGCGCCGGTGCTTGACCATGACACGGTGTGAGGCTCTGCACTGGAGGCATCATGTTCAACATCGGAGACTTCGCCAAGCACGGCCGGGTGTCGGTCCGGATGCTGCGCCACTACGACGCGATCGGGTTGCTGCACCCGGCCCGGGTCGACCCGGTCAGCGGCTACCGCTCCTACGAGGCCGCCCAGCTCGCCCGGCTCAACCGCGTCATCGCCCTCAAGGACCTCGGCTTCACCCTGCAGCAGGTGCGGGCTGTCCTGGACGAGCGGGTGGACGCGGCCGAGCTGCGCGGGATGCTGCGTCTGCGGCAGGCCGAACTGGCCGCCGCGATGGCGGCGGACGCCCAGCGGCTGGCCCGGGTCGAGGCGAGGCTCCGGACGATCGAGAGCGAGGGAACCATGCCTGCACAGGACGTCGTGGTGAAGCGGGTGCCGTCGGTCCGGGTGGCGGAGCTGAGCGCCGTCGCGGCCGGCTACGAGCCGGAGGACATCGGACCGGTGATCGGGCCGCTGTTCCAGGAGCTCTGCCGACGGCTGGCGGAGGCCGGGGTGGCGGAGGCCGGGCCGTCCGTGGCCCGCTACGAGGACATCCCGGAGGGGGACGGCGCGGTGCTGATCCGGGTGGCGGTGCCGGTCGGGGCGACGGTCTCAGGCGCTGCGGAGCACGGCTTCGAGGTGGTCGACCTGCCGGAGATCCCGGAGGCGGCGACCATCGTGCACCGGGGGTCGATGGACGACGCGCTGGGCGCCTTCCAGACGCTGGCCCGGTTCATCGACGAGAACGGCTACCGCTCCACGGGCTACGCGAGGGAGCTGTACCTGGAGTGTCCGGACGCGCCGGCGGACTGGGTGACGGAGTTCCAGGAGCCGGTGGTCCGCCTGTAGCCAGGCGAGGAGGGGAGGGGAGGGGAGGGGAGCGGGCGCGGCGGGGCCGTCGGCGGCCTTGCCCTCGACCTGGTCGAGGCCCCTACGGTCGGCGGCCATGGCCACCGACACCGGCACCACGCCCGCCGACCCACCCGCGACGGACACCGGCACCACGCCCGCCGACCCACCCGCCCGGGCCGCGCTCCCGGGCCCGTACCTGCTCTGGCTGGCCGGCACCCAGGCCGGTCTGCTCGGCGACGCCGCGCTGTACCTCGCCCTGGGCTGGGCGGCCTCCGCGCACGGCGGGGGCGCGGCAGGCCTGGTGCTGACCGCGATCACGCTGCCCCGCACCGTCCTGGTCCTGCTGGGCGGCGCGGTGGCGGACCGGTTCGGTGCCCGCCGGGTGATGCTCGCCGGGGACGCGGTGATGCTGGTCGCCGCCCTGGCCCTCGCGGCCGCCGCGGCTGTCTGGGGCACGCCGCTCCGGCTGCTGCTCCTGGCGGCTGCCGTGATCGGCACCGTCGACGCGTTCTACCTCCCGGCGAGCGGATCGATGCCCTGCCGTCTGGTGGGCGCGGCGCAGCTGCCGCGGGCCCTCGCGCTGCGGCAGGCCGGCGGGCAGACCGCCGCCCTGCTGGGCGCACCGCTCGGCGGTGTCCTGGTCGCGGCGGGCGGCCTGCCGGGGGCGGCCCTGGGGGACGCGGCGAGTTTCGGGGTGCTCCTCCTGGTGCTACTGAGGATCCGGCCGGTGGAGCCGGCGGCGGCGCGGCCGACCGACCGGGAGGCGGCGGGGTGCGGACCGTCCGCGCCGGGGCTGCTGCGCGAGGCGGCGGCCGGGGTCCGGCTGGCCCTGGCGGATCCGCTGCTGCGCGCCGCGCTGCTGCTCACCGGTGCCGCGGCCGGGGCGCTGCTGCCGGTGGTCCCGCTCCTCGCGCCGCTGCTCGCCCGGGCCCACGGCTGGGGCGCCTGGTCGGCCGGGCTGTCGGCCGGTGGACAGGGGGCCGGGGTGCTCGCGGTGGCGGGGCTGGTCTCCTGGCGGGGCGGCCTGCGCAGGGCAGGAGCCGGGGCGGCGGCCGGGCTCTGCGTGGCCTCGGTGGGGACCGCGGTGCTGGCCTGGGCGTCCGCACCGGCCACGGCGGTGGCGGGCAGCGTGCTGGCCGGGGCGGGGTCGGGGCTGTTCGCCTGCCACCTCGGACCGCTGGTGCTCCGCGGTGCCCCGGTCGGCCATCTCGCCCGGGTCCAGGCTCTGTTGACGCTGGTCCAGAGTGCGGCGCTGGTGCTGTCCACCGGACTGCTCGGTCTCCTCGCCGAGGTGGCCGGCGCCAGGTGGCCGACGACGCTCTGCGCGCTCGCCGCCGGCGGGGCGGGGCTGGCGGCCTGGGCGTCCCCCGCACTGCGCCGGGTCTGAGCCGCGGCCCGCGCCGTCGCTTCGTGGACCGAGGGCCGAGAACCGGACAGGGGTGGGCCGGAGCGGCGTACTTGCCGGTCGTGCGGTGGCGGGGCAGAGTGCGGGCAGAGGCGATGGGCGGCGTACGGCTCGATCTCCTACGACTCGGCGGCGTGCGGCGCGACCGCGTACGACCGGCGGCGTGAGGCCGGGGCGGCGTGTGCCGGGCGGCGATCGGAGGCGGCGATGAGTGATCTGACGGACCGACTGGCGACGGGGCTCCCGGGTGGGGCCCTGGTGGTGGACCCGGACGTGATGGCCGCCTACAGCCACGACATGGCGGGCTTCTGCGCGGCCGGCAACCCCGCTGTGGTGGTCTTCCCGGAGACGGTCGAGCAGGTGCAGCACGTCCTGCGGACCGCCACCGAGCTGCGCGTACCGGTGGTGCCGCAGGGCGCCCGGACCGGGCTCTCCGGCGCGGCCAACGCGGTGGACGGCTGCATCGTGCTGTCGATGGTGAAGATGAACCGCATCCTGGAGGTCGATCCGGTGAACCGGATCGCGGTGGTGGAGCCGGGCGTGGTGAACGCGGAACTTTCCAGGGCGGCCGGAGAGGTGGGGCTGGCCTACCCGCCGGACCCGTCCAGCTGGGAGTCCTGCACCATCGGGGGCAACATCGGTACCGGCGCGGGCGGGCTCTGCTGCGTCAAGTACGGCGTGACCAGTGAGTACGTGCTGGGCCTCGACGTGGTGCTGGCGGACGGGCGGCTGCTGTCCACCGGTCGTCGGACGGCCAAGGGGGTGGCGGGCTACGACCTGACCAGGCTGCTGGTCGGTTCGGAGGGCACGCTGGGCGTGGTGGTGGGCGCCGTGGTGGCGTTGCGGCCCGCTCCGGCACCGCAGTTGGCGCTGGCCGCGGAGTTCCCGAGCGCGGACACGGCGGGCGCGGCGGTCTGCGAGGTGATGGCGCGCGGCCTCACGCCGTCGTTGATGGAGCTGATGGACATGGTCTCCGTGCGGGCGGTCAACGAGCTGGGGCAGATGGGGCTGCCGGAGTCGACCCAGGCCCTGCTGCTGGTGGCCTTCGACGGGCCGGACCCGGCGGCCGAGCTCGCGGTGGTGGGCGCGATCTGCCGGGCGGCGGGCGCGACCGAGGTGGTGCCGGCCGAGGACCAGGCGGAGTCCGAACTGCTGCTGCAGGCACGCCGGCTGGCCCTGCCCGCGATGGACCGGCTGGGGACCACGATGATCGACGACGTGGCGGTGCCGCGCTCGCGGCTGGCCGAGATGCTGAACGGCGTCGCCGCGATCGCCGAGCGGCACGCGCTGACCATCGGGGTGGTCAGCCACGCGGGCGACGGCAACACCCATCCGATCGTCATCTTCGACGCGGACGATCCGGAGGAGTCGGCCCGGGCGCAGCGTTCCTTCGACGAGATCATGGCGCTGGGGCTGGAGTTGGGCGGCACGATCACCGGGGAGCACGGGGTCGGGCTGCTGAAGCGGGAGTGGCTGGCACGCGAGCTGGGGCCGGTGGCGCTGGAACTGCAGCAGCAGCTGAAGGCGGTCTTCGATCCGCTGGGCATTCTCAACCCCGGCAAGGCGGTCTGATAATCAGCCCTGAGCGTCTTTCCAGGGCCTTCGGCCGCCGCATTCCCATGAGCTAAGTAGGATGGTGGGATAGTCGCAGGATGGCTGGATATATCGACAAGGTCGAATGGCCCTCCGCAAAGGGGGCGCGTTCGCCTATGTCGTGCGCCAGGGTGGTGCGCCTGGTTCTTCGTGTGCTCCCTGCGCGCCGCTCCCAAACGTCGCGCCAGGCGCCACCGTTCGGGCGAAATGCCAGGTGAGTGCCGGTGTGTCGGCGCACTGTCCGCTGGAGCGCTCGTTATTCACTGTCGCCCTGGATATCACGCTAACGGGCGAAAACGGGGGCGCTAGGTGGTGCTTTGTCGATTTGTTGCGGAAGTCTGTCTCTCGGCGTCGCAGCCCGCAGGGGTTCGTCTGGCCGACGAACTCCCGCACACAATGCACGATTTACAGCTTTCTTGGAGGCTCTCATGGTTCGCACTCGCCACCGCCGGCTGGCCGGTCTGCTGGTCGCGGCCCCGCTTGCGGCCGGTCTGCTGCTGGCGGGCGCCGGCGCCGCCGCCGCCGACAACGGCGCGCTGGCCAACGACGGTTCCAACAGTGGGGTGGTGTCCAACGTCGGCACGGGCAACGTCTTCGGCTCCGTCGACGGCAACTACGTGTCCACCCAGCAGACGGCCACCGGGTCCGGTGCCTCGAACCAGGCCAACACCCTCGCGGTGAAGGACAACTCGGGCACCATCCTGGCCGGTCAGTCCAACAAGAACGTCAACATCGTCTTTGCACCGGTCTTCAACTGACGGGAACGGGTGCCACCGCCGGCGGGGGCGCCGGAGGTGGGTGACCGCGAGTGGGTCGAGCGCTCGCGGTGGGGCTCGAAGTGAGACAACTCGATGCAGGGAACCGGGTAGCGGAAAGGGTCACCGCAAGCCGGCCTCGTGGGCGGTGCCGTCGATCGGCACCGCCCACGAGTGCGTTCACGCACCCAGCCCGGAAGGCGCGGCCCCGGAGCGCCGTGCCCCGGAGCGCCGTGCCCCGGAGCGCCGGACGGAGCGCGGCCGCCACCCATGCGCGCCGGAAGCCGCCTGCGGCCGGCTCGCGCCGGTCCCTACGCCCGCTCCCGACGAGGGCGCGCACCGAGCGGTCACCCGTCGGCGGTACGGTTGCGCTCCGACAGCGCACCGCGCGCCCGGGGCCCCGACGGCCCCGCCGGCGAGGGGCTGCGTCCGCGGCAACCGGAAGGAAGGGCGCGATGGCAGCGGAGGAGGAGGGCCTGAGCGGCCCGGGCGAGGCCAGGCCTGCCCCGGGATCGGAATCGAGGCCCGAGCCGAGGCCCGCGCCCAGGTCCGTACCCGAGCTGTTGCTCGGCCGCCCGCCGATGGCCCGCCCGCTGCCGTCCTTCGACGCCGAGTCGGCACCGGCCGAGCCCGGCCTGCTCTTCGCCGAGTGGCTGGCGACCGCGCTCGCGGCCGGTGTGCTGGACCCGCAGGTGGCCACGCTCTCCACGGTGGACGCCGACGGTCTGCCGGACGCCCGGGTGCTGGTGCTGCGCGATGTCGACGCCTCCGGCACCGGCTGGGTCTTCTCGGCCGCCGCGGACAGCCCCAAGGGCCGCCAGCTCGCCGATCACCCGGCCGCCGCGCTCACCCTCTACTGGCCGCCGCTGGGCCGTCAGGTCCGGGTCCGCGGCACGGTCGAGCGGGCCGCCGACCAGGTCGCGGCCGCCGAGTTCGCCACCCGCTCCCCGGCCGCCCGGGTCGGTGCGCTGGTCGGCCGGCAGAGTGAGCCGCTGGCCTCGCTGGCCGAGTACGACGAGGCGGAGGCGGTCGCCCGCCGCCGGCTGGAGACGACTCCGGACACCGTCGCGGCCGGGCACGCCGTCTACACGCTCTGGGCGCACGAGGTGGAGTACTGGCAGGGCGACGCCAACCGCCGCCACGTCCGGCTGCGCTACACCCGGACGGGCCCGGTCCGCACCCCGGAGTGGTCGCGGACCCTGCTCTGGCCGTAACGGACGCCCGACGGGGCCCCTCCGTGCAGGAGGCTGCCCCGTCACTCCGCCCCCCGTCATCGCCGCCCGGTGAGCGTGGCCCCCACGCTGGCGGCCACCACGCAGCCGATACCGGCCAGCTGCACCGCGCCGAGCAGCTGGCCCAGCACCACCAGGCCGACCAGCGCGCTGACCGCCGGCTCCAGGCTGACCAGGACGCTGAACACCCGCTGCGGCATCCGTCGCAGCGCGGTCATCTCCAGCGCGTACGGGATCACCGGCAGCAGCAGCGAGACCCCGGCCACCGCGAGCAGCAGGGTCAGCGGCGAGGCACCGGGCGCGGTCAGCCCGTTCCAGGCCTGGCCGAGTCCGAACGGCGCCAGGGTCAGGGCGCCGACCGTCATCGACACCGCCAGCCCCTGGAACCCCTGGAACGCGGCGCCGACCTTGTCCGTGAACAGGATGTACGCCGCGTAGCAGGCGGCCGCGCCGAAGGCGTAGGCCAGGCCGACCGGGTCGAGCGACGATCCGCCGCCGCCCTCGCCGAGCAGCGTCAGCAGGGCCACTCCGCCGGCCGCGAGCAGCGCCCAGACCAGATGGCTGGTCCGGCGGGCGAAGATCAGCGCGACCGCGAGCGGGCCGAGGAACTCGATCGTCGCGGCGGTGCCCATCGGCAGCCGGTCGATCGCTCCGGCGAAGAGGAGCGTCATCCCGGCGGACGCCACCCCGAGCAGACCGGCGGCGGCGAGGTCGCGCGGCCGCCGGCCCCGCAGCCTGGGGCGGGTGACGGCGAGCAGGATCACCGCCGCGAACCCGAGCCGCAGGAAGGTCGTGCCGCTCACCCCGAGCGGGTCGAAGAGCGGCTTGGACAGCGCGATGCCGAGCTGCACCAGGAACATCGCGGCCAGACACAGGAACGGCGCCGGGATTCGCTCCGGGCGCCGCACGAGCTTCGAGTACCGCCGGCCGGACGGCTCGGCGGGTCGCCTGCCCGGTGACAGCCCTTGGCCCGGGGCCCCGCCTCGTCGCCAACCACCGCGCTCGCCGGCGGGCTCGCCCTTGGGGGCGGGCGGCATGGCAAGGGCCTCGGCGACGGCGGCGGCCGGCGTCGGGGAGGTGGTTTGGCCGGTGTGGGACGTGGGCATAGTCGCGAGTTTGCCGTAAGGAGTGACTTGGGGGCAAGCTCGTTACCAAAATGCGGACGGATGCGGACGGGTGCGTCCGAAAGGGTGAGCTTCGCGAGAGCGTGCGGCGCGGTTGCCGTATTCGCCCGATGGCCCGTCAGTATCAAGGCGGGGTGCGCTATCTCCGCCCCGCGGCCCTGGCCGCCGCCTCCCTCGTGCTCCTGCTCGCGATCGACGGGGCAGGCGTGAGCGCCGGGGCGACCGCTCCGGTGGCCGCCGCGGCACCCCGCATCCGGGCCACCGTCCTGCCCGACCGGTCCGGCCCGCCCGCCCAGCGGGTCCGCGACCTCTACAGCGGCGCGGCCTTCGACGCCTGCACCGCACCCCCGCTCGACACCCTCCGGGCCTGGCGCGGCACCTCGCCCTACGGCGCGGTCGGCATCTACACCAGCGGGTCCCAGCGCGGCTGCGCGCAGCCGGGGCTCACCGCCGACTGGGTCCGCCAGGCGCGGGCGATGGGCTGGCGATTCCTCCCCGTCCACGTCGGGCTGCAGGCGCCGTGCAGCGAACTCAAGGGCAAGCCGCAGCGGATCGACCCGGCCCGCGCGGCCCAGCAGGGGCGGGCCGAAGCGGCCGAGGCGGTCCGCGGCCTCACGGCCGTCGGACTCGGCAAGGGCAGCCCGGTGTTCCTGGACATCGAGTCGTACCCGATGCAGGACCCGGCCTGTGGCCAGGCCGTCGTCGACTTCGCGCTCGGCTGGACCCAGGGGCTGCACGCGGTCGGCTACCGGTCCGGCTTCTACTCCAGCCTCGACTCCGGCGTCGCCGACCTCGCCGCGGCCGCCCGCGCGGGCAGCTCCCCGCTGCCCGACACGCTCTGGTACGCCCGCTGGGACGACCACGCGGACACCGCCGACAGTGGCGCCCTCACCTCCGACCTCTGGGCCGACCGCCAGCGCGTCCACCAGTACCGGGGCAACGTGACGGAGACGTACGGCGGCGCCACGCTCACCGTCGACCGCAACCAGGTGGACGCGCCGCTGGCGGGCTGACGGGCCGGGCACCCGGGCCGGATAGGGTGTCCCGTCGATCGGCCGCACGGAGGGGGACGGGCATGTCGGAGGGTCAGGGGCACTACGCCGGAGCGGGTGGGCAGGGCGCGATCCCACCGCCCGGGCCGTACCCGCAGAGCGGCCCGAACCCGTACGCCCAGCCGCAGCCGCAGCCGCAGCCGCAGCCGTACCCGCAGCCGCAGCCGTACCCGCAGCCGTACAGCCCGGCCGCCGGCCCGTACGGGCACCCCCAGTCGTACCCCCAGCCCCAGCCCCAGCCGTACGCCGGGCCGAACCCGTACGCCCAGCCGCTCCCACCGCAACCAGCGCCCGCCGGGCTCGCCGCACCCGCCGCCGCGTCCTTCGACGGCGGCTTCCCCGGCCCCCGGCCGCGCCGCAGCCGGATCGCCGTGCTGCTGCAGTTCACCCTCCAGTGGATCTACGCACCGGTCTGGATCGCCGCCCTGGTCGCCCTGTTCGCGATCCTGCTCTGGACCGGTGCCAGCGGCCCGTCCGGCCCCGAGTCCGACTCCTGGCTGAAGGTCAACCGCACCTTCGTCCCGCCGCGCCGCCTCAAGGCCGAGCTCACCGGCCGCCCGGAGGACTGGGAGCGGTACGTCGGCCCGATCCTGGAGCGCCGGATCCGGCTCGCCGAGGCGGGGTACGCCGCCGGTGACGGCGACGTCGAGGCCGACTTCGGCCGCACCGTCGGGGTCAAGCTGGCGGTCCGCCTCTACCGGGGGCTGGGCGCGGCCGGGGTGGTCCGGCTCGCGGAGCGCTACGGCTGGCAGGGCGTGCCCGCCGGCGGCGACCTGGCGCGTGTCCGGCTGAGCCGCCGGTACCCCGCCCCGCCCCGGGTGTCCGCACCCGGCCCGCAGGATCCGCCGGCCGCCCCGGGCACGCCGTGGGGCGCCCGGCCGGGCCGGTCCGCGTTCCTGCTGCCGTTCATGCTCGTGCTGCAGATCGCCTACGTCCCCGTCTGCGGGGTGCTCAGCCTGCTGGCCTTCTGGGTGAAGCACCCCGAGCCCGACTACTGGGACCGCTGGGGCGCCCGCTGGGCGGTCGGGCCGCGCGCCTTCCGGGCGGAGTTCACGGGCAGCGCCGCCGCCTGGGACCGCCACGTCCGCCGCATCGTCGCGCGCGAGGTCCGCCCGGGCAACGGCAAGGGCGCCGAGGCGCCCCGGCGGATCCGGGTCAACCTCGCGACCTATCGCGGCGCGGGCGCCCAGCACGTCCTGCGGGTCGCCGCCGAGCAGGGGTACGTCCTGGACCCGGCCTACCTGCCGGACCCCGGGGTCTGCGTCCGCCTGTACCGCCCCGACCGGCAGGTCTGACCGGTCGCTGCCCTCGCCCCCCCCGCGCGGGTACGGCTCACCCGCCGGCCCCGCCCGGCCACCCGGTGCGGTTCCGCGGCTCGGGCCGGCGGGCGCGCCTCAGTCCCGGAGGCCGAGGGAGAGCCAGCCGCGCCCGTCGCAGTCCCGGCAGGTCTCCGGGATGTGCCCGGTACCCGAGCGGTCGGCCCGGACGCCCAGCCGCGCCCGTGTCCGCACCCCGTCGGAACAGCACGGGCACGGCACGCGGAACCCGGCCGGCTCGGGCTGTACCCGGCGATCGTCATGACTGTCGCTCATGCCGCCCAGTATCGCGTGCCGCTGTCGGTGCGACCGGCCGCGGCAGTGTCAGTGCGGCCCGCTACAACAGGGCTGACCGATCGACCCGATCACGGAGGACTCATGGGCACCTGGGGCAGCGGCAACTTCGACAGCGACGCGGCCGCCGATCACCTCGGCGAGTTCACGGCCCGGCTGATCGGCGAGGTCGAGCAGGCGATGGCCGGTGACCGGGTCGAGCTGGAGGCGGACGAGTACTGGGGCACGGCCGTCCCGTGCAACCTCGAACTGCTCCACCTGATCGCCTCCCGCCACTACGTCGGCGCCGGTCTGCCCGCCGCGGCCACGATCGAGGGCTGGAAGGCGGACTTCATGGCGGTCTGGGAGCAGAGCATCGACGGGCTGGAGCCCGCCCCCGGGCACAAGGAGGAGCGGCGGGCCGTCCTGCTGCGGACCTTCGACGACCTGGCGGCCCTGGCCCGCGAGCGCGAGCGGGACGGACTGGCCCCGTAGCGTCACGGGCGGCGGGCACGGCCCGAGGACCCCGCCCACGGCCGACGCGGCCCGAGGACGCCGCCCCCGGCCGACGCGGCGAATCCGTGACCCGTGCAACGGTGCCGGAATGCTGACAGCGGGCAGGTGGAGAGGCACAATCGGGCTCGACTGCCGCTATTACCGCCCAGTAGCCGTCCGGTGACCGTCGCAGTCGCCGCCGCAGTGCCGCCCGGTCAAGGAGGACCCGTGTTCAGCACGATGCAGGACGTCCCGCTCACCGTCGCCAGGATCCTGGAGCACGGGTCGACCATCCACGGGCGGTCGACCGTCACGACCTGGGACGGCACCGGCCCGGTCGTCCGGACGTACGCGGAGGTCGGCGCGCGCGCCGCGCGGCTCGCCCACGCGCTGCGGGACGAGCTCGGGGTGACCGGGGACGACCGGGTGGCCACGCTGATGTGGAACAACGCCGAGCACCTGGAGGCGTACCTCGCGGCGCCGTCCATGGGAGCGGTGCTGCACACGCTCAACCTGCGGCTCCCGCCGGGCCAGCTGTCGTTCATCGTCAACCACGCCGCCGACCGCGTGATCATCGTCAACGGCACCGTGCTCCCGCTGTTGGCGGCCGTCCTGCCGGAACTCGCCCCCACCCTCAAGCACATCGTGGTCAGCGGCCCCGGGGACCGGTCCGTGCTGGCCGGTTTCACCGGCGCCGTGCACGACTACGAGGACCTGATCGCCGGACGGCCCACCACGTTCCCGTGGCGGACCGACATCGACGAGCGCCAGGCCGCCGTGCTCTGCTACACCTCCGGCACCACCGGTGACCCGAAGGGCGTGCTCTACAGCCACCGCTCGGTCTACCTGCACGCCCTCCAGGTCAACACCGGCGACAACTTCGCCTTCACCCCGCGCGACATCGCGCTGCCGGTCGTCCCGATGTTCCACGTCAACGCCTGGGGCATCCCGCACGGCGCCTTCATGTCCGGTGCCGGCATGCTGATGCCGGACCGCTTCCTCCAGCCGAAGCCGCTGGCCGAGATGATCGCCCGGGTGCGGCCCACGGTGAGCGCCGCGGTGCCGACGATCTGGAGCGGTCTGCTCGACGAGCTGGACGCGGGCGACTACGACACCTCCAGCCTGCGCATGGTGGTCATCGGCGGCTCCGCCTGCCCGCCCGCCCTGATGAAGGCCTTCGACGAGCGGCACGGCATCCGGGTCGTGCACGCCTGGGGGATGACCGAGACCTCGCCGCTCGGCGCCTTCGCCCAGGCCCCCGGCGGCCTCACCCCCGAGGAGGAGTGGCCGTACCGGGTCACCCAGGGCGTCTTCCCGGCCTCCGTCGAGGCCCGGCTGACCGGTCCGGGCGGCGAGCGGATGCCGCACGACGGCGTCTCGGCGGGCGAGTTGGAGGTGCGCGGGCCGTGGATCGCCGGCGCGTACTACGGCGGCGCCGGCCACGACCCGGAGCGCCCCGACGACAAGTTCTCCGAGGACGGCTGGCTGCGCACCGGCGATGTGGGCACCATCACCCCGGACGGCTACCTGACCCTGACCGACCGCGCCAAGGACGTCATCAAGTCCGGCGGCGAGTGGATCTCCTCGGTGGACCTGGAGAACCACCTGATGGCCCACCCGGAGGTGGCCGAAGCCGCCGTGGTCGCCGTCCCGGACGAGAAGTGGGGTGAGCGCCCGCTGGCCACCGTGGTGCTGCGGCCGGGCGCCACGGCCGGACTGCGGGAGCTGCGCGCGTTCCTGGCCGAGCGGATCGCCTCCTGGCAGCTGCCGGAGCGCTGGGCGATCGTCGACGCGGTGCCGAAGACCTCGGTCGGCAAGTTCGACAAGAAGGTCATCCGGGCCGGCTACGCGGCCGACGAGCTGGACGTCACGGTGCTCGGCAAGGAGTAGCGGACAGCGGCGGGAACAGCCGGGTCCGGGGGCCGGCCACCACGGGTGGCCGGCCCCCGGTCGTGTCAGCCGGCGGCCGCGACGCCCGCCTCGCCCATCGCGCCGATCCGCCCGAGCAGGTCGACGATCCGGGACTGGACGTCGGCGCTGGTGGAGCGCTCGGCGAGGAACAGCACCGTCTCGCCGGTGCGCAGCCGGGGCAGTTCCCGCGGGTCGAGGTCGACCGAGGTGTAGACGACCAGCGGGGTGCGGTGCAGCCGGTCGTTGGTGCGCAGCCAGTCCAGCAGGCCGACCCGGCGGCGGCGGATCTGGAAGAGGTCCATCACCACCAGGTTCGGCTGCACGCTGCTGGCGCGGGCGACGGCGTCGGTCTCGTCCACCGCGTGCTCGACGTGCATGCCGCGCCGCTCCAGGCTGCTGATCATGGCGGCGGCGATGTCCGGATCGCCCTCGACCAGCAGCACCCGGGGGGCGTGGTTCTCGCCGTCGCGGGGGGCGAGGGCGCGCAGCAGCACGGCGGGGTCGGCGCCGTACGCGGCGTCCCGGGTGGCCTGGCCGAGGCC
Source organism: Kitasatospora sp. NPDC005748 (assembly GCF_040630735.1). NCBI lineage: Bacteria > Bacillati > Actinomycetota > Actinomycetes > Kitasatosporales > Streptomycetaceae > Kitasatospora > Kitasatospora sp. NPDC005748. The sequence goes on from NZ_JBEXYD010000002.1 coordinate 79,340, forward strand.
CGCGGTGACCAGGACCGGGACCCTGCTGTTGAGGGCGGCGGTGCGCAGCGACTGCAGGGCGGTCCGGGTGATCGGGCCGGTCAGCGGGTCGACGAAGAGCGCGGCGGGGAAACCGGCGATCTGGGCGTCCACCTCTTCGCGGGAGCGGACGATCACCGGCCGGTAGCCGCGGTCCTGCAGGGCCTGCCGGGTGGCCGGGTCCGGCTCGGGCCAGACCAGCAGCCGGCGCGGGCCGCCGTCCCCGGCCGGGACGGGGCGTGCGGGGTGCTCGACGGGGTCGTCGTGACCGGCGGCGGGCAGTTCGGCCATCGGACGCGGCGCCGTCCTGGCCTCGGGCGCGGCGGGCAGCTGCGGTGCGGCGGCCGGGGCGGCCTGGAAGGCCTCGGCCGGTCCGGCCGGAACGCCCGTACCGGAGCCGCCCGGAGCACCGGGGGCGCCGAGCGGGCGCGGCGGAGCGAGCTCGGCCAGGCCGGTGCCGACCGGCTGCGGGCCGTCCGGGCCGGTCGTGGCCGGTCCGTCCGAGCCGGCGGCGGGCAGCGCGGGCCGGGCGAGCTCCAGGGCGCCGGGAGCGCCCTCGGCCGATCCGTGCGCCGACGGCGGCTGCGCGGCGGCCTCCCGGGCCTCGGTGTCGGGGCCGGGCGGAACGGCCAGCCGGCGGCGCCGGCCGGTGGGCGGGGCGGCGGGCGGCTGGGGCGGGGCCGGCGCGGGACCGGCGGGCAGCGCGTGCTCCAGGCCGGGGTAGACCGGGGCGGACTCGGGCATGCCGGGCAGCGCGAACCCGCCGGACGAGTCCTCGTTGGCCGGCAGCGCGCGGCGCCGCCGGGGCGGCTTCGGATCCTCCGCGCCGTCGCCCTCCGCGCCTGGCCGGCCGAAGGCCTCGGCACCGGCCGGAACGCCCGCGGCCGGGCCGACCGGTACGCCGGTCGCCGGGGTGCCGCCGGCCGGCGTACCGGCGGCGGGGGTGTCGGCCGGAGCCGGTGGGGCGGGGTCGGCGGGTGCGGTGCCGGGCCCGAGCGCGAACGGGCCGCGCGGCGCCGCCGGAGCGGCCGCGGCGGGCTCCTCCGGGAGGCCGTCGACCGGCACCGCGTACGCCGTGCCGGACCGGCCGTCGTCCTTGCCCCACGGGTCGCTCGGCTGGGCGGTGGTGGCGCCCACGCCCTGGCGCCCGTACGCGGGGTCGTTGCCGGTGCCGTTCCACTGCTCGGGGACGGCCCGCTCGACCCGTGCCGGGGCGTTCGGCCAACGGTCGGCGGCGGCCGCCGCGTCGGCCTCGGGCACGGCCTCGGGTTCGGCCGCCGGCCGGCCCCGGCGCCCGCGCCGCTCGGCCACCGGCGGCTGCGCCGGCTCCTCGTTCACGGCCTGCTCCGGTCCGGGCGCCGGGTCGGACGCCCCGGCGGGTGCCGGGCCGTCGGCCGGTGCCTTCTCGGTGTCGTCCTCGGGGCGCCGGGCCGCGGGCAGCTGCGGGATGCCCGGCAGGTCGGGCAGCACCGCGCTGTCGCTCTCCTTGGGCCGGTCCGACCGGCCCTCGGCCGAGGCGCGTTCGGCGGCGGCCTTCGCCGCGACCGGGTCCAGCGGCAGCTCGACGACGTACGTGGTGCCGGCCTTGCCGGGCAGCTCGTGCGGCTGGAGCACGCCGCCGTGGCGCTCGACCACCGTGCGGGCTATCGGCAGGTGGACGGGGCTGCCGCCGCGTCCGGGGCCGCGGATCTCCACCCGGGCGACGTCGCCGCGCTGGGCGGCCGCGAGCACCACCATCGGGGCGTCGCCCTCGGCCGGGGCCGGCGCGGCCGTCCCGGCGGGGTTCAGCCCGGGGGAGCCGACGGCGGGCGGGGCGTCGAGCGAGAGCGCCACCCCGCTGACGTCGGCGACCAGGTGGGCCAGCGCCTGGGCGAGCCGCTCCCGGTCGGCGATCACCTCGACGGCGGCGGCGTGCACGGAGAACCGCACCCGACCCGCGCCGACCAGCTCGCCCGCGTGCTCGACGGCCTTGCGGATCACCTTGTCCAGGCCGACCGGCACCCGGTCGGCGGCGGGCCTCGCGCCGTCCTTGTCGTCGGCCGGGCCGCCGGCCGCGTTCTCGGCCTCGGAACGCTGGTGGGCCAGGACGCCGTCGATCAGCTTGCCGAACCGCCGGCACTCGTCGGCCAGCCGTCGCAGCGTCCAGTTGGCCTCCGGCCAGAGCTGGCCGGCCGGGTCGGCGGCGAGCGCGTCGATCCGCCGGTGCAGCGCGGTCAGGGCGCCGCCCAGCTCGCTCTCCAGGACGGCGGTGAGGTGTTCGTTGCGGGCGACGAGGGCCAGCTCGCGGCTGCGGTCGGTGAAGGTCATCACCGCGCCGACGAGCTGGTCGCCGTCGCGCACCGGGGCGGTGGTGAGGTCGACGGTGACCGGACGGCCGTCCTTGCGCCAGAGCACGGTGCCGCGCACCCGGTGCTTGCGCCCGGAGGTCAGGGTGTCCAGCAGCGCGGACTCCTCCAGCGCCAGCGGGGTGCCGTCGGCCCGGGAGTGCTGGATCAGCGGGTGCAGCTCACGCCCGCCCAGCTCGCTCGCCCGGTACTCCAGGATGTGCGCGGCGGCCGGGTTGACCAGCACGCAGCGGCCTTCGAGGTCCACGCCCAGCACGCCCTCGGCGGCGGCCCGCAGGATCATCTCGGTCTGCTTGTGTTGACGGCGCAGCTCCGCCTCGACGCCGAGCCGGCTGGAGAGGTCGCGGACCAGCAGCAGGAGCAGGTCGCTGCCGGAGGGCCGGGAGCCCTCGTGGTACGGGTCGTAGGGGACGAGCGGGGAGAGCGCGTAGCCCCGCCCCTCGCTCGCGCCGTCGTCGGCGAAGTCGTTGCCCGAGACCTCGACCGGGAACGTGCTGCCGTCGGTACGGCGGGCGGTCATCCGGACCGGGCGGTCGAGGGCGTCGTCCTCGCGCGGTTTCGGCCGCATCGAGCCGGGGATCCGGCTCGGGTCGAACTCCGGCAGCAGGTCCAGTACGCCCATGCCGACCAGTGAGGTGCCGGGTGTCTGGAGCGCCTGGACCGCTGCGCTGTTGGCATCGACGACCGTGCCGTTGCTGTTCACCAGCAACAACGCGTCGGGCAGGGCGTCGAGTATGGCGGCGAGGCGAGCAGCGCCTCGGATCGGCCTGCTGCTCACGTCGACAGGTCTCCTCGGCTCAGGGCAGCTCCTCCGGAGAAGGCAGTATCTCATTCTTCTTTGCGGCGGGGACGACCCGCCTAGTAACGTTGGCGGTGGTTGGTGCCGGGCCCTCGGGTTGTGGCATCATCACTGGCACACGGAGCGAGTCCGCCACGCGGGCGCGATCCATGTGGGGAGGCTTCGCCTAGTCCGGTCTATGGCGCCGCACTGCTAATGCGGTTTGGGTCTTAAAGCCCATCGAGGGTTCAAATCCCTCAGCCTCCGCCAGCCGGGAGCCCCGTCGACGATCACGTCGGCGGGGCTTCTCGCATGTCCGGGGCCCGGTCGGGGCCGGGCCGGACGCCGAGCGCGCCCGGTCGCGGAGGGCCGGGGGATCGGGCCGCCGCCCGGTCGTTCCGGGGCCCGGATCAATCGATTTCGCCCCGCGTCGCAGGTCATGTAATGTTGTCCCCGCAACGCCCCGCTGGCACGTTCACCAGGGCGAGCGCTCATAGCTCAACGGATAGAGCACTTGACTACGGATCAAGAGGTTGCAGGTTCGAATCCTGCTGAGCGCACCAAACCTTCGCAAGACCGGGTTCCGCCCGGCACTTGCGCTCATAGCTCAACGGATAGAGCACTTGACTACGGATCAAGAGGTTGCAGGTTCGAATCCTGCTGAGCGCACCAGCGAGAAGCCCCCGGCCACCGGCCGGGGGCTTCTCCGTTTTCCGGGCGCGTGTCGGCCGTCGGTCCCCGCGCGGCCCGGGCGCTCGGCCCGGCTCCGAATCGCCCGGCCGTCCGCCGCGGCCGGACTGCGGGCTCCGGGCTCCGGGTTCCGGTTTCCGGGTTCCGGGCGGCCGGGCCGAGGGCGCCACGGCCGGGCTCGGACGGCTGCCGGTGGAGCCCCCCGGCGAAGCCGGCCCCGTGGTCGAACGGTCGCGAAGTCGCTGGCGGCGTGGATAGGTGCGGGCGCCGGCTCCGCCGAGCGCACCGATCGTTCGCGCTGATCGTTCGCGCTGATCGTTCGCACCGGTGATGCGCAACGGGAGCGCTCGACGCACGGTCAGGTACCGGTCCGCGGCGCCCGATCGGAATCCCCCGGATTCCCCGCGATTCGCCGCTAATGGATGAAATCCACTCCCTTCGGGTACATCCTTTCCTGTCGGTCGGATGACCGCCGAACGGGTGGGACCCGGCCGATAGCGCAGGTGTCGCAGTATGACCGGCCCAGGATCGTGATTCCGTTTTGTCAGATCTTGTGCCCAGACTGCCCGGCCACCCCGGCAGCCGATACCGAAGGAGAGCCGGATGAGCCGACAGTCCCCCCGCGATGCCGCCCTGTCCGCCCCGGCCCCGGCCCGGCCCGCGTACCGGACGGGAGGAATGCGGCGGCCGCGTCTGGTGGCGGCCGGTGCCTCGGCGGCTCTGGCGGCCGCGCTGCTGATCGGCTGGAACCCGCCCACCTCCGCCGCCCAGCAGTCCCCCGACACCTGGTCGGGGGACCGGGGTGCCGTCCTTCCCTCCGGCCTCACCGTCCACATCGATTTCTCCGCCGCCCCGGGATTCGACGTCGCGGCCGAGCCGGGGGAATTGGCCGAGCGGTTCGGCGGCGGTCGGGCGGCCGCCCTCTATGCGGACGGACTGCGGCCCGGAGATCCCGCGCAGACCTTCCGGATCACCGACAACCGTCCGCAGACGGACGGTTCCTGGCGCACGGTCGGAACACTCGGCATCGCCTTTTCCCGGCCGGTCCGCAATCCCCGCCTGCACGTCAGTGGACTCTCCGCCGTCGCCACCGGAAAGGGCGGGGCCACCGGCACCGTCTCGCGTCTGTCGCTCACCGGTGGCTCACCAGGCGCACCCGCCCTGGTCAACCGGACCGACTGGCCGGGCTGGACGGTCGACGGCAACAGCCTGGCCCCCGCCGGCGCGGGCGGCGCCGCCGACGCCGGATCCGCCGCCGAGGGCAGCCTGGAGCTGGCCGGGACCTTCCGCACCGCCGTCTTCCGGGTCGAGCAGCGCTCCACCGCCCGGGCCGGCTCCACCGCCGCGCCCGCGCCGGCGCCGCTCCTCCAGGCCTACACCGTCACCCTGGACGAGGGCGTCGGCACCGCCCCGCAGGGCTACGACAACGCCTCCCACCTGCTCTCCGACCTCTTCCTCGGAGCGGACGCCGGCGGCGCCGCCCGGCTCGGCCGGCGGGCCGCCACCACCGGCACGACCCCGCTGGTGCCGCCCGCCACCCCGGCCGGGGGCACGGACGCGGCCGGCGAGCCGCTGGTCCAGCTCGACCACGGCGCCGGCCGGCGCAGCGTCTTCTCCAGCCCGGCACCGCCCCGGCTCCAGCCCGGGCGCGGCGAGTACCAGGGCGGCGACCCGGCCGTCGGCTATCCGGCCGAGGCCGCGATCGGCCGGTACTACCGGGTCACCGTCCCGGTCGCGGTGGGTGGCGCCCCCGCCACCCTGGCCGGCTGGGTCGACTTCGACCGCAATGGCCGGTTCGACCCCGCCGAGCGGGTGCAGACCGAGGTCCCGGCCACGGCGGACAGCGCGACCCTGGAGTGGACCGTCCCCGCGAACGCGTCGTCGGGGGAGACCTGGGCCCGGCTGCGGATCGGCCGCGACGCGGCCCAGTTGGTGTCGGCCGGCGGCTTCGCCGACTCAGGCCAGGTCTCGGACCAGCGGATCAGGTTGACGGTCGGCGCCGCCCGGCCGGAGATCGCCACCCCGATCGACGGCACCGTCGTCGCGGACGCCCGCCCGCAGGTGCGCGGTGAGGGGGCGGTGGCCGGAGCGACGGTCGAGGTGCGCGACGGGGAGGCGGTGGTCTGCAAGACCCGGGTCGAGAAGGGCGGTGACTGGTCCTGCCGGCCGAGCGGGCCGCTGACCGCGGGCGCGCACACCCTCACCCCGGTCGAGACCACCAGTGGCGGGCTGGTGCTGCGCGGCGATCCGGTCCGGGTCACCGTGAAGACCGCTCCGCCCACGGCTCCCGTGCTCACCCTCCCCGAATACACCAACGACCCCGGCCTCCAGCTGACCGGCACGGGGGAGCCGGGCAGCACCGTCTCGGTCACCGACCGGCCGCCCGGGGCACGAGGCGCCGCCGGCGGCGGTGCGGGCGGCGAGCTGTGCAGCACGGCGGTGCGGTCCGACGGCGGGTGGTCCTGCCTGCCGGTGGAGAACCTGCCGGACGGGCGCCACCAGCTGACGCCGAACGCCGTCGACGCCGCCGGGAACCGGACGCCGGGCCAGGTCTTCACGCTGTTCGTCGACACCGTGCCGCCGGACCGGCCGGTGCTGACCACGCCGACGGCGGGCGAGACGGTCCGGGTGGCGCGCCCGAAGCTGGGCGGCCGGGCCGAGCCTGGGGCCCGGGTGATCGTCACCGCCCGGGCCGGCAGCTCGGCCTCGGCGGAGCGGATCGTGGCCTGCGGTGCCACCGCCGCCGTCGACGGCAGCTGGACCTGCGCGGCCAACCGTGACCTGACGGACGGCGAGCAGTGGCTGGTCGTCACGGCGACCGACCTGGCGGGCAACGGGACGGCGGCGGACGCGGTCACCGTCCGGGTCGCGGCGGCCGTCCCGCCCGCGCCGGGGACGCCGTCCCCTTCGGTGGCCTCGCCGTCGCCCTCGGCACCGGCGTCCACCCCTGCGGCGGCGTCGACCGCCCCGGCGGTTCCGGTGCCCGGCGCGCCGTCACCGTCCGCGCCGTCACCGTCCGCTCCCTCACCATCCGCTCCCTCGCCGTCCGTTCCCTTGGCGTCGGGGCCGGCGGTCGCGGTGCCGTCGCCGGTGGTGCCGTCCTCCGCGCCCGCCGTGGTGGCGCCGTCCGCGTCCGCGGCGGCTCCGGCTCCGGCGGCGGCTCCCACACCGCCCGGGCCCGCCGTCTCGCCGTCGGCCGACCGGCCTGCGGCGACGGCCCCCGCCGTGCCCGTGCCGACGGTCTCGCCGTCGGTGCCCGCCCCGCCGAGCCCGTCCGTCCCCGCTGCCCCGACCGCCTCCGCCACCGAGGCCGTCCCGGAGCCCGTCCTGCCCGGGTTGCTGCCGATCGTCGTCCCGCCCGCCGCCGGGACGGTGCCCCCGGCCAGTGCGAGTGCGAGCCCGAGCGCCGGACCGGCCCCGAGCCCGAGTGCCGGGGCGTCCGCCTCCGGTGCGACCGGCACGGCCATCCCGGCAGCCCCGGCGCCGCCGACCTCACCGGCCGCTTCGGCAACTCCAGCCACGCCGGCCGCCCCGTCGACCGCCCCCACCGCGGCCGTCCCCACAGCCGCCGCCACCGCCACCCCGACCGCCGGGGTCGCGCCGGCGGTGCACGCCGGGCAGGTCTCGCCCGAGACCTCCCGGGCTCTGGCCGCACCCCCGGCCGAGCAGTCCGCGGAGCCCTCCCCGGAGAGCGGGGCGACGCAGGCGCAACCCGCGTCCGACCACTCCCGGTCGGAGGGCTGGCGCGCTGGGCTCGCAGGTCTCCTGCTGCTGCTCACCGGGGTCGGCCTGATCACCCGCCGGGTCTTCGCCCGAGGCCCCGGCGCCCGACGACGCTGAACCGCTCCGACCATCCGCTCATGTGCCTGCGCGTCAGATCGGCTACGGATGATTCGTCAGTAAATGTCGACACGCTCTATCGCAAATGTCGCATTTGATGACGTATGAACTTAGCCTGACTCTGGCACTGCCCGTCAGATCCGGGCCGCCCGTTGCGCGACACACCGAACCCGAGGATCCGTGCATGGACGTCACCCGCGATTCTTCGCCGCGACCCGACAATCTGCCCAAGGCGTTGCCGCCGACCCTGCGGGAACGTTCCGCCTCCGGCTCCAGCCCGATGGCGAGGGCGCCCAAGACGGGCAAACCCGTCGACAACGGGCCGGCGACCACACCGCTGGCGGTCGTCCCCGGTCCGGCGGTCACGCCGGTCGACCTGCGCGACCCGCTGGAGACGGCGGTCCTGGAGGCGGTGGAGCTGCCGGAGGCCACCCCGCCCGGCGCAGTCACCGCGACCACCTCCCGCCGGCCCCCGCGCGCCGACCAGGCGCTGCGCGAGCACGGAGCCGCGGTGCTGCCCGGCTGGATCGCGCTGCTGGCGCTGCTGGCGGGGGTGACCGCCGTCGTGCTGGTCCTGCTGAACGACGGCGTCATCCCGTCCTGGGAGGCGCTGCCCGATCTGCGCGGTGCCGCCGCCCGGGCCAGCGGCGGGGCGGAGGTGACGGTGCGGTCCGGCATCGCGGTCAGCGCGGCCGGTCTGCTGATCGTCCTCGCGCTGGCCGGGCTGCTGGCCAACGCGGGCGGTGAGACCCGGGTGCTCAGCCGCTGGGGCCGCTACCGCGGCACCGTCCGGCGCACCGGTCTGGTCTGGGTCAACCCGCTGCTGCGCCGGCGCCGGGTGGACGTGCGGCTGCGGCACTGGCGCAGCGAGCCGGTCAAGGTGGTCGACCGGACCGGTACGCCGATCGTCGTGCGGCTGCTGATCGTCTGGCGGGTCAAGGACACCGCCCGGGCGCTGCTGGCGATCGAGGACCACGAGCACTACCTGCGCGAGCAGGTGCAGGCGGTGCTGACCCGGACGGCGTCCATGCTGCCGTGCGACAGCAACGCGGCCCCCGGCCCGGCGCTGCGCGACGGCCAGTGGTTCGCCGACGAGCTGACCAGGGCGCTGGCCGCCGAGGTCGCCCCGGCCGGGCTGGAGGTCTACTCGGCGCAGCCGCTCGCGCTGGACTACGCGCCCGAGGTCGCCGAGTCGATGCGCCGGCGCCGGCTGGCCGACCTGGACGCGGGCCTGCGCACGGTGCTGGTGGACGACGCGGTCGAGGCGGCGGCGCTCGCCGTCCGCCGGCTGGAGCGCGCGACCGCGCACGAGCTGGACGAGGCCGCCCGCAGCGCTCTGATGGAGCAGTTGCTGGTCGCCTTCGTCGCCCCGGCCGGAGTGGCCGCTTCGGTACCGTCCCCGGCCGCCCGGGCCGGGCGGAAGGAAGGACGACCGGCATGAGGATAGCCATCGGCACGGAGAGCGGTTTCGAGACCGACGTCGAGGCCGAGTTCGAAGCCGACTTCGAAGCCGAGTTCGAGGCGGAGTTCGCCGGTGCCGGCGCCGCGCTGATCGGTTTCGAGGAGACGCTCGGCAGCATCCCCGCCGTGGCGGGCTGCGGCTGCCCGAACTGCGCGGCCCGGCCGCGCACCGCCCGCCCGGCGGCCGGGACGTCCGGTGGCGCGCGAATACACCGCGCCGTGCGGACCACTTGCCTGGCCACCACCGTGCTGGCGGGAGCCGGCGTGGTCGGTCTGACGGCCGGTGCCGGGTCCGCGCACGCCGCGCCCGGCAAGCAGGGCTGGGACGGCTCGAAGTACTGGTTCAAGGCCGCGAACGGCACCTGGCGCTGGACCGGCCACTACGACGTCTACGCCGCCCGTACCGGCGCGTCCGGCGCGTCCGGCGCGTCCGGGGGATCCGGGGGATCCGGCAAGGCGGCCGTCTCCAACGGCGCCGCGTCCACGCCGGCGCCCACCTCGTCGAGCGGGTCGTCCTCGGGTCCGCGGCAGGGCTGGGACGGCTCGAAGTACTGGTTCAAGAACGGCAGCGGCGAGTGGCGGTACACCAGCCACTACGACATCTACCTCAGCCGCACCAGCGGGACCGGCGGCGGGTCGGACCCGGCGCCCGACCGGCCGGCCGCCGGGAGCGGGCCGTCCTCCCGCAGCACGCAGTCGGCGATCGACTACGCACTCGCCCAGCTCGGCAAGCCCTACGTCTGGGGCGGTGACGGCCCGTCGGGCTTCGACTGCTCGGGGCTGGTCCAGCAGGCCTTTCGGCGCAGCGGCATCAGCCTGCCGCGGGTGGCGGACGACCAGTACGCGGCCACCACCCCGATCACCGCCGGACAGCTGCACCGCGGTGACCTGCTGTTCTGGTCGGACAGCGGCCGGGCCTCCGGGATCCACCACGTGGGGATCTACCTCGGCGGCGGGAAGTTCGTCGAGGCGCCCCGGCCGGGGAGGACGGTGCGGGTCTCCACCCTCAGCAGCGGCTTCTACCCGACCCATTTCGGGCGCCCGTAACGGCGCGTCCGGCGCGGCGGCCCCCGAGCGGATCGATTCCGCCGGGGGCCGCCGCGCGCCGGGGTCAGGCGGAGGCGGCGTCCAGCAGGGCGAGCTGCTCCGCAGTGAGGCGCAGCGAGGCGGCGGCGAGCAGCGGCGGCAGCTGCTCGACCCGGCGGGCGCTGGCGATCGGCGCGGCGACCGTCGGGCGGGTGGTCAGCCAGGCCAGGGCCACCGTGGCGATCTCCGCCTCGTGCTCGGCGGCGACGGTGTCCAGCGCCTCCAGCACCTTGGGGCCGCGTGGGTCGGCCAGGTAGCGGGAGGCGCCCTCGGAGCGGGCGCTGGCCACCTCGCCGCCGCCGAGCCGGTACTTGCCGGTCAGGAAGCCGGAGGCGAGGGCGTAGTAGGGCACCGTGGCCAGGCCGTGCGCGGCGACCACGTCGGCGAGCGGGCCCTCGAAGGTGGCGCGGGAGACCAGGTTGTAGTGCGGCTGGACGGCGACGTACGCGGCCAGGCCCTCGCGCTCGGAGAAGGCCAGCGCCTCGGCGAGCCGCTCGGCGCCGATGTTGGAGGCGGCGATCTCGCGGACCTTGCCCTCCTTCACCAGCTCGTCCAGGGCGGTGATGAACTCCTCCACCGGGGTGTCGTCGTCCTGGTGGGTGTAGTAGAGGTCGATGTGCTCGATGCCGAGCCGGCGCAGTGAGCCCTCGACCGAGGACTTGATGGTGGCCGCGCCCAGGCCGCGCGCCTCGGGGTGGAGGCCGACCTTGGTGGCGATCACCAGGTCGTCGCGGTTGCCGCGGCTGCGCAGCCAGTCGCCGATGATGCTCTCGGACTCGCCGCCGGTGTTGCCGGGCACCCAGGAGGAGTAGGTGTCGGCGGTGTCGACGAAGTTGCCGCCGGCGGCGGTGTAGGCGTCCAGGACGGCGAACGACTGCTGTTCGTCGGCCGTCCAGCCGAAGACGTTGCCACCCAGGGAGAGGGGGTGGACGGCGAGGTCGGAGGTGCCGAGCCGGACCCGGCCGGGGGCGTCACTGTGGATTCCGGTCATGACCCGAGTCAACCGGATCGCCCGGACCGGCATTCCGTGGTCGCGGCAGAGTTCACGTACCTGTCGTACTCGCCCCGCCCCGCCCCGCCCGGGCCGGCGGGCGGGGCGGGGCGCCGGAGGAGGGTCCGGGGTGTCGGCGGGGTCGGCGGATTCGTTAGAGTCCGTGCCATGGCTGACAACGACTACGACCCCGCCGGCAACACCCAGATGTTCCGGGCGTTCGTCGACGAGACCCCGGCACCCCAGGCTCCGGGCTCCGTCTCCACCTATGGCAGCAGCAGCGGCGGCAACCGGACCGGTCTGATCGCCGTGATCGCCGTCGTCGCGCTGGTCGTGGTGGGCGCCGTCATCTGGCTGGCTGTCAAGTAATCCGTCCGACGGAGTGCCTGGCGGGCCGGTACGCCCTGCTGCCCCGACGGGGCCTCAGCAGGGCTTCCGCCAGGCGTCCAGCTCCAACTTCTTCTGCATAGAGCTGAGGCCCAGCGACTTGGTCCGGGCACAGAACTTCTCCGTGCCGAGCTTGTACTCGACGTGGAAGACCGCCTTGCCCGCCTGGATGAAGGGTGAGAGCCGGGCGCACTCGTCGAACTGCGCGCACTCCTCGTTCACGGCGAAGTCGAAGTCGGGCAGCAGGGCGGGGATCTGGTCCAGGTCGTTCTTCAGGCCGATCGCCATGCCGCGCTCATGGGCGAGCGAGGCCAGCATGCGGTTGTACCGCAGCTGGTCCTCGGCGGTCAGCGGGAAGCCGCTGTTCTGGTTGTAGGCCTCGATGGTGTCCGGTTCGACGGCGTCGAAGCCCTTGCTCCGGCACATGTCGAATCGGGCCGCCATCAGCGGCTTCAGCTGGTCCAGCTTGCGGATGTCGAACCACTTCTCGCCCTTCCAGCCGTTGCCGGAGCCCTGGAGGGCCTTGGTGAAGGCGGCGGCGTCGGGGCGGAAGTCCTCCCAGGAGCCGGCGTTGATGTAGCAGATCACCTTCCGGCCCTTGGCGTGCAGGGCGGCGACCACGGCGGCGTCGGTCTCGAAGCCGTCCACGTCGTAGACCGGGACGTCCACCGACTGGTCGACCGCGCCGCCGAGTTGCCACTGCCAGGCGAGGCCGGGGGTGGGCTGCCAGCGGGCGCCGGCGGGCTGCGCCGGCGTGCCCGGGGTGCCGGGCACCGAGGGGGTGCCCGGGGCCGGCGGCGTGCCCGGTGTTCCCGGGTCGCTCGGCGTGCCCGGGGTGGTCGCGGGCGCCGGGGTGCCGGGGGCGCTCGGTGTCCCGGGGTCGGTCGTCGCGGGTGCGGACGGGGTGCCCGGGACGGGTGCGGCGGTGGCCGCGGGCGGCTGGGAGCCGGTGGCGTCGGCCGAGGTGTCGTCCTCGTCCTCCTGGCCCGAGCTGCTGCACGAGGTCAGCACCAGGGCGGTGGTCAGGGCGAGGGCGGCCAGCAGGGGCCGGGTGGGACGGGTCACGGTACTCGAACTCCGGGTGGGGTCAGGTCGGTTCGGTGACAGCCAGGGCGTGCGGCAGGGTGCTCCAGGGGTTCTCCCCGGCGCCCGGGACCGCGCAGCCGACGCCGGCCCGGCGGGCGGTGATCAGCGCGGCGGCCTCCCCGGCCTCCTCGGCGGGGACGTCGTACACCAGGTGGCAGAACCGGGCGGCGGCGTGCCGGCCGGTCCAGACCGGCAGGGTCATCGCGCGGTACGCCTCCCAGTCCCCCTCGAAGGTGACGAGCAGGTCGGCGAGTCCGACCTCGGCGTAGCCGGGATCGGGGTGGTCGCCGTGGCCGAACACCACGGTCGCGCAACCGGCGGCGCGGGCCGCGGTGGCGAGCCGCCGGTAGTGCGCCAGCGCACCCGGGTGGGTGGCGACCTGGTCGAGGTAGACGCCGGTGATGCCGTGCCGCTGACGGTACGTCAGGATGTCGTCGACCACGGCGGCGTGGGGTCGTCGGCCGTAGTCGGTGTCGGCGTAGCCGAGCAGCGGGAGGCCCGCCTTGCGCAGCTCGTCGGCGGCCTCGGCGAAGACGTTGTCGGGGACGGCGCCGGGGCCGTCGGCCAGGTTCAGCACGACGGCGGCGATCCGGCCCGGGTCGGCGGCGGCGACCGCCTGCCAGGCCGCCGGGTCCACCGCGGGGTGGACGTACAGCGGCACCAGCAGGCGGCCGTCGACAGGGCTCGCGCCGGTCATCCGGTGACCAGGGGATCGGTGCTGAGCCAGAGGTCGCGCAGGGTGTCGGCGAGGTCCGTCTCCGGGTGCCAGCCGAGCTCCCGGGCGGCGGCCGAGACCTCGGCCTGCTGCCAGGAGACGGCGGCCGAGCGCTCGGAGCCGGCGCCGCTCTCGTCGATCCGGCCGGTGAACCCGGCCGCGGCGGCCAGGCCGTCCGCGATCGCCCGGACCGGCTTCGCCCGCCCGGAGGCGAGGTTGAGCACCCGGGGCAGCGGGTGCTCGGCGGCGACGGCCAGGCCGACCGCGCGGGCGACGTCCCGGGCGTCGACGAAGTCGCGGTGGGCCGAGAGGTCCCCGACCTCCACCACGCCGTCGGCGCCCTGCGGCGCGGCCCGGCGCAGCTCGGCGGCGAGCCGGCCGGGCAGCGAGCCGGCCGGTGCGCCCGGTCCGACCGGGTTGAACACCCGCAGCACCACGGCGTCCAGCGGCGAGCCGGCCACCGCGAGGGAGCCGGCCAGCTTGGTCGCGCCGTAGACGCCGACCGGGCGGGCGTCGGCGTCCTCGGCGAGGGAGCTGCCGGGCTCGCAGACGCCGTACTCGCCGGCCGAGCCGATGTGCACCAGCCGGGCCTTCGGCGCGCCCTGGGCCAGGGCCTCGCAGAGCACGGCCGGGCCGCGCGCGTTGACCTCGGCGAGCGTGACCGCGCTGCCGGACACCGCGCCGGCGAAGTTCACCACCGCGTCCGGGGCGAGCGCGGCCAGCTCCTCGCCGAGCGGACCGGCCTGCGCGGTGGCGAGGTCCAGGCGCAGGTCGTGGTCGGGCCGCCGCCCGGCGGTCAGCACGGTGGCTCCGGGCAGTGACCGCAGGACGGTGGCGGCGTGCCGGCCGAGGAAGCCGTCCACGCCGAGCAGCAGGATTCTCACGCGGCCCGTCCGTCGTTCTCGGGGCCCGTCGCGGCGGAGGCCGTCGGCTGCCCGTCGGCGGCGTCCGCCGCGGTGCGGGCGGCCGGGACCGCCGCTCCCGGGCCGTTCGGCACGGCGTACAGGCCCTCGGGCTCGCCCGGGAGCAGCACCGAGCGGTTGAGCGCGAACTCGGCGTTGGCCCGGTCGTAGTCGTCCGGGCGGCCGATGTCGAGCCAGTAGCCGCCGAACTCGTAGGCGGCCGGCGGGGTCTGCGCGGCGAGCAGGTCGAGCACCAGCTCGTCGAAGCCCAGCGGCAGGCCCGGGGTGTAGGCGGCGAGCGCCGAGCGCGACACGCCGTAGACACCCATCGAGACCCGGTAGTCGATGGTCGGCTTCTCCTGGAAGCCGGTGATCGAGCCGGACTCGGTGGTCAGCACACCGAAGTCGATCCTGACCTGGCGGGCGTAGGTGGCGATGGTGAGCGGCGCCCCGGAGGACTCGTGGTGCTTGAGCACCCCGGCGAAGTCCAGGTCGGTGAGGATGTCGCCGTTCATCACCAGGAAGTGCTCGGGCAGCCGGTCCTGCATGGTGAGCAGCGGGCCCATGGTGCCGAGCGGGCTGTCCTCGACGGCGTAGCCGACCCGGAGCCCCCACTGGGAGCCGTTGCCGACGTAGGCGCGGATGATGTGGCCGAGGTGGCCGATGGCCAGGGTGACGGAGGTGAAGCCCGCCGCGGCGAGCTGGCGCATCACGATCTCCAGGATCGCGTGCTGGTCGCCGATCGGGACGAGCGGCTTGGGGAGGGCGGTGGTGTAGGGACGAAGGCGAACGCCCTTGCCACCGGCCAGGATCACTGCGTGCATGGTGTTTCCCCCACGGAAGTATGGTGCGACAGGAGCCTTGTGGTTGCCGGTGCTGCCAGTGAGGTGCGGCAGGTCAGACGTTGTAGATGTCGGTCTTGTAGCGCGCCAGGTTGGCGGGGTCACGGAAGAACTCGATGGTCTGCTCAAGGCCCTGCTCCAGGGAGAACTCCGGGGCCCAGCCGGTGGCCGTGCGCAGCCGGGTCGCGTCGGCGACCAGGCGCATCACCTCGGAGTTGGCCGGACGGATGCGCTGCTCGTCCTCCTTCACCGTGAGGTCGGCGCCCATCAGCTTGCCGATCAGGACGACCAGGTCGCCGACCGAGATCTCGCCGCCGGTGCCGGCGTTGAAGGTCCTGCCGACCACGGTCTCGGCCGGGGCGGTGCCGACCGTGCGGAAGGCGTTGGCGGTGTCCTTCACGAAGGTGAAGTCACGGGTCGGGCGCAGGTCGCCCAGGGTGATCTCGCGCTCGCCGGCGGCCACCTGGGCGATCACGGTGGGGATGACAGCGCGCATCGACTGGCGCGGGCCGAAGGTGTTGAACGGGCGCAGCGTGACGACCGGGGTCTCGAAGCTCGCGTAGTAGCTGTCGGCGAGCCGGTCCCCGCCGGCCTTGGAGGCGGCGTACGGGGACTGGGTGTTGATCGGGTGGTCCTCGGTGATCGGCACGGTCTGCGCGGTCCCGTAGGTCTCGCTGGTGGAGGTGTGCACCAGGCGCGGCACGTCGAGGTGGCGCACCGCCTCCAGCACGTTGAGGGTGCCGGTGACGTTGGTGTCGACGTAGGAGTGCGGAGCCCGGTAGGAGTACGGGATCGCGATCAGGGCGGCCAGGTGGTAGACCGCCTCGGTGCCCTTGACCAGGCCGGTGACGGAGCCCGGGTCCCGGACGTCGCCGAGGACGATCTCGACGGAGTCCAGCACCTCCTTGGGGAGGGTCTCCAGCCATCCGAAGGAGGAGAAGGAGTTGTACTGCACCATGGCGCGGACCTGATGGCCGTCCGCGACCAGGGTCTCGACGAGGTGGGAGCCGATGAAGCCCTCGGCTCCGGTAACGGCGACGTTGCTCATCCGGTAGATCGCTTTCTGCTCTGGTACGGGTGGGGACGGCTGGGCGCGGAACGGTGGTGACCCAGCACTGGTGGTTCAGCGGTGCCTGGTGGTGCGGCCGAGCACGGGCCCGGCGATGGCGGTGAGGACCGCGGCCGCGGCCCCGCAGCCGATCAGCTGCAGGACGGTCGGGTCGACACCGGTCAGCAGTCCGGCGCACTCGGCGCCCGCGGCTGCCAGACAGATCAGGGCGGTGCTCCAGCTGAACCCGAAGGCGTTCAGCAGCAGCGCCAGCCAGAGGGAGCCGCCGAGCAGCAGCAGCGCACCGAGCTCCGGGACCCCGAGCGCCGGGGCGCCGGGCCAGAGCACGGTGGCGGCGGCGTCCAGCGCGGCCACGGTGGTGAGGTAGATGAACAGGCAGCCGAGCAGCACGCCGGCGGTGCGGCGGGCGAACGCGGCCGGGGTGTGGCTGGTCCGCAGCCCGGCCACGGCCATCGCCCGGTAGCGGAACAGCAGCCACTCGGCGAGCCCGAGGCTGAGCGTCAGCGCGATCATGGCCGGCCCCGTCGGGCTGGCGGACGCGCCTTCCGCGGCCCCGGTGCGGACCGCCTGGTGGACGGTCGTGCCGAGGCCGGCGATCATGGTGAGGGTGCCGACGGCCAGGCCGAACAGCAGGTGCGGCACCTCCTTGCGGAGCGGGAGCCTGAGCACCGTGGTGTCCTGCTCGCTGCGCAGACAGCGGACGACCTCCCGGCCGGCCAGGCCCACCGCGAGCGCGAGCGAGGCCAGCAGCACGACCGTCCGGACGAGTTGCGGCACGTCCACGGCCAGCACCACGCCGGCCCCGATCGCCGACGGTGCCAGTGCCACCAGCAGGAACTTCTCCCGCCCGAGCACCAGCAGGACGGTGGCCGCCGCCAGGTAGCCGGACTGCCCGGCGGCGAAGCAGAGCGCACCGAGCGGACCGCCGATCACGTACCCGGCAACGGCGGCGACCAGTGCGCCCAGCGGTGCGCCGACCGCCAGGCAGACGCCGGCCGCACGCCGCCGGCCGCGGCCCAGCCAGGCGTACGAGCGGTGCGCCAGCGCCTGGTTCCACGACCAGCTGACCAGGGTGGCGACGGAGAGCGCGAGCATCCCCGAGGGGAGGCCGAAGCGCATCCGGGTGGCCGCGAACAGGTTGGCGCCGAGCAGGTAGCCGAGGCCGGGCAGGGCGAACACCAGGCCGCGCACGACGCACCGCCAGGGGTCGGCCCGCCAGGGGTTGGCGAACTCGGAGCTCGGGCCCGGGTAGCGGCGCTCGACCTTCTCGAACAGCTCCTCGGCGACGGTGAACGCGTCGGGGCGGCCGTACAGCAGCCCGGCCTGCTCGTCGGAGAGGCCGTCGGACTCCAGGAAGGCCGCGATCTCGTAGGGGTGGACGGCGTCGGCGCAGACGTCGGCGAGCCGCTCGGCGAGCTCGTCCAGCGGGTCCGGGGAGAGCTCCAGCTGCTCCTCGGGCTCGGGGACGGGCCGCTGCGCGGGCAGTACGGGCCGGCGGCGCCCCCTCGGGAGGGTGCGCAGCTGTACGGTCTGCTCGGGCCAGTCGGGGCCGGCCTCGTCGGGCACCAGGCGGAGCGGGCCGCTCATGCGCCCACCTCGCTTCGCTCGGCAGCCGCTTCGCGGGACGCGCAGCTTGTGATGGTTCGCTCCCTGCGGTCGTTCACGCGCCCACCTCGCTTCGCTCGGCAGCCGCTTCGCGGGACGCGCAGCTTGTGATGGTTCGCTCCCTGCGGTCGTTCACGCGCCGACCTCGCTGCGTTCGGCGGCCGCTTCGAGGGGCACCGGGTCGTCCCAGTCCGCGTCGGACGCGCCGTCGGTGACGGCGACGACGCCGTTCGGCAGCCAGCGGGAGGTGCCCAGCAGCTCGGTGTAGATGCCGCGGAAGCCGTCGATGTTCTGGCGGAGCGTGAACTGCTCGATCACCCGCAGCCGGGCCTGCTCGCCGAGCCGGGCCCGGCGCTCCGGGTCGCGCAGCAGCTCGACGGCGGCGGCCGCCATCGGTTCGGGTTCGCGCGGCGGGACGACCAGACCGGTGTCGCCGACGGCCTCGCGCACGCCGCCCACGTCGGTCGAGACCGTGGAGCGGCCGCAGGACATCGCTTCGATCAGGGTGAACGGGAAGCCCTCGCTGATGCTGGAGAGCATCACCACGTTCCCCGCCGCGTACGCGTCGGTGATGTCCGCGACGCGGCCTTCGAAGGCCACCGAGTCGGCGACGCCGAGCTCGGCGGCCAGGGCTATGCAGCGGTCGCGGTAGGCCTCGCCGCCCTTGGGCGTGCCGCCGAACAGCCGCAGCCGCGCGTCGGGTATCTCGTCGCGGACGATGGCGAAGGCGCGGATCAGCGTCTCCAGGTCCTTGATCGGGTCGACCCGGCCGGCCCAGCTGAGGGTGGGCGTCTCGGGCTCCGGCCCGGCGGGCGGGAAGGCCGCCGGGTCCACGCCGTTGTAGACGGTCCGGATGTGCGCGGACGGCGTGCCGCCGCGCTCCTCCCAGCGCCGGTTGTACCGGTTGCCGGGGGTGACCAGCGCGGCCCGCCGGTAGCTCTCCTCGGCGAGCATCCGGTAGAAGCCCAGCAGCAGCGCCTTGACCGGCCAGCGGTAGGGGCCGGTGCGGTAGCCGAGGTAGCGCTCGCGCAGGTAGATGCCGTGCTCGGTGAGGAGAAACGGTACGCCGTACTGCTGCGAGGCGATCAGCCCGGGCAGGGTGGCGAGGCCGCCGCTCGCCGCGTGCGCGACGCCGTCCTGGGGCGGCTCGACCGACAGCGGGCGCAGCGCGTGCTCCAGCAGGTCGGTGGCGTTGAGCGCGTCGTGCAGGGTGGGCCGGGAGACGCCGGTGGAGAGGTAGTCGCGGGTCCAGACGTGCTGGAGGGTGCGCAGGGCGCGCTCGCTGCGCAGCGCCGGGCTGAGCAGCCCGCGCCGGGCGAGGTCGGCGAAGCCGTACAGCTCGGTGCCGAAGTGGGTGGTGTAGACGGGGTCCAGGATGGAGTGCAGGAAGCGCTCGTACGCGTTGAGGAAGCGGCGCATCTCGCGGCCGCGGGGTGCTCTGCCGTCGGCGGCAGGGCCCCAGAGCGGTGCGGTCGTGACGGACCGCACGTTGGCGGGCAGCTCCCAGGCCAGCGGTTCGTGGCCGGTCCCGGTGACGGCGATGACGTCGAAGTCGACGTCCGGCATGCCCTGGACGAGCTGGTCGCACCAGACGCTCACGCCGCCGTGCTGGTGCGGGTACGTCCCCTCGGTGAGCAGGGTGACGCGCATTCCTGTCCCCCCTCCTGTCCTTGCGTCAAGCGGCCGGCCTGGACGGCCGGGCCCGGTGGCCGGTGGTGGGGCGGGCCGTCGCCCGTCCCACCACCGGTGTCACCTGTTAGCGGGTGCCGGACTGGCCGGCGGTCTTCTTGGTCGGGTCGGCCTTCCCCCCGGAGGCCTTGCCGGTCTGGGCGCCGCCCTTGGCGTTGCCCTTGGTGCTGCTCTTGCCGGCCGTGACGCCCTTGCCCGGCACCGGGACCCCGCTACCGGGGACCAGCGTCGGGGCGTCGGTCCGGGCGGTGTCGCCCGGACCGGCCGGGACGGCGTCGGCGGTGCCCTGGGGCACGACCTTCTTGTCGGCCGGCGCCGGAGCGGTCAGCGTCTTGGCGGTGTTCGGCGCGGCGGCCGGAGCCGCCGGGGTGACCGCCGCGGCCAGCTTGAGCTGGACGCTGCTCTGGAGCGCTCCGGGCTTCACCCAGCCGGACAGCGTACCGGCGTAGGCGGTGCCGAACGCACCCGAGCCGATCGCGAGCTTCTGGGTGGTGCCGGTCGGCATGGTGGCCTGCACCTGGACGCCGGCCGGAGCGCTCACCGTGACGGTGTCGCCGACCCGGTAGGCGGTGACCTGGCCGGCGGTGAGCGCCGCGTTCCAGGCCGCGCGGCGCTGGAACTCGGCGCCGAGGTCCTTCTGCGCCAGGTTCACGATCGGCGCGTTGTCGGCGTGCAGCGCGCGGTAGGTGGAGAGGACCTTCTCCAGCACCGGGTAGACGATCCGGTCCTCGGACAGGTTCGACTGGTGGATGAAGTGCGGTCGCGGGTCGTTGCTCAGCACGTGGCCGAGGTCGATCCGGGCCTCCAGCGGCACGATGTACGACTGGTAGCCGGTGTTCACGTCCAGCGGCGTCGGCAGGCAGGTGGAGTTGGCGTTGTTCTCGCAGACCCCGCTGCCGCCGTTGGCCACGCTGGTGTAGATCCAGTTGTACTCGTCCGTCTCCTCCTTCGCCGTGGCGGCGTTGTAGAAGACGTTCATCGGGTACCGCGGCACGGTCAGCACCGACGAGCCGACGGCCCGCTGGCCGGTCTCGCGGGAGGCGTCGCTGGCCGTCCACTTCACGCCGTTGGCGACCAGCGAGGGAGCCAGGTACGGGTTGTCGCTGGTCTCCTGCGGAGCGGTCAGCAGGCCCGAGTGCTCACCGGTGACCAGCTCGGTCTTGTCGATGTGCAGGTTGCGCGCCGCGGCCCAGTCGATGTTGTTCTTGATCTGGGACGTGATGGTGGCCTGGTCGACCCAGACGGTGTTTCCGGCGGTGTCCTTGGTGCACTTCCACGGCACCACCGAGACGTCCTGGAGGCAGCCCAGGTACGGGTGGGTGTAGGTGTGGTTGACCCACCGGTAGCTGGTCTGGTCGGCGACCATCTGGTCCACCACCGGGTCGGTGGTGACGGAGTGGTCGGCCTTCCAGTCCTCGCTGCCGCCGCCGTTGAACACCATGTCCATGGTGAAGTTGTTGGCGGTCTGCCACTGCTTGGCGTACTGCGCGTCGGCGACCGTCATCCGGATCGGGTCGGCCGTCTCCGGGGTGCCGGGCGGGCAGGTGACGTCACCGGGGGTGCACTTCAGCACGGTGTCCCAGCGGTCGTCCGCCAGGAAGACGTCGTCCACGTGGGCCGCGAAGTAGTTGCGGTCGTAGCCGAGGTGGACGCCCTGGGTTATCCAGTCGACTATGCCGCGCGCCAGCAGGCGGTACTGCTGCTGGTACTGGTTGTAGACGAAGGTGACGACCAGCTCCTTGCGGCCGTCGTGGCTGTACTCGCCGACCAGCGAGCCCTTGGTGGTGGTGCCCGGGATGGTCGTCTCGACCAGCGGGGTGAAGCTCGCACCGGCCGGCAGGGTGGTCAGCGGGGTGGCGAGGAAGCCGTAGCTCTCGCCGACCGCCGGGTCGTTGTCCTCGAACGGGACGCTGCCCTTGAGGTAGCCGAACGGACCCGCGAGACCGGCCGTGGAGACCTGGCCCTGGAAGCCGTCGAGGCTGCCCATGTAACCCGGGTCGGCGGCGTAGTTCAGGCCGACCTCCGGCCTGGCGTAGGTGTACGCGTCGACCTGGCGCACGCCGAACGCCGCCTCGTAGGCGGCGATCGCGGCCATCTCGGCGGAGCCGGCCGCGAACGGGTTGTCGTTGGGCAGCACGATGCCCTGGAACTTGCCGCGCGGCTGGCCGTTGAGGCTGTCGCTGAGGAAGGCCGCATTGATCACCGGGCGTCCGGCGTCGTTGAGGTCGACCAACTTGTACGGGGTGCCCTGGCTCTTCAGCTCGGCCGCGATGGCCGCCGAGGCGGGGCCGCCGTCGCTGATCACCAGGACCGTGAGGTCGATCCTGGGTGCTGCGGTGGCACCGTGTGCGAGGGATGACTGCAGGCCGCCGGCCAGCAGGACTGCTGCCGCGCAGGCGGCAACTCTTCGGGTCGCTCGACCCATGTGTGTTCCTCCCCTGGGCAGGGCGCTTTCGCTGCTCGACGCTCGCCTGCCCGGTCGCTGTTCGCGGGCAGCAGGCTGCCCGGCGCCCATCCTGGTGGAGACTCCGCACCGATTGGGACCAAATGGGCAGGAGTGCAGCGAATCTGTTACCAACGTTCATGGCGATGCCATGAAGGCGCTGATTGTGACCGGAAGAGCGCCTGTTGCGCAAATAATGAATTGAGAATTAAAAACGGCGCCGGAGCGTTACCGCTGGTCACCGACCGTGCGGTGATGACATGTATGCCGCGCCCTACACTGGCGGCGTTGCGCATGACACTCTTGCACATCCCCCTGTTCCGTCGGGCAGGTTCATGCAATATCGCGTCGGGTTGTGCCACGGCACCGCTCGAATATCCAATGGAGGCCGCCGCGTGACCGAGCAGCAGACCGAGACCGCCGCAATCGAGGCCCTGCGGAATGCCGTGGGGACGTCGGTGGAGGGCGACCGGGACGGTGCCCGGGAAGAGGTCCCGGAGCCCGCTCCGGAAGCCGCCCAGCAGGCCCGGAGCCTCGGCCTGCGGGGCGCCGTCAACGCCCGCGATCTCGGTGGCTACCGGACGGCCGACGGACGGGTGCTGAAGCACGGCGCCGTGCTGCGCAGCGACGGCCTCAACCGCCTCACCGACGAGGACCTCGACCTGCTCGCGGCGCTCGGCCTGCGCCAGGTCGTCGACCTGCGCAGCCTCGACGAGGTCCGCGAGGCCGGCCCCGACCGGGTCCGCGGCCTGCCGGTGGCCGTGATCGCGGCCGCCGAACTGTCCGCCGCGCCCATCACCGTCGAGCGCACCGCCCCGGACGGCGTGACCCTGCACCACCTGCCGGTCTTCGCCGCGGATTTCGACATCTACGTCGCGCTGCGCGACGCCCTGGCCGACCGCAGCCCGGAGAAGCAGCGCGCCCTGCTCGGTGACGGCCGGGCCGCCGCGATGATGACCGGCCTCTACCGGTGGTTCGTGACCGACCCGGTGGCCCGCGAGCGGTTCGCCACCGTGCTGCGCCTGCTGGCCGCGCCGGACGGCGCACCGCTGCTGTTCCACTGTTCGGCCGGCAAGGACCGCACCGGGTGGACGGCGGCCGTCCTGCTCACCGCCCTCGGGGTGGACCGCGAGACGGTCTTCGCCGACTACCTGCTGACCAACGAGCGCTCCGCCGCGATCGTCGAGACCATCGTGGACAGCTTCGGCACCCGCGGCCTGATGCAGGAGCCGGAGCTGCTGCTCCCGGTGTTCCGGGCGGAGCGCGACTACCTGGAGGCGGCCTTCGAGGAGGTCGAGGCCGGCTGGCCCGACTTCGCGTCGTTCTGGCGGGACGGCCTGGGCCTGGACGACGCCGTGCTGGCGGGCCTGCGGGCCAACCTGCTCGTACCCTGAGTCGCCCCGGCCCGGCCCGGGCCCCGGCTCACCCCTCGCTGATCAGGCCCTCGCGCAGCTGTGTGAGGGTCCTGGTCAGCAGTCGGGAGACATGCATCTGGGAGATGCCGATCTCCTCGCCGATCTGCGACTGGGTGAGGTTGCCGAAGAACCGCAGCATGATGATCCGGCGCTCGCGCGGCGGGAGCTTGGCCAGCAGCGGCTTCAGCGACTCGCGGTACTCCACGCCCTCCAGCGCGAGGTCCTCGTAGCCGAGCCGCTCGGCCAGCGGGCCGTCGCCGTCCTCCTCGCCGGGGCTGGAGTCCAGGGAGCTGGCGGTGTAGGCGTTGCCCACCGCGAGCCCCTCGACCACGTCCTCCTCGCTGACGCCGAGGCAGACGGCCAGCTCGGCGACGGTGGGGGAGCGGTCCAGCTTCTGGGCCAGGTCGTCACCGGCCTTGGTGAGCGCCAGCCGCAGCTCCTGCAGTCGCCGGGGCACCCGGACCGACCAGCTGGTGTCCCGGAAGAAGCGCTTGATCTCGCCGACCACCGTCGGCATCGCGAAGGTGGGGAACTCCACCCCGCGGTTCGGGTCGAACCGGTCGATCGCCTTGATCAGGCCGATCGTGCCGACCTGGACGATGTCCTCCATCGGCTCGTTGCGGCTGCGGAAGCGCGCGGAGGCGTACCGCACCAGCGGCAGGTTGAGCTCGATCAGGGTGTCACGGACGTAGGTGTGCTCGGCGCTGTCGGCCTCCAGGGCGGCGAGCCGCTGGAAGAGCGAGCGCGAGAGCGTCCGGGTGTCCAGCCCGGGGCCCGGCGGCGCCTGCGGCGCGACGACGGCCGTCGCGGCCGGCGCGGGGTCGATCTCGGCGACGGACGGTGCGTCCGGGCCCCGCTGGAGCGGGATCCGGTCGACGGCGACCGCGGTGCCATGGGCCTGACCAGCGTGGATCTCCGCAGTGCCCAGGTCTCCGGACATGCACCCACCCCCTTGTGACTGACAGTTGAACGGATTCCGTCGCGCGGTGGTTCCCGAGGACGCCCTCCCCCTGCATACCGGAACACAGTCCCCGGCAAACCCGAAGGTCGCAAGACGTCACGCGGCGGTAACGCGCAGCAATCCCGGGCGGGCCCAGTGGTTCGCGGTGTTCTGTCCGTGATTGTGACGGTCAGTCTTCCCAGGAATTGCCGGTCCGAAGCCTGGTCAGGATCCGCGAGAGCAGGCGGCTGACGTGCATCTGCGACATCCCCAGCTCGGTGCTGATCTGGGACTGCGTCAGGTTGGCGAAGAACCGCAGCATGACGATCCGCCGCTCCCGCTCGGGCAGCTGGACCAGCAGGTGGCGGACCATGTCCCGGTGTTCGACCTCCGCCAGCGCCGAGTCCTCGTAGCCGAGCCGGTCCAGCAGGGCGAGCCCGCCCTCGTGCTCCTGGGCCGCCTCCAGGGAGGCCGCGTTGTAGGCCCGGCCGGCGTCCAGGCAGGCCCGGACGTCCTCCTCCGGGATGCGCAGGCTGGCGGCGATCTCGGGCACCTTGGGGGCCCGTCCGTGCACCACCGTCAGCTCCTCCATCGCGCCGCTGACCTGGACCCAGAGCTCCTGGAGCCGGCGCGGGACGTGCATGGTGCGGACGTTGTCGCGGAAGTAGCGCTTGATCTCGCCCAGGATGGTCGGCAGCGCGTAGGTCGGGAACTGCACGCCGCGGTTCGGGTCGAACCGGTCGATCGCGTTGATCAGGCCGATCGTGCCGACCTGGACGACGTCCTCCATCGGCTCGCTGCGGCTGCGGAAGCGGGTGGCCGCGTAGCGCACCAGCGGGATGTTGACCTCGATCAGCGCCGCCCGGACCCGCTCCCGCTCGGGGGCGTCCGGGGGCAGTTCGGCGAGCCGCTCGAACAGCACCCGGGTGAGCGTCCGGACGTCCACCACCGGGCGGCCGCCGGGGCCGCGCAGGCCGTCCGGGCGGAGCTCGCCGGCCGGGCCGATGACGGTGGCCAGGACCTCGTCCCCGGGCGGGGGCGCCGGGCGACCGGCGTCCGGTGCGGCGGCCTGGGCCTGGGCCTGGGCCGGGGCCTGCGCCTGGGTCGGGGCCTGGGTCTGCACCTGGGTCGGGGCCTGGGCCTGCGCCGGGGCCTGGGCCTGCGTCGGGGCCTGGGCCTGCGTCGGGGCCTGGGCGGTGGTCGGTCCGGCGGTCTGGACGACGGACTGGACGACGGTCTCCGCGGTGATCTGCCCGGCGGCTTGACCGGTGCCGGTGTCCGGCGCACTCCCTGGTGTCCGCACGGACACGTCACCCCTCCCAAAGTCGACAAACGGTGGGACTTGCGGATCGGGTGTCGCGGCTCGATTCACCACCTCGCCGTGTCCGGCAAAACCGGTCATAGCATCACAAGCCGGGCGCAGGTCGGGCAAGTACCGAGGGGAGGTGTGTTGGTGCGGCGCCGGTGCGCCACCCGGCCCCCCGGGTGGCGCGGCGCCGGGGGCGGTTTCCGGACAGCGCAAGGCGCCCCGCCCGGGACCCGGGCGGGGCGCCTGCGGCCGTCCGGGGGACGGTCCGGGGTCAGACCTCGATGTCGGCGATCACCCAGGTGGCGAACTCCCGCCACTGACCGGCCGCGGCCTGGTGGGCCGGGTGGGTGAGGTAGGCCTGCAGCGCCGCACGGTCCTCGACCAGGCTGTTGATCGCGTAGTCGTGGGCGATGTCGCGCTCGGTGGTGTTCCAGCCGCACTCCCACTCGCGCAGCTCGGGGATGACCGGGCCGAGCGCCTCGAAGGCCTCGGCGCCGGCGAGCGCCCGCTCGTCGTCCTTGCTGACGCCTTCGTTGAGCTTGAACAGGACCAGGTGCCGGATCACGATGCCGCTCCTCGCGGACGGGGGACTGAGGGTCCCGCACACCGTAGCCGGAGCCGCCGGGGCCGGAGGACCACCCCCTGGTCCGCTACTTCACCAGCCCGGTCATGAAGGTGCCGACCGCTTTGGCGGCGTTCGAGATGCCCTCGAACCCCAGCTGGACCAGCTCGGCCGCGCGGGCGGGCGAGGTGATGATCGTGTAGAGCACGAAGATGAGCAGGAGGACCATGCCGATCTTCTTCGCCTGCGCCATCCGGTGACCTTCCTCCCTGCTGTGGGCCGCCGCCATTCGGTCCCCGAGCGGCCCTCTGCAGAGCGCAGCTTATCCACCGGACGGCCCATCAAGTGTGCGACGCGTTCACCCGGCGGGACGAAGGTCCCCGGGAGTGGGGCCTTTCTCCGGGTGCCCGGGCGCGGACCGTCGCGCAGGATGGGTGGTGTGCCGCGGATCTGGCAGGAATCCCCCGGCACGTGGATCCGGAGCTCCCCGCTGTGGGACCGGTCGCCGCGACTTCCCCCCGACGCGGCGCCGGTTGTGGGAACTCCGCCGGGGGAGCGGTTGGTCCCCCGAGCCGCTCCCCCTCCAGGCTCCGTACTCGCCGGGCGTTGGTGGTCATCGGCCCCGGGTGCGGAGCCCTTCCGCGCCCGAGGGTGCGCGGGAACGACGAGGGCCCCGACCGTCTCCGGTCGGGGCCCTCGTGCTGCTGGCGGTAGCGGTGGGATTCGAACCCACGGTGAAGTTGCCCCCACACACGCTGAGCACCCCCGTTCGGCGGGGTCCACCAGGGTTCCGACCCCAGGTGGGAGAGCCGTCGTTGGGGTGCGGTGAACCTCGGTGAACGGGGGTGAATGAGAGCAGAACTGAGACCAATTAGCCGACCTCGATGCGCCCGGCGACGGCATAGCCTGCCGGACTGTGCCGAATATTGCCGGAGTCTGCCGGATGGCGTAGCGTCAGCTTCGGCCGCCGACGCTCAGTGGGCGGATAGTCACAGCATCGAGGGGTGGGCAAATGGGTACCCAGGGCCCTTCCCGGCACCTGCGCTGGGACGATCGGGGGCTCGGCACAAAGAAGCGTGTCGCACTCTGGCTCTCCCGCGAGGTCGGCGAGGGGAACGTGTTCAGCACGGCTCAGCTGCGTGAAGCGTTTCCTGGCGTGGCTCAGGTTGACCGGAGGATCCGCGACCTTCGCAACGACGGGTGGGTGCTCGACACCAACCGCTCGGACCCGTCACTGCATGTCAACGAGATGCGATTTGTCGCTGCCGGGCTGCCGGTATGGGAGTCGGCTGGACGACTCCCGAGGCGTGGATCAGAGATGCGCGACGAGGTGCTCAAGCGTGATGGTTTCGCGTGTACGCACTGTGGCCTATCGGCCGCCGAAGCCCCTTCCAGCGCGCCTGTCGAAGTGATGCTTGAGGTTGCCCACATCACGTCCTTGGCGGATGGGGGAGGGGTCGGCGTCGAGAACATGATCACGCTCTGCGCCAACTGCCACCGACTCCTTGATAGCGCCGAGTCGCTGGCCGCTGATGCTGTCTTGCAGCGCGTCGATGATCTTTCTGCTGCTGAGCGCTCGCTTCTGCTGGCCTGGATGGTGTTGGACCAGCGACCGTTCTCGCCAGTCGAACGAGTATGGGCCACGTATCGCCGGCTTCAGCCTGCCGAACGCGAGGCCGTTGCAAGACGTGTCGCCGAGACCGTACGCGACCAGGTCCCGCTCTACGGCGCCTGACGCGATCAAGAGACTCCGCCGGGCCCCGCGCGCCTTCCACAGCTACAGCGGGGACCGACGGTTGCCACCCAATCCCTAACAAGAAAGGTGACGTCCCCATGATGACTCACCGCCCTGCCGTGTGGCAGGACCGGGGCTGGCCTGTGCCCCAGATCCTCGTCATCATCGTGGTGTTGGGGCTGCAGTCCGGCCTCAGCGCGACCCAGATCCAGGGCCTCGTTAGTACCGTCGTCACTGCCCTGGTCGCGCTTGGAGCGGCATCTGCCCTCCGCCGGCAGGTGATCTAGGGAAGCTCTCCAACGCGCCCCGCAGGTGCTCCAGCCTGCGGGGCGCATCTCCGTTGCGTCGAGCTATTGGGTGAGAGCCTCGCCGATCGACTGCGTCGAGTCCACGATGACCATGGCACCGGCTGCGGATGGCTTGGCATCCTTCCCTGGCTTGTTGGCGTAGCCGATCGTGGGGACACCGGCCGCGTTCCCGGCCTTGACGTCGCGGGCCGCACCGCAGATGAGGACGCAGTGTTCCGAAAGGAACTGCTCGTGGCCGTGGATATCTGGGATGGGCGCCTGCATGACGCTCGTCATACTGCTGGAACGATCCTCCTCCTGCTCGGCGTCCCTAAGCGCATGGCGATGGACATCATGGGGTGGTCCAGCACCGCGATATCGCATCGGTACCAGCACGTGACGGCCCGGACCCGGGCGGGACGTGGCGATGCAGATCGGCGGCCTCATCTGGAGGGTGGCTCGGGACTCGACTGGTTGGGCGAAGTACACCCCTGGTAGCCGCAGCTCCGGTCACACTGTGCCCACGAGTAGAGAGGGGGTAGAGGGCGGTTGTGGCAACGTACATCATCAGGGGGACGTCGGAGGGCGAGGCAGACTGTGACAGGTGCCAGAAGCCTGTTCGGCGTCCCATCGTCTTGGAGGCTGCGGATCGCGCCGGCAACTCGCTGGGTCACCGATCGCATGTAGGCCCAGACTGTGCGGCCAGGTGGACCGGGAAGGCCCGGAAGGCCGTCGAGGCGGCAGCCGAGTGGGCCGATGAGAAACGCCGTGAAGAGCACCGTCGTGCCGCCCAAGCCGATGCAGATCGGCGCCGCAGTGACCGTCTCGAACGTCAGTGGTCGGAGAGGTACGGTGCCGAAGATACGTTCGAAGTAGCTGAGCTGATCGGACGGGATTGGTCAGTGGTCTGGGGTGAGTTCAATGCCTGGGCAGAAGAACAGCCTTAGACGCGCTGCCGTGGCCCCGGCTCGCGGTGGCTGCCTCCCGGCTGAATGAGACCAAAACTGAGACCGGCACGACGAAGGGCCCCGACCGTCTCCGGTCGGGGCCCTCGTGCTGCTGGCGGTAGCGGTGGGATTCGAACCCACGGTGAAGTTGCCCCCACACACGCTTTCGAGGCGTGCTCCTTTGGCCGCTCGGACACGCTACCGAGGGGAACTCTACCGGACGGGTGGCGAGGTCACGAAATCCGTATCCGGCCGGCGGCCGGCGGCCGCGTTCAGCGGTGGTTCTCGAAGAACGCGCGGAGCTGCTCGCCGCACTCGTCGGCGAGGACGCCCGGGATCACCTCGGGGCGGTGGTTGAGCCGGCGGTCGCGCATCACGTCGAAGAGCGAGCCGGCGGCGCCGGCCTTCTCGTCGAGGGCGCCGTAGACCACCCGGTCGATCCGGGAGAGCACGAGGGCGCCCGCGCACATGGTGCAGGGCTCCAGGGTGACGACGAGGGTGCAGCCGACGAGCCGCCACTCCCCGAGCGCGGCGGCGGCCTCCCGGACGGCGACCACCTCGGCGTGGGCGGTCGGGTCGCCGACCGCCTCGCGCGCGTTGTGGCCGCGTCCGATCACCTCGCCGTCCGGGCCCAGGACGAGCGCCCCGACCGGGACGTCCCCGGTGGCCGGCGCCAGGGCGGCCTCGGCGATGGCGAGGCGCATCGGCGCCGCCCAGCGGTCGCGGACCGGGTCGGGGCGGACGGGGGCGGGGAGCGGGGCTATCTGGCGGGTGGACGCGGACTGCATGGCATCCAGTGTCCGGCATCCGGCGAGGGGCACCGGCCCGTTACCGGACGGCCTCCAGGACCTCGCCGCAGCCGAGGGCCTCGGCGATCTCCTCCAGGGCGTCGCCCGGCACCGCGCCCTCGCCGCTGAGGGCGAGCAGCTCCTCGGCCGGCAGCCCGAACTCGGTGAGCAGGTGGGCGTCGCCGAGCGGGCCGACCGGGACGCCGCCGCGGGCGTCCGCGTCGCCGTCCTCGTCCTCCTGCCCGGTTGAGGCCTGCGCCTCCTCGTCCTCCAGCTCGGCGACCAGGTTGTCGAGGTCGCCGAACTCGCTCTCGCCGGCCTGGTCGACCAGCTCGTCGGTGAGGACGGAGCCGTAGCTGCTGCGGGCGGCGGCGGCGCCGTCCGACACGAAGATCCGCGGGTCCTCCTCACCGTCGACCCGGACGATGGCGAACCAGACGTCCTCCTGTTCGATGAAGACCAGGACGCTGTCGTCGTCCTGGGCGGCTTCGCGGGCCAGATCGGCCAGGTCCGCCAGGGTTTCGACGTCGTCGAGCTCCGTCTCGCTCACATCCCACCCGTCCTCGGTGCGAGCAAGCACTGCAGCGAAGTACGCCACCAGGGACACTCCCAAGATCATCGGTCTCGGCTCGGCGCTCCGGGCAACGCGGAATCTGGCCGCCCCCGCGCCAGAGGCGGCCCGCTGTTCGGACCGTCCCCTCGGAATCGTGACAGAAAGCCCGGCTTTGCGGGGAGTGTTCGGCAGCGCGTCTTTGCAGGTCGTGTCGGAAGGGCCGGCCCGGAGCCGGTGAACGGGCGCCGGGTGCGCCGGGTGCGCGCCGTCGGATCCCCGTGGGCGCGCCGCGGGCCCGTCAGAACCGGAAGGTTCGCATCCGCATCGCTTCGCGCATCCGGCGCTCCTTGGTGCGCCGGGGCTGGACCCGCTCCCGCAGTTCGCGCGCCTCGGCCAGTTCGCGCAGGAACACCGTCCGCCGTTTGCGGCGCTCCGCCTCGGTCTCCGGGTGGTCCGGGGGCAGGCCCGAGCGCCCGCCCGACGGGCCCGTGGACCCGTCCGCCGAGCCGTCCCCGTTCTTCGGGTTGCTCGTCATAGGACCTGACTTTCCCAGATCGGCCGGATTGATACCACAGGAGGACGTTCCGCCCCGACATTCGCGGTGCGTCACGGCGCGTCATCGCTGGGTGACCGCGGTCGGCTCCGCGCCGGGACGCGGCGCCGGCCCGGTGGGCCACCGGGTGGCGTACGGGCGTCCGGGGCCGGGCTAACCTCGACGTATGCGGATCCACGTCGTCGACCACCCCCTGGTCGCCCACAAGCTCTCCACCCTGCGCGACGAGCGCACCGACTCGCCGACCTTCCGTCGCCTGACCGACGAGCTGGTGACCCTCCTCGCGTACGAGGCGACGAGGGACGTCCGCACCGAGGAGGTGGAGATCACCACCCCCGTGGCGGTCACCACCGGAACCCGGCTGAGCTACCCCCGGCCGCTGGTCGTCCCGATCCTGCGGGCCGGCCTGGGCATGCTGGACGGGATGACCCGGCTGCTGCCGACCGCCGAGGTGGGCTTCCTCGGCATGGTGCGCAACGAGGAGACCCTGGAGGCCTCCACCTACGCCACCCGGATGCCGGACGACCTCTCCGGCCGCCAGGTCTACGTGCTCGACCCGATGCTGGCCACCGGCGGCACGCTGGTCGCCGCGATCAGGATGCTGATCGAGCGGGGCGCCACCGACGTCACCGCCGTGGTGCTGCTGGCCGCGCCCGAGGGCGTCGCGGTGATGGAGAAGGAACTGGCCGGGCTGCCCGTCACCGTGGTGACCGCCGCCGTCGACGAGCGGCTGAACGAGAACGGCTACATCGTCCCGGGCCTCGGCGACGCGGGCGACCGCCTGTACGGCACCGCGGGCTGAGCCCGCGCGCGCCACGAATGGACGAACGGAGCCCCCCGGCGGTGCCGGGGGGCTCCGTTGTGCCCGGGGGCCGGCTCAGCAGCTGCCGGTGGTGCTCGGGGTCGGGGTGGGTTTGGTCGCCAGGGCCAGCGCGGCGGCGGCCTGGGTCTCGTCCAGCAGGGCGTTGTAGCTGTCGCCGATCACGAAGTCGACGGTGGTGTCGGTCCGGGCGTCCGCCGTGGTGAGGGCCCCGGCGATCTGGGAGCCGAGCAGGGTGGACGCCCCGGCGCCGGCCGGGCCGGCGACCACCTGGGCGGTGCCGGGCACCTTCTTGTCCAGCTCGGCGGGCGCGTTGCCGACCTTGCCGATGGTGAAGCCGCGCTTCTTCAGCTCCTCGGCGGTCCGCGCGGCCAGCCCGGACTTGGCGGTGGCGTTGTAGACGTTCACCGTGATCGAGGCCGGCTGCGGGATGGCGTTCGGATCGGTGGGGGCGCCGGAGGGCGGGGCCGAGCCGTCCGGGGTGGGGGCGGCCAGCGGTTTGCCCGAGGGCGACGCGCAGGCCTGGGCGGAGGCGTTCTTGCCCTTGCCGGTGAAGATGTCCCAGAGCTGCACGCCGCCGAGGCCGATCAGGGCCAGGGCGAGCAGTGAGCCGATCAGGGCGAGGACCTTGCGGCTCTTCTTCGGCGGCCGGCCCAGCCGTGGATAGCTGTTGCCGGTGACGCGGTACTGCTTCCCCTTCAGGCCTTGGGGAGTCAACATGCTCACGGTTTGTCTCCCCCTCGTGCCAGGGCGGGGATCGGGTGACGGAAACGGCCTGGGTGGGCGGCGTACGCCACGGACTGCGGCCGTAGTCAGCAGATTAGTGCCGGACGGCTGCGAAGGTACTAAATGATCATCATCTGGAGTACGCCGGCACCCGAACGGGGGTACCGGTGCATGCGCGGACCGCCCTCCGGAGGTGGCCGGAGGGCGGTGTCCACACGGGTCGCGGGGTGCGGGACGGGCCCGTCACTCCATTTCGAGGACGCGGGCGTGCAGCACCTGGCGCTGCTGGAGCGCGGCGCGTACGGCGCGGTGCAGCCCGTCCTCCAGGTAGAGGTCGCCGTGCCACTTCACGACGTGGGCGAAGAGATCGCCGT
This sequence comes from Kitasatospora sp. NPDC005748, assembly GCF_040630735.1. NCBI lineage: Bacteria > Bacillati > Actinomycetota > Actinomycetes > Kitasatosporales > Streptomycetaceae > Kitasatospora > Kitasatospora sp. NPDC005748. The sequence continues at coordinate 112,296 of NZ_JBEXYD010000002.1, forward strand.
AGAAGGTGGAGTCCTCCGCGAGGAGGGTCTCCAGGTCGAGTTGGCCCTTGGTGGTCACCAGCTGGTCCAGCCGCACCGGACGCGGGGCGACGTCCGCCCACTGGCGGGTGCTGGTCCGGCCGTGATCCGGGTACGGCCGCCCATTGCCGATGCGCTTGAAGATCACACGGAAAGCCTACCGTTTGGGCGGCGGATGGCGCAGCAGCCGCGACCGCGCCACGCGCACCGGCACGAGCTGCGGGCGGACGATTGCGGCTGTTTCATGGGAAATGTCGTGAACGTCGCCCCTCAGTCGTGCCCTGGAGTGTGCACCGATGTCCACCGCCGAGCCGCCGTCCGCCCCCTCCGGCACCGAGGTCGTCCCGGAAGTCGTCCCGCCCGCGGTGCGGGAGATCGCCGAGGGGTACGCCTTCGCCGGGCCCGCCCTCGACCTCGGGGCGGTGCTGCTGAACGGCACCGCCTACCGGGACGCCCAGGTGCGCATCCCGCTCGGGGTGCTCAACCGGCACGGACTGGTCGCGGGCGCCACCGGCACCGGCAAGACCAAGACCCTCCAGCTGATCGCCGAACAGCTCTCCGCCCAGGGGGTGCCGGTGTTCCTGGCCGACATCAAGGGCGACGTCTCCGGGATCTCCGCGCCCGGCGCACCGGGCGAGCGGACCGCCGCCCGGGCCGCCGAGGTCGGCCAGGACTGGTCGGCGCAGGGCTGCCCGACCGAGTTCTACGCCCTGGGCGGCCTGGGCACGGGCATCCCGATCCGAGCCACCGTCACCAGCTTCGGCCCGCTGCTGCTGGCCAAGGTGCTCGACCTGAACGAGACCCAGGAGTCCTCGCTCGGGCTGGTCTTCCACTACGCCGACCGCAACGGACTGGAGCTGTACGACCTCAAGGACCTCACCGCCGTCATCACCTTCCTCACCTCGCCCGAGGGCAAGGAGGAGCTGAAGGGCATCGGCGGGCTGTCGGCCGCCACCGCGGGAGTGATCCTGCGCTCGCTCACCATGCTGGAGAACGAAGGCGCCGGGGCGTTCTTCGGAGAGCCGGAGTTCGACACCGCCGAGCTGCTGCGCACCGCCCCGGACGGGCGGGGCCTCGTCTCGGCGCTGGAACTGCCCGCGGTGCAGGACCGGCCGCGGCTCTTCTCCACCTTCCTGATGTGGCTGCTGGCCGACCTCTACCAGGAGCTGCCCGAGGTGGGGGACCTCGACAAGCCCAAGCTGGTGTTCTTCTTCGACGAGGCGCACCTGCTCTTCAGCGGCGCCTCCAAGGCGTTCCGGGAGGCGATCACCCAGACCGTCCGGCTGATCCGCTCCAAGGGCGTCGGGATCTTCTTCGTCACCCAGACGCCGAAGGACGTCCCGGCCGAGGTGCTCGCCCAGCTGGGCAACCGGGTGCAGCACGCGCTGCGCGCCTTCACCCCGGACGACGCCAAGGCGCTCAAGGCGACGGTCTCGACCTTCCCCCGGTCCTCGTACGACCTGAGCGAGGTGCTGACCTCGCTCGGCACCGGCGAGGCGGTGGTCACGGTGCTCTCCGAGCGGGGCGCGCCGACGCCGGTGGCGGCGACCAGGCTGCGGGCGCCGCGGTCGCTGATGGGTCCGGTCGAACCGGCCGCGCTGCGGGCGGCGGTGGACGCGTCGCCGCTGGCGGCCCGCTACCGGGACGCGATCGACCGGGAGTCGGCCTACGAGAAGCTGGCCGCCCGGGCGGCGCGGCCGGAGCCGGCACCGGTGCCCGAGCCGGTCCCGGAGTCGGTGCCGGCCGGGGAGCCCGCCGCGCCGCGGCCGGCGCCCGAACCGCGTCGGAGGTCCGAGGCGGGGTCGGGGGAAGGGGCCGGGGACGGTGGTGGGCTGCTCGGGTCGCTGCTGAGCAACCCGACGCTCAAGTCCTTCGCCCGCTCGGCCGGGACGCAGCTCGGGCGGGAGATCTCGCGCAGCCTGTTCGGGACGTCCCGGCGGCGGCGGTGAGCCGGGCCGTGGTGCCGGGAGTGTGGTCGGTCGGTCGGCCCGGCCCGGCCCGGCTCAGCTGGGCTCGGCCCGGCTCCGCTCAGCCGGTGAGCGCGGTGCCGATCCGGTCCAGCGAGGAGAGCCGCATCAGGCCGTAGTGGTAGAACTCGACCTCCGGCACGCCGAGCTCACGGAGTGTGGCGATCTTGGCGGCGAGGTTGGCCGGGCCGTCGCAGTCCGAGGCCATCGGGCGCAGGATCACCGCCATGTCGCGCGGGCGGACGCCGTGCAGGGCGAACGCGGCGACCTTCTCCCGGACGGCCTCCGGGGTCCGCGCGTAGCCGAGCGTCTCGATCTGGTCGGCGACCCCGGCGAGCGCGGGCAGGTCGATGCCGGCGAGCCAGCCCCGGCCCGGGCCGCCGCCGTCCATGAAGCTCAGCCGCATGCCGTGCCGTCGCGCCTCCTCGGCCACCTCGGCGGCGAGTGAGGTCACGGTCGCGGCGGAGGCGTCGACGTAGGCCGCCAGGGCGCCGTCGGCCAGCTCGTCGAGGGCGGCGGGCTCGGCGGCGGCCGTGTCGTCGGCCAGCCGGCGGCGCAGCTCGGCGCGGACGGTCGCCGCCACCTCGTCGGCCGGGACGCCCGCCCGGACGGCGGCGGCGCGGCAGTGGTCGCAGAAGCAGATCCCGAGCAGCGCCTCGGCGACCGGGCCCAGCTCCTCGAAGTAGCGCTCGTGGTGGTAGCCGTGGCGCAGCCCGTGGAAGTGCAGCGACTCGGCGCGGATCGCGTCCACGCCGTACCGGGCCAGCTCGGCGACCAGCGTCACCGCGTACTCGCGGACCTCCGGAGCGGCCGGGCAGAGTTCGGTGAGGTGGCGGTCGCCGAAGGCGTTGGCGGGGGCGCAGTCGGGATGTTCGAAGCCGAGCCGGTCGTTGTGGCAGAACACCGTCCAGGCGTGCAGCTTCATCCCGCGGCGCCGCGCCTCGGCGGCGGCCTCGGCGAAGGGGTCGCGGTCGCCGATCGCGGTGGAGGGGGTGGGCCGCAGCCGCCGCCCGGCCCAGCGCGCCGGGTCGGGGCGGAAGTAGGCGGCGCCCGGCTCCAGGTAGCGGATCACCCGGCGCGGGTTGTGCGGGAAGACGTCCCGGGCCTCGTGGTAGACCGAGGCGAGGGTGACGCCGCCGACCCCGGCCCGGTCGGCGAGGTTGCCGAAGAAGGTGTCGGTGCCCTCGTCCAGCAGGTCGGTGGCGAAGGCGAGGACGGACGACTCCACGGTGCGGCTCCGGAGCAGGGGGGCAGGGGGGAGAGGGCAGAGGGCAGAGGGCAGAGGGCAGAGGGCAGAGGGCAGGGCTCTCCCACGCTAGTCGCAGGTCCGGGATTGGTCTATACCTGGCCGGCGGCGCGCTCGCGGGGCCCCTCGCCGTGCTCCTGGCGTGCTCCTGGCGTGCTCCTCCGGCGCTCAGAGGCCGAGGTCGTCCAGCTCCTTGTGCAGGGCGGACCGGGGGCCGGCGGCGGGCTCGGACGCCGGGGCGGCGGCCGTCTTCGGTCCGCGGTTGCGGAGCAGCCAGGCGGCGGTGAGCCCGCCGATCAGACCGCCGAGGTGGCCCAGCCAGCTGACCCCCTGGGTCACCGGCAGGACGCCGATCAGGAGGTAGGAGTACACCGCCGCGACGACGACGGCGATCACCGCGTCCAGCAGGTTGCGGTCGAGCACGCCGCGCAGCACCAGGTAGCCGAAGTAGCCGTAGACCAGGCCGCTGGCCCCGGCGGTGACCGTCTCGGGGCGCTCGCACAGCCAGACGGTGAGGCCGCCGACCACGACGATCATCAGGGTCGCCCAGAGGAACCGCTTCATGCCCCGGTAGGCGGAGAGGAAGCCGAAGGCGAACAGCGGCCAGGAGTTGGCCTCGATGTGCTCCCAACTGAAGTGCAGCAGCGGCATGGCGAACACGTCCGGCAGCTCGTCGAGCCGGCGCGGCATCAGGCCGTGTTCGTAGGTGAGGCCGTAGTCGTCCATCCAGTTCACCAACTGCACCAGCCAGATGACGGCGAGCAGGCCGACCATGGTGAGGAGGGCTCGTCGGGAGTCGGCCAGCAGTCGGGCGGGTGTGGAAGCCATGACCCGACTGTAGAGGGGCCCCGTGAACGGTGGCACCCCACTACAGTGAATCGCGTCATTCAGCCTGGTCCGGGCTGTCCTGGCTTGTCGAGAGGTGACCGTTTCATGAGCGTTCGTCCGCCGCTGCCCTACGAGTTCCTGCCGCAGGTGCCGTCCTTCGAGCTGACCAGTGATGACCTCGCCGAAGGCGGCAAGCTGGCCGAGGAGTTCGTCCACGCGGGCGGCAACCTGTCGCCGCAGCTGGCCTGGTCGGGCCTGCCGGAGGGCACCCGGTCCGTCGCCGTCACCTGCTACGACCCGGACGCCCCGACCGGCTCCGGCTGGTGGCACTGGCTCGCCCTCAACCTGCCCGGTGACACCGCCGGCCTGGCGCGCGGCGCCGGTTCGTCCGACGCGGACCTGCCCGGGGCGGCCTCGTTCCACGGCCGCAACGACTTCCCCGGCAACAAGTACGACGGCGCGGCCCCGCCGCCCGGCGCCCCGCACCGGTACGCCTTCGCCGTGCACGCGCTGGACGTGGACGCGCTGGACGTCACCCCGGAGACGCCGGCGGCCCAGATCGGCTTCCACATCACCTTCCACACGCTGGCCCGTGCGGTGATCACCGCCGAGTACGGGGTCTGAGACCCTCGTCGGATGAACGAACCGGTGGAGGTCTGGCGGCTGCCCGAGCACGATGCCGGGGCGGGCCGCCGGGCCTCCGGCTGGACGGTCGGACCGGACGGCGAACTGGTCGTGCTGCTGGTGCCCGGGGAGAAGCCGTCCGGCGCCTCCGGCCGGACGTGCCCCGACCCGCCCCCGGACGCCGAGTTGGTGACGGTGACACCGGAGGGGGAGCGGCGGACGGCGCTGCGCGGGCTCGCCGTCGACCCGGACCACCTGGCGCTGCTGCCCGGTGGCCGGCTGCTGGTGGCGAGCTACCGGGCCGACGAGGAGCCGGGCGGATGGGCGCCCAACGCGGTCGTGTTCGGGCCCGACGGCGAGCCCTCCCATGAGCTGGTGCTCGGCGACGACATCCGGACGCTGGTCGCCGACCGGGACGGCCGGATCTGGATGGCCTTCGGGGACGAGGGCATCTACGGGGACCACCCGATGGCCCACCCCGGTCTGGTCGGGGCGGACCCGGCCGGGCGGATGGTCTGGCGACCGGGGCGGGACGAACTGCCCGGCTACCCGCTGGAGGGCCTGGCCGGGGCGACCGAGGGCCGCGCCGTCTGGCTGGCCTGGTACCCGGGCAGTACGGCGAGCTACCTGACCCGGATCGACCCGGCCGGGGGGTCCGTGAGTCGGCGGTCCCCGGTCCGGCTGCCGCTCGGCTTCGCCGTCGGTGGCCGGCAGGGGATCTTCCTGACGCACGCGGGTGAGCTGGTCCGGTGCCTGCTGGTCGGCAAGGAGTGGAAGGAGACCGGGCGGCGCCGGCTCCGGCTGCCCGGAGAGCTGGACCGGGAGCGGGCCTACGGGCGGGACGGCGTGCTCCGGTTCCGCTCGGGGGACGCCTGGTACCGGGTGGCGGCGTAGCGCGGGCGGCTCAGGGGCGGACCGGACCCCCGCTGTCGGCGGCGGGGTGGACCGGACCCCCACTGTCGGCGGCGTGTACCGGACCCCCGCTGTCCGCGGCCCGGGCGGCGCGGGCGGCGAGGGCGCGCAGGTGGGCGTTCATCTCCGGGGGCTCGTGGACCTCGAACTCGCAGCCCAGCATGAGGAGCCGCATCGCCAGGTACCCCAGCGAGTCGGACCGCGAGCGGAGCCGGCAGCTCCGGTCGTCGACCGGCTCGACCGTGGTGTCGGCGGCGCGGCTGATCCAGCTCTCCACCTCGGAGGCGGGCATGTGCAGCGTCGCCACCAGGGTGTGGGTGGCCGCCGGCCGGCGGAGCTTGCTCGCCACGTACGCGGCCGCGTCCTCGGCGGGGAGTTCGCGCGGGGTGAAGCGGGCGCCGGTCGGGAAGGGCTCGCTGATCCGGTCCACCCGGAAGAGCCGCCAGTCGTCGCGGTCGAGGTCGTAGCCGACCAGGTACCAGCGCCGACCGGTCGAGACCAGGCGGTTGGGCTCGACCTGGCGCCGGGTCTCGGCGCCGTCACCCGCCCGGTAGTGGAAGCGCAGCCGCTCCCGGTTGGTGACGGCGCCCGCGAGCACGGTGAGGTCCTCGGGGTCGACGGTCGGTCCGTCGCCGGTGAGCAGCGGCACGGTGGCCGTGTTCAGCGCGCCGACCCGGTGGCGCAGGCGCCCCGGCAGCACCTGGAGCAGTTTGCCGAGCGCCCGGACGGACGCCTCCTCGATGCCGACCACGGCGTGCCCGGCGGCCGCCCGCAGGCCCACCGCGATGGCCACCGCCTCCTCGTCGTCCAGCAGCAGCGGCGGCATCGCCGTCCCGGCCACCAGCCGGTAGCCGCCGATCGCGCCCATCGTCGCCTCGACCGGGTACCCCAGGGCGCGCAGCCGGTCGATGTCGCGGCGGATCGTCCGGGAGCTGACCTGGAGGCGTTCGGCCAGTTCGCTGCCCGGCCACTCGCGCGGGGTCTGGAGGAGGGAGAGCAGGTTCAGCAGCCGCGCCGGAGTGTCCGTCATGGCACCCAGGATGCCGGACAACGAGGACAAGAGCTGACCTACATCCCCTCTACTGTCGCAGACGTGCCGAAGAGCGAGGTAGAGGAGAAGACGATGACAGCGGATTCCGGGGAGGGCTCCGGAGCGGGCTCCGGTGTGGTGTCCGACCGGCGGAGGTGGATCGCGCTGGCGATCGTGATGACGGCCTCGTTCATGGACCTGGTGGACGTCACCATCGTGAACATCGCCATCCCCAGCATCCAGGAGGACACCGGCGCCTCGTTCAGTGCCGTCCAGTGGGTGACCGGCGGCTACGCCCTGGCCTTCGCGATCGGGCTGATCACCGGCGGTCGGCTGGGCGACATCTACGGCCGGAAGCGACTGTTCCTGATCGGAATCGGCGGCTTCACCGTCGCCTCGGCGCTCTGCGGTCTGGCGACCGGCGCCGAGATGCTGGTCGCGACCCGGATCCTCCAGGGCGGGACGGCGGCGCTGATGGTGCCGCAGGTGCTGTCGATCATCCACGCCTCCTTCCCGGCGGAGGAGCGCGGCAAGGTGTTCGGCCTGTTCGGCGCGGTGGTCGGTCTGGGCGCCGTCTCCGGGCCGCTGATCGGCGCGCTGCTGACGGAGTGGGACCTCTTCGGGCTGGCCTGGCGGCCGATCTTCCTGATCAACCTGCCGGTCGGCATCGCCGGGCTGCTGCTGGGCCGGGCGTTCATCGGCGAGTCGCGGGCGGAGAAGGCGCTCAAGCTGGACCTCGTGGGCGTGCTGCTGGCCAGCGTCGGCCTGCTGATGCTGCTCTACCCGCTCACCCACGGCCGGGAGGCCGGCTGGCCGCTCTGGGGCCACCTCTCGATGGCCGGCAGCCTGCCGGTGTTCGCCCTGTTCGTCGCGTACGAGAAGGTGAAGACGCGGCGGGACGGTTCGCCGCTGGTCGAGCTGTCGCTGTTCCGGGTGAAGAGCTTCGCGGCCGGCATCGGCGTCCAGCTGACCTTCGGCGTGGTCACCGGGATCTTCTTCCTGGTCTGGACGCTCTACATGCAGATCGGGCTGGGCTGGAGCCCGCTCAAGGCCGGGACTACGGGTATCCCCTTCTCGATCGCGGTCTCGGTGGCGGCCGGACTCTCGGTCCAGCAGCTGGTGCCGCGCTTCGGACGCAAGGTGCTCCAGGCCGGCGCGCTGGTGATGGCGGTCGGCGCGCTGACCTACATCTGGGAGGCCGACCGGTACGGCACGGCGATCACGTCCTGGCAGATGGCGCTGCCGCTGGTGGTGATGGGCCTGGGGATGGGCCTGATCGTGGCGCCGATCACCGACGCGGTGCTGGCCGAGGTGCCGCGTGAGCACGCCGGTTCGGCGTCGGGCCTGATCAACACGGTGAACCAGCTCGGGACGGCGCTGGGGCTGGGGCTGGTGTCGGTGGCGTTCTTCGGGGCGATGGACGACGTGGTCGCCCCCGAGGCGGTCGGGACGGCGTTCGGCGGGGCCTTCGTCCACGCGATGTGGTGGGTCGTCGCGGTGCTGGCGGCGGTGTTCCTGCTGATGTTCGCGCTGCCGAGGCGGAAGGCGGCGGTCGCCGCCGGTACCTCCTCCGCGTCCTCTGCCGACGAGCCCGAGCGGGAGCAGGAGCCCGTGCTCGTCTGACGGTGGGTGGAGGGCCCCGGCCGCGATGCGCGGCCGGGGCCCTCGCGCGCACACTGGGAGCATGGAGCGGCTGGCGGTGGACTCCTCGGCGCTGCGCTCGGTCGGGTACGACGCGGCGCGGCGGGTACTGGAGCTGGAGTTCACCGGCGGGAGCGTCTACCGGTACGACGCGGTCCCCGGGCGGGTGCACCGGGAGCTGATGGCGGCGGAGAGCCACGGACGGTACTTCGCCCGGAGGATCCGCGGGCGGTACGCGTACCGGCGGGTGCGCTGAGGCCCTCGCCTCCCCGGGGGCGGGGTTCAGGCGGCGCGGCGGTAGCTGCTGCCGTCCTGGGGACGCGCCAGGTGGCCGGCCTCGACCAGGAAGCGGCGCAGGGCCGGGTAGTCGTCGTGCACCGCCCGCAGCGTCTCGTTGACCTCGCGCTCGCTGTAGGAGCGGCCCGGTTCGAAGAGGGTGCCGGCGAGGTGGGCGAGCAGCTGCTCGCGGCGGGCCGCCTTGCGGGGGATCGTGGTCAGCCGGCCGTCGCCGGAGAAGAGGGAACGCACGCCGGGGCTGTCCTGGCTGTCGGTGTCGGTCATCCGTCGAGCCTCACCCGGCGGCGCTGGGCGGGCAACCGGTTTTCGGGGCGGGCGCCGGGGCGGGCGCCACGCGCCGCTGCCCGGCACTCCTCGGGAGTGCCGGGCAGCCGGAGTGATTGGTCATCAGACCTTGGCGGTCTTGGCCTCCTTGGCGGCGCGCTTCACCTCCTGCTTGTGGGCGCGCACCTTTTCCAGCGACTCCGGGCCGGTGATGTCCGCGACCGACCGGTAGGCCCCCTCCTCGCCGTACAGGCCCGCCGCCTCGCGCCAGCCCTCGGGCCGCACGCCGTACTGCTTGCCGAGCAGCGCGAGGAAGATCTGCGACTTCTGCTTCCCGAAGCCGGGCAGGGCGTTGAGGCGGCTGAGCAGCTCCCGGCCGGTCGCGACATCGCGCCAGAGCGCCGCCGCGTCGCCGTCGTACTGCGCCACCACGAACTGGCAGAGCTGCTGCACCCGCTTGGCCATCGCGGCCGGGTAGCGGTGCACGGCCGGCTTCTCGGAGAGCAGGGCGACGAACGCCTCGGGGTTGTGGACGGCGATCTCGTGCGCGTCCAGGTCGTCCCGGCCCAGACGCTGCGCGATGGTGAGCGGGCCGGTGAACGCCCACTCCATGGGCACCTGCTGGTCGAGAAGCATCCCGACGAGCGCGGCGAGCGCGCTGCGCCCGAGCAGGTCGTCGGCCTCGGGCTGCTGCGCGAGCCGGACGGTGACGTTCATGGGCAGGCCCTCCTCGGATCGTGGAGACTCGGATCGTCGCCCAGTCTGGTGGACGGGGGATGAGGGGAGCGGGTCAACACGCCCGTCGGAACGGATTGCTTGAGTTGGCCGCCCTTGGCCCGCCTGGGTAGTTCGTTGGCGTATCGTCGAGCGGTCGGAATGGCCCGGGTAATCCGTCCGGATCGGTGACCCGCCGCCAACATCCTTTTCCGCAGGACGGATCGCCCCCGAGGGTGGAAGCCGGGTTGTTCCGTCCGCACAGGTGAACGAGAAGCGGGCGTTCTATCGGGCGGGTGTTCGGGGGAAGTGGGTTATCTCATACGACTGTTGCGGTTGTCCGGTGGAGATCGTCGGCGAGGGGTAATGCTGAGCCGACCGGGTCGTGGGGCAGCGGACCGACCGGCTCCGCTCCGCCGGGCCGGTCGGCCTCCTCGACGCGTCCAGAAAGGCTCGCCCGGTGACTCAGCCGTTCGAACTGCCCTCCTTCTACGTGCCGCACCCGGCGCGCCTGAACCCCCATCTCGAAGGCGCCCGGGCCCACTCCACCGCGTGGGCCCGGGAGATGGGGATGCTGGAGGGGTCGGGCATCTGGGACCAGGCCGATCTGGAGGCGCACGACTACGGCCTGCTCTGCGCGTACACCCACCCGGACGCCTCCGCCGAGGCGTTGTCGCTGGTCACCGACTGGTACGTGTGGGTCTTCTTCTTCGACGACCACTTCCTGGAGACCTTCAAGCGCAGCAACGACCGCGCGGGCGGCAAGGCCTATCTGGACCGGCTGCCGCTGTTCATGCCGGCCGACCCGGCGACCCCGGTGCCCGAGCCCACCAACCCGGTCGAGGCGGGCCTGGCCGATCTGTGGCGGCGCACGGTGCCCTCGATGGGGGAGGACTGGCGGATCCGGTTCGCCGAGAGCACCCGGAACCTGCTCAACGAGTCGCTCTGGGAACTCGCCAACATCAACGCCGGTCGGATCGCCAACCCGGTCGAGTACATCGAGATGCGCCGCAAGGTCGGCGGCGCGCCCTGGTCGGCCGGTCTGATCGAGTACGCCGCCAACGCCGAAGTGCCGAAGGAGGTTTCGGGTTCGCGACCGCTTCGGGTGCTGATGGACGCCTTCTCGGACGGCGTCCACCTGCGCAACGACATCTTCTCCTACCAGCGGGAGGTCGAGGACGAGGGCGAGCTGAGCAACGGCATCCTCGTGCTGGAGACCTTCCTGGGCTGCACGACGCAGGAGGCCGCGGACGCCGTCAACGACCTGCTCACCTCGCGGCTCCAGCAGTTCGAGAACACCGTGTTCACCGAGCTGCCCTGGCTGTTCACCGAGACCGGGCTGGACCCGGCGGGCGTCGCGCGGGTGATGGCGTACGTCAAGGGCCTGCAGGACTGGCAGTCGGGCGGCCACGAGTGGCACATGCGGTCCAGCCGGTACATGAACGGCGGCGGCGCGGCCGCCGCGCCGGCCCGTTGGTGGGACCAGTACGCGATCGGCGGGATCGGGACGTCGGCGCTGGACGTGCTGCGGGCCGGGTCGGGGCGCGGACTTCCCGGCGGCTCGGGTGAGTTGGGCTCGCTGAGTGGGGTGAACACGCTGAACGGGACGCCCGGCTCGCCCGGTGGCGTCGACCCGGCGGTGCGGCGGGCGCGCTCGCACGGCCATGTGCCGTTCCAGCGGGTCGGGGCCTCCAGGCTGCCGGAGTTCAGGCTCCCGTACACCGTCGAACTCAGCCCGCACCTGGACGCCTCCCGGCTCAACACCGTGGCGTGGGCCGCCCGGATGGGCATGCTGGAGGCGCAGCCGGGCGTACCGGGCTCGGGCATCTGGACGGCCGAGAAGCTCGCCGACTACGACTTCCCGCTCTGCTCGGCCGGCATCCACCCGGACGCCACCCCCGAGCAACTCGACCTCACCTCGGCGTGGTTGACGTGGGGGACCTACGGCGACGACTACTACCCGGTGGTCTACGGGCGGACCCGCGACCTGGTCGGCGCCAAGCTGCTCACCGAGCGCTTCTCGACGTTCATGCCCGTCGACGACAGCCCGGCGCCGGTGCCGGTCAACGCCCTGGAGCGGGGCCTGGCCGACCTCTGGGAGCGGACCAGCGCCCCGATGACGCCGGACGCCCGGCGGAAGTTCCGCGCCGCGATCGAGGACATGACCCTGAGCTGGGTCTGGGAGCTCAACAACCAGGCGCAGCACCGGATCCCCGACCCGGTGGACTACATCGAGATGCGCCGGAAGACCTTCGGCTCCGACCTCACCATGAGCCTGTGCCGGCTGGCGCACGGCCAGGCCGTCCCGCCGGAGATCTACGAGAGCGGGCCGATGCGCTCGCTGGAGAGCGCGGCCGCCGACTACGCGTGCATGATGAACGACCTCTTCTCGTACCAGAAGGAGGTCGAGTACGAGGGCGAGGTGCACAACGCCGTCCTGGTGGTGCAGAACTTCTTCAACTGCGACTACCCCTCGGCCGTCGGCATCGTCGACGACCTGATGCACTCGCGGTTGCGGCAGTTCGCGCACGTGGCGCAGAACGAGTTCCCGGTGCTGTACGACGACTTCGGGCTGGAGCCGGAGGCCCGGGAGCTGCTGGACGGGTACGTCAAGGAGCTGGAGAACTGGCTCGCGGGCATCCACGTCTGGCACCGGGACTGCCACCGGTACGGCGAGGCGGACCTTCGGCGGCACTTCGGGCGCGGGTCGGGGGCGGACGGCAGGGCGGCCGAGCTCCCGGCCGGGCCGGCGGCCGATGAGGTGCCGAAGGCGGACGGGGTGCCGGCGGCGGAGGTGCCGGCCGACGGCGTGGGTGCCCCGGCCACGGCCGTGCCGGAGGGCGTCCCGGTCGGTGCCGGGGGCGCGCTCCCGTTCGGCGCGCCCGGACTGGGGACGGCGGCGTCGCGGTTCGCCTTCGCGGCGGCCCTTCCGGTGACCCTCCCGGCGGGTGCGGCCGACGTGTAGCGGTGACCGGGCCTCGCGACGGCCCGCCGGGGTGCTCCGGCGGGCCGTCGCCGTGTCCGGCCGGGGAGGCCGGGGATGCCGGGAAGGGCAGGGGCCGGGAAGGGCGGGTGCGGAGGGCGCGGGCGGCGCGGTACGGGCGGCGCGGTGCGGGTACTCGGGGCGCGGTCCGACGGGGGACTGGCTACTGTGACGAATCGGGGCATACCGTTACATGGAGGGCAGGATCATGACCGTGCTACCTGAGGGCACCCCCTGTTGGGCCGACGCCATGTTCAAGGATCTGGACGGCGCCAAGGCCTTCTACGGGGCGGTGCTGGGCTGGACCTTCGGCGAGAGCGCGTCGGAGTTCGGCAACTACACGACGGCGTACTCGGACGGCAAGGCGGTGGCCGCCGTCGTCCCGCCGATGCCCGGGGACGACGTGCCGTCGGCCTGGTGCCTGTACCTCGCCTCGCCGGACACCGCCGCGACCGTCGAGAAGATCCGCGCCGCGGGCGGCGAGGTGCTGATGGGGCCGATGCAGGTCGGCGACTTCGGTTCGATGGCGATCGCCAAGGACCCGGGCGGCGTCACCTTCGGCGTCTGGCAGGCCGGTAGCCACGAGGGCTTCGAGAAGCAGAACGAGCCGGGTTCGTACACCTGGGCCGAGGTGCTCACGCGTGAGCCGGGCAAGGCCGACGCCTTCTTTCCCGCGGTCTTCCCCTACAGCACCAAGCGGATGGACACCGACCAGGTCGACTACAAGATCTTCCAGGTCGCCGACCGGCCCGCGCTCGGCCGGATGAAGGTCGGACCGGACGACATGCCGCCCGAGGCGCCCTCGTACGTGAGCGTCTACTTCTCGGTGGACGACTGCGACGCCGCCATCGCCAAGGTGACCGAGCACGGCGGACAGCTATTCTTCGGGCCGATGGACAGCCCGTTCGGCCGGTTCGCCGCCGTCGGTGACCCGCAGGGCGCGGCCTTCGGCGTCATCGACCTGGGCACGACCTCCGGGCCCATGCCGACCATGGCGGACGCCTGATGGCTGCCGGCGCACCGGCGGGCGGCGAGCGTGCCGACCTGCTCCAGACGCTGGACAAGCACCGCGGCTTCCTCCGCTACACCGTGCGTGACCTCGACGACGAGCAGGCCGCCCGGCGTACCACGGCGAGCGAGCTGTGCCTGGGCGGTCTGATCAAGCACGTCATGGGCGTCGAGGAACGCTGGTCGCGGTTCGCGGTCGGCGGTGCGGAGGCGATGGAACGGGGCTCGATCGACTGGGAGGGCCAGTTCCGGATGACGGACGGCGAGACGCTGGCGGGCCTGCTCGCCGCGTACGAGCGGGTGGCGCGCCAGACGGACGAGCTGGTCTCGACGCTGCCCGATCTGGACCTCGTCCACCCGCTGCCGGAGGCGCCGTGGTTCGAGCCGGGCGCCGGCTGGTCGGTGCGCCGGGTGCTGCTGCACATCATCGCGGAGACCGCGCAGCACGCCGGGCACGCGGACATCATCCGGGAGTCGCTGGACGGGGCGAAGACGATGGGGTGAGGGCCTCGGCCCTGAGGGCCGCGCCGGAAGCGGGGGCTGCGAGGGCGGCGGGCGCTCATGCGGCTTCGGGGCGTCGGACGTCCGGGATGGAGGCGCCCGGCGCGGTGGTGCCCGGCGCGATGGTGCCCAGCGCGGTGGTGCCCAGGGCGGTGGTGCCCGGCGCGGTGGTGCCCAGGGCGGTGGTGCCCAGCGCGGTGGTGCCCAGCCCGGTGCGGAGCCATTCGTGGGCGGAGCCGGCCGTGACGGCGGGCGGGCCGCCGACCGGGGTGGCGAGTTCCGCGGCGAGCTGCCAGTAGCGGAGGATCACCGGGTCGGCGGTCTGGTCGAGGACGTACCCGAGCCGGCGGCGGAACTCCGGGGTGTCGCGCAGCCCGCGCGAATCGGCGTGCGCGGCGACGAAGCAGTCCAGCGCCTCGCCGGGCCGCCCCGCCCCGTCCGCCATCTCCGCCGCCGCCAGCTCGTACGCCGTACCGAGGCCCTGGTAGAGCACCGCCGGCCGGTAGTCCTCGTCGGGCTCGCGGAGGTCGGGCCGGCAGACGTCGATGCTGAGCCGGCCGGGGGCGGTGAGCGCGTGCAGCCGGGCGAAGGTCAGCACCTGGGCCGGGGTCGGATCGTCGGGGAGCTGCGGGACGGCCGCGTCGACGACCGCCGTGAGCAGCGGGGCGGGCAGCCGCGGGGGCAGCACCCGGCGCCAGAAGCGGGCCAGCACGGTGGTGTCGGGCGGACTGGTCACCGCGCCGATCAGACGCAGCCGGTCGGCGCGCTCGGCGGGGGTGCAGTCCTGGAGCAGCTGGAGGGCGGCCTCGCGCCAGCGCAGGGCGGCCAGCTGGGACCCGAGCTCGCGCAACTGCCGGGCGACGGCGCCCTCCAGTGCCGACTCGTCCTCCAGGGCCCGGCCGACCTCCGGGACGGGCAGGTCGAGCGCGCGCAGGGAGCGGATCAGCCGGAGCCGGTCGAGCGCCTCCGGGCCGTACCGGCGGTGGCCGCCGGAGCTGCGGCCGGCTTCGGGCAGCAGGCCGCGGTCCGAGTAGTACCGGACGGTCTTGACCGTGACGCTCGCCTGCTCGGCGAGTTCGCCGATGCTCCACATGACGTCTGACGACAGCAAGGCTTGAACCTCCCTCAGGGGGAGTTCCTACCGTACCGGTGTGCGCAGGCGGCCGGCGGGCCGCCTGCGGGGACGATCCGCGCAAGGAGACGATCATGACGGCGTTCGTGCTGGTGTCGGGGCCCTTCACCGGTGGAGAGGTGTGGCGGGAGGTGGCCGCCAGGCTGGAGGAGTCCGGGGCCGAGGTGTACCCGGCGACGCTCACCGGGCTGGGGGAGCGCCGCGAGGAGGCCGGTCCGGACACCGGGCTGGAGACGCACATCGAGGACGTGGTGCGGCTGATCGACGGGGTGGCGGCGACGGAGCTGGTGATCGTCGGCCACGACTACGGCATCCACCCCGTGCTGGGCGCGGCCGACCGGCGCCCGGAGCGGATCGCCCGGATCGTCTACCTGGACGCCGGCCTGCCCCAGGACGGTGACGCCGCCGTTCAGCTGGTCCCGGACGAGGAGGTCCGCCGGCAGCTGCTCGACCCGGCGGACCGGGACGGCGGGACCGGGTGGATCGACCCGCCGGCCGCCGACGGGTGGCAGCGCTGGGGCAGCACCGCCGGGCTCTCGGAGGAGGCGCTGGCCCGGCTGACCGGTCTCGCCTCGCCGCAGCCGAGCGCCACCTTCACCCAGCCGCTCAGGCTCTCGGGGGCCCTCGCCACCGTGCCGACCTCCGGCATCTTCTGCACGGAGAGCGGGATGAGCATCGCCAAGCTGGAGGGCCTGATGACGCTGGGCATGCCGCAGTTCAAGGCCCTCGCCGACTCCCGGGTGAGCTTCTTCGACCTGGACACCGGCCACTGGCCGATGCTCTCCCGTCCGGACGAGCTGGCCGAGCTCCTGCTCGGCGCCGCGGCCGGCGAGGGGCACCGGCTGGCGGCGGCGCCCGCCCAGGAACTGCCGGGCTACCTGCGCCCGTTCGTGCTGGACGTGCCCGAGCAGACCCGCGAGCGGATCGGCCGGGTCGACCTCTACCTGCCGGCGGACCCGAACGGCGCCGGTGCGGCCGGCGCCGACCTGGCCAGTGCGGCCGGTGCGACCGACACGGCCGCCGCGCCGCGTCCGGCGGTGCTGTTCGTCCACGGCGGCCCCGTCCCCGAGACCGTGCGGCCCACCCCACGGGACTGGACGACCTACGTCGGCTATGGCCGGTACGCGGCGAGCCAGGGCGTGATCGGCGCGACCCTGGACCACCGCCTGCACTCGCTCGCCGACTACCCGCTCGCCGCGGCGGACGTCGCCGAGGCCGTCGAACTGCTCCGCGCCGACCCGCGCGTCGACGGCGACCGCATCGCCCTCTGGTTCTTCTCCGGCGGCGGCCCGCTCTCGGCGGACTGGCTCTCCGCGCCCCCGTCCTGGCTGCGCTGCCTCGCCGTGACCTACCCGATCCTCGCGCCGCTGCCCGGCTGGCAGGGCGTGGACAGCCGGTTCCGCCCGGTGGACGCGCTGGCCGGGGCCGGGCGGCTGCCCGTCGTCCTGACGCGGGTGGGCCTGGAGGTCACGGAGATCGCCGCGACGGTCGAGGAGTTCGTGGCCGCCGCCGAGGCACGGGACACGGACCTCCAGGTGATCGACGTCCCGCACGGTCACCACGGGTTCGACACCGTCGACCCGACGGACGAGTCGCGCGCGGCCGTCGAGCAGGCCGTCCGCTCCGTCCTCGGGCACCTCTGAGCCAGGTGCCGCCCGTTCCGCCCGGTCACCGGACCGGGTGCGGCCGAGGGCCCGGCCCCGACGGGGGTGGGGCCGGGCCCTCGGGTCGACGGCGGCTCGCCGCGACGGGGCGGTCAGTGCGCCGCCCGCTCGTCGGTACCGGGGACCTTGGCGGTGCTGAGCGCGATCCGGTTCCAGGTGTTGATGGTGAGGACCAGGGCCAGCAGCCGGGCCAGCTCCTCCTCGGTGAACTGCGCGGCGGCCCGGGCGTAGACGTCGTCGGGCAGGCCGGCCTGGCCGATCAGCGTGACGGCCTCGGTCAGCGCGAGGGCGGCCTGCTCCTGCGCGGTGAAGAAGTGCGCGGCGTCCCGCCACACGGCGACCAGGTGCAGCCGCTCCTCGGTCTCGCCGGCCTTGCGGGCGTCCGAGGTGTGCAGGTGCAGGCAGTACGCGCAGCCGTTGAGCTGCGAGGCGCGGATCTGGGCCAGCTCGACGAGCGCCGGGTCGAGGCCCTCGCGGGCGGCGGCGTCGAAGCCGATCAGGGCCTTGAAGGCGGCCGGGGCGGCCTTGGCGAAGTTGATCCGGGGAGACCGGGCGGCGGCGGGGGTGCCGGGGGTGTCGGGGGCGGCGGCGGGCGTGGTGGTCGGCGCGGCTGCGGCGGCGTTCATCATGACCATGAATCTAGCGATTCGGAAGACCGGTGGAGCAGTGCATTCCAGGGGCATGATGCTAGGTCAATTGCCTTGGTTTCACCCGTCGCGGGCTGGTCCGGGCGCCGTGGAGCGGAGCGCCCGCCGCGCGAGACGCTGGGACATCTTCCGAAGACTGAAGGATATTCATCGGCTCGTCGGACCTTCCTAGGGTTGGGGACAACGAGAACCGGTCCGCACGAGGGCCGGGCGAGCCAGGAAGGCAGTCCTCCCATGCGCGCAGTCACCCAGCAGTCCTTCGGCGGCCCCGAGGTCCTGGAGACCGTCGAGATCGACCGCCCCACCCCGCTCGGCGGCGAGGTCCTCGTCCGGGTCCACGCGAGCGGGGTCAACCCGGTCGACGTGGCCGTCCGGTCGGGGGCCTACCCGCTGCTGGGCGAGCCGCCGTTCGGTGTCGGCTGGGACATCTCGGGCGTCGTCGAGGAGGCCGGCCCGGGCGCCCGGTTCAAGGCGGGCGACGAGGTGTACGGCATGCCGTTCTTCCCCCGCGCCGCCACCGGGTACGCCGAGTACATCGCCGTCCCCTCGCGTCAGGTGGCCCGCAAGCCCGCCACGATCGACCACGTGCACGCCGCCGCCCTCCCGCTCGCCGCCCTGACCGCCTGGCAGGGCCTGGTGGACGCGGCCGGGGTGACCGAAGGTCAGCGGGTGCTGATCCACCGCGCGGCCGGCGGCGTCGGCCACTTCGCCGTGCAGATCGCCAAGGCCCGGGGAGCCCATGTGGTCGCCCTGGCGAGCGAGGCCAAGCACGCGTTCGTTCGCGGCCTGGGCGCCGACGAGGTGATCGACTACCGGACCACCGACTACACCGAGGCGGTCCGCGACGTCGACGTCGTCTTCGACTCCTCCTCCGAGGGCGACCGCGCCCTGGCCGTCCTGCGCCCCGGCGGCACCCTGGTCAGCATCATGGAGCACTGGAACCAGGAGCTCGCCGCCCGGATCGAGGCTGCCGGCCGGCACTTCGCGGGCATCTCGGTCGAGCCCGACTACGCCTCGCTGGAGGCCATCGCCGCACTCGTCGACGCGGGCCGCGTCCGCCCGCACGTCAGCGAGACCTTTCCGCTCGACGAGGCCGCCAAGGCCCACGAGCTGGTCGGGTCCGGCCGGGTGCAGGGCAAGGTCGTCCTCACCGTCGCCTGAGCGCGGTCCTACAGTGGAGGGCCGGACGTGCCGGATATTCGGGATGGGCCGGATGGGCCGGACACGTCGGACGAACGGAGAAGCGGGGGGAAGGCGTTGGACATCCTGACCGAGGCGCTGAGCTCGATGCGGACGGGGCAGCCCACGTCCGTACGCACCGAGGGCCGTGCCCCCTGGGGCCTGCGCCTCCCCCCGGTCGCCGGGGCCGGGTTCCACGTGGTGCTGTACGGGACGTGCTGGCTGGTCCCGCTGGAGGACGCGCCCGACGCGGAGCCGATCGCGCTCAGCCCCGGCGACGTGGTCTTCCTGCGCGACGGCCGCGGCCACATCCTCGCCGACCACCCCGCCACCCCGGCCGAGACCGAGCGGCCCGACCAGTACCGGCCGGGTTCACCGATCGGCATGGTCACCCTGGGCGGCGACGGCCCCCGCACCAGTCTGCTGTGCGGCAACTACCACCTCGACCAGGGGCGTCCGCACCCGCTGGTCCGCCAGCTGCCGGCGGTCATCCACCTGCCCACCCGGCACGGCCGCCACCCCGAGCTCAGCGCGGCGGTCCAACTCCTCGGCACCGAACTGGAGAAGCCGCGGATCGGTTCGGCCGGGATCGTCCCCGCCCTGATCGACTCGCTGCTCCTCTACATCCTGCGCGCCTGGTTCGAGGACCAGCCCCCCGCGGCGGCCGCCGGCTGGGCCGCCGCGCTCGGCGACTCCGCCGTCGCCCCGGCGCTGACCGCCATCCACGAGGCCCCCGCGGCGCCGTGGACCGTCGAGTCGCTGGCCGGCCGGGCCGGACTCTCGCGCGCGGCCTTCGCCCGCCGCTTCAGCACGCTCGTCGGCGAACCGCCGATGGCTTATCTGACACGCTGGCGCCTGACCACCGCGGCGACCCTGCTGCGCGAGTCCGAGGCCCCGCTGACCACCGTCGCCGCCCGGACCGGCTACGGCTCCGAGTACGCCTTCGCCAAGGCCTTCAAGCGCGAGTACGGTCAGCCGCCCGGCAGTTACCGCCGCACCGCCCGCGCCGCGTGAGGGCGGTGGCCGCCACGGCCGTGCCCGCCGCCCGCTGTGGCGCAGGCGGCGGGCATGGGACATGACTGGACGTCAGCTCAGCGTCGCCAGGGCCGACGCGTCGTACGGCTTCAGCTCGTCGAAGCGGCCGGCGAGGACCTTCGCCGCCCACTGCGGGTCCTGGAGCAGCGCCCGGCCGACGGCGACCAGGTCGAACTCGTCGCGCTCCAGCCGGTCGAGGAGGTTGTCGATGCCTTGCACGGTGGCACCCTCGCCCGCGAAGCTGCGGATGACGTCGCCGTCGAGGCCGACCGAGCCGACGGTGATCGCGGGCCGCCCAGTGAGCTTCCTGGTCCAGCCCGCCAGGTTCAGGTCCGAGCCCTCGAACTCCGGCAGCCAGTAGCGGCGGGTGGAGGCGTGGAAGACGTCGACGCCGGCCTCGGCGAGCGGGGTCAGGATGTCCGCCAGCTCCTCCGGGCTCTCCGCGAGCCTGGCCTCGTAGGCCTCCTGCTTCCACTGCGAGTAGCGGAAGACCACCGGGAACTCCGGCGACACCACCTCCCGGACGGCGGCCACGATCTCGGCCGCGAACTTCGTCCGGGCGACCGGGTCGCCGCCGTAGGCGTCCGTCCGCCGGTTCGTCCCCGCCCAGAGGAACTGGTCGAGCAGGTAGCCGTGGGCGCCGTGCAGCTCGATACCGTCGAAGCCGATCCGCTCGGCGGCCGCGGCGGCCTCGGCGAAGGCGCCGATGACATCGTCCAGGTCGCTCCTGGTCATCGCCCTGCCGGTGCCCTCGGTACCGTCGATCCGCAGGCCGGAGGGGCCTATGGCGGGGGCGTCGGCGAACGGCGGCTCGCCCTGCTTGCGCACCATGCCGATGTGCCACAGCTGCGGCATGATCGTGCCGCCCGCCGCGTGCACGGCCGCGGCGACCTCGGCCCACCCCGCCAGCTGCTCCTCCCCGTGGAACCGCGGCACCCGGTCGCTCTGCCCGGCCGACTCGTGGCCGATGTACGTCCCCTCGGTGAGGATCAGCCCCACCCCGGCGGCGGCCCGCCGGGCGTAGTACGCCCGTACGTCCTCGCCGGGCACGCCGCCCGGCGAGAACTGGCGCGTCATCGGCGCCATCACGATGCGGTTAGGGACGGTCAGCCCGTTCAGCTCGACGGGCCGCGCGAGCAGCTCGGCCGCACGGGAGGCGGAGGACGCGGTGCTGGTCATGGGGTTCCCTCGTGATCGGACGGCGGGTGCGATGTTCAGGTGTCAACCACTTCGCGGGTCCCTCCATTTCGCCCACCCGGCAAGCGGGCCTGTGATCCGGGCCACTGCGGCGCCCGGCGTGCCCGGCGTGCCCGGCTTGTCGGGCCCGAGGGCGGAAACACGCGGTGCCGCCCCCGGAAGGGCGGCACCGCGCGAACTCGTACCGGGGCGTCCGTCAGACGTGTCAGAGGTGTCAGAGGTGTCAGACGTGCACGACGGGGGCCGGGTCGGTGGCCGTTGCCCCGGTAGCCCCGGTTGCCTTCGGTGCCGTCGCCGGCTTCTCCAGCCGCAGCGCCACGAGCGCGGTGAGCGCGATCCCGGCCGCGGCCAGGTACACCGCGGTACGCAGCCCGTCGGCGCTGGCGGCGCGCAGTGCGTCGCCCGAAAGTCCCTCGGCGACGGGGGAGTTGGCGACGGCCACCAGGAGCGCGAGGCCGACCGCTCCGCCGACCTGCTGGCTCGTGGAGGCGACACCCGAGGCGATGCCCTGCTCCCGCGCCGGGACCCCGAGCGCGGCGGCGCCGAACATCAGGGTGTACCCGGCACCCTGGCCGAGGCCCAGAACGACCAGCCCGGGGACGAGTGTCCCGTACGAGCCGTCGGTGGACATGGTGGCCCCGACGAGCACGGCACCCCCACCGCCGAGGAGCAGGGCCGCGACGAGGACGGGACGGATGCCGAACCGGGTCGCCAGCCGCCCGGCGGTCTGCGACCCCACGGCGATGGCGGCCATCGGGACGAGGAAGGCGAGGCCGGTGCTCAGCGCGTCGTAGCCGTGCACGCTCTGGAAGTACACGGTGAGGAAGTACAGCAGGGCGCCGAAGGTCGCCATGTAGAGGAAGGTCACCAGGGTGCCGGTCGCGAGGTTCCGGTTGCCGAACAGGCGCAGCGGCAGCAGCGGATCGGCGCTGCGGCGCTCGATCGCGACGAAGGCCGCGAGCAGGGCGGCGCCCACCGCCGTGGCGGTCAGCACGACCGCGGAGGTCCAGCCGGCCTCCGGGCCCTGGACGAGCGCGAAGACCAGGGCGGTACTGCCGACGGTCGAGGTGGCCGCACCGGCCAGGTCGAACGAGCGGCCGGCGGCGCGGGGCAGGTCGGGAGCGATCAGCACGAAGGCCAGCAGCGCGGCGGCGCCCGCCAGCGGGACGTTGACGAAGAACACCGAGGCCCAGCCGAACGACTCCGTCAGGACGCCCCCGAGCAGCGACCCGAGGATCATCCCGCTGCCGCCGGCGGTGCCCCAGACGGCGAACGCCCGGTTGCGGTCCCTGCCTTCGGCGAAGCCCGTGGACACCAGGGTGAGCGTGGCGGGGAAGAGGAACGCGCCCCCGGCCCCCTGGACCGCCCGCGCGGCGACGAGCAGGCCGGGCCCGGTCGCGAGCCCGCCGAGCAGGGATGCCCCGGCGTACAGTGCGAGCCCGAGCGCGAACATCCGGCGCGGCCCGAACAGGTCGCTAGCCCGCCCGCCGAGCAGCAGGAACCCGCCGAACGCGACGGCGTATCCGCTGACCACCCACTGCAGGCTCTGCGGCGAGAAGCCGAGCGAGGAGCCGATGTCCGGCAGGGCGACGTACACGATGTTGTAGTCAATCGAGATGATCAGCTGGGCGAACGCGAGCAGCGCCAGCGTGAGACCGAGACGCGCGGACGTGGACGCGGGGCTGGACGAAGGCATGGCGAAGCCTGCTTTCGAGTAGGGAGCCGGAAGAACGACAGCACGGCCGCCACCCACACCTCCGGGCGCCTCGTGCTGCTCACACCCATGAATCTAGGACCCCCAGAGACCGCTCATATGGTGCACTCCACCACCCATTCCATGGGTCAATTCCCGGGCCGGTCCACCGGTGGACGACGGTAACCGCGACATGACGAGGGCCCCGACCGCACAGCGGTCGGGGCCCGTCGTCCCCCCTCGCAGAGGACACGATGAACGACGAAGGCCCGGACCGCTGAGCGGTCCGGGCCTTCTGCCGGCGGAGGATACGAGATTCGAACTCGTGAGGGGTTGCCCTAACACGCTTTCCAATTCTGTGCGGGGCTGTCCGGCGGCGTCCGTATGGGTCCTGACCTGCGGCGGATCGGGTGACACAGCGCCGGTTGAATGGCGTTGAACCCCGATGAATGAGACCAAAACTGAGACCAGGATCGATTTCTCAACGCTGTGCTGGCCCGGTTCGCATATAGGAGGTATGTGACCGACGTTCGACCGCGAGACTTCCACGGATAAAATTCGGCCCCTTGCCCCTAGAGCGTCGAGCATCCACGTGCGGGGTCGAATCTCGTCCGACACACGTCTTACGGTGCTGCCGGTCCGAGTGATGCGCTCTTCAGGACCCTTCGATGCTCGCCACAGTCGTGGTGATCACATCGCAGACCTGGGTGATCCCTTCGACGTTGAACCGGACGCCTGAGATCGTCACAAAGACTTGGTAGGCGCCCTTGCTGCCAGGATGTCGCTTCACGGCGTTGCCGTACCTCTTCTGCAGGGCTCGGTCGAGCCGTGCGTTTATCGAGTCTCTCGCGGCCTTTCCCGACTTGAGGGACGCAACGGGGAGGCTGCCCATCACTGAGAACTCGACCTCGACCGTCGCGGCCAGCTTGTTCGGGCTGCCCTTGAGACGCGCGATCACCTCCACCTGTCCAGAGGCGCTGTTCATGCGGACCTGGCCGCCGGTCGAGTCATATCTGCCCATGCCCGCGTAGAGCTGCCCGATACGGCGGCACAGGTCGTCTTCTTCGACGTCCTCGGTCCCGCTCGCGATCTGAATGATCGCCTCAGCGGCGCGTAGGGGTGCGACAAAATCCACTACCGTCTGTGGTCGATCGTCGGGCGCCTTTGAGGTTGCCTGCTTATACAATTCCATGAGCGCTTCAGAGGCGCGGTCATCAACCCAACTGGCTAGCTTGCGTTGAAGAACTTCTTGATTCTTTGCGAAGTTCTCTGCATTCGGATCCCTACCGGTCACGAGGAAGAACATGAGTTGAGCCAGGCTGAAGACATCGACGGTCTCGCTCCGTGCGGACCTGGCGTTTGGCTCGTAAAGCTGCTCGGGTGCCGCATAGTTAATTACGCCGCCGACTCCAAGATTTGTGGTAACCGTCCTATTGGTCTCGTGATAGGCGAGGTCGAAGTCGGTCAGGTAGGGCTCAAGCTGCCCGTCTGAACCCATGGAAATGACGATATTCTCTGGTTTGATGTCGCGATGCCGAACCTTCTTTGAGTGAGCATGCTGGACAGTCTCGCATATGTCGATCATTAGGCGTACCGCGACGGCGGCGTCCCCATCTCGATCAATATAGGTCCTTCGAAGATTATCGCCAGGTATCAAGTCCATAGCAAACCCGAACGGCGCAACCATTACTTCGTGGACGCGAACAATGTGAGGATGCTCCAGTTTCCTCATGTTGAGGTAGCCATTAGTAAAGCGCTGGACTTTTACTGCATCGTCTAGTTCGTTTCCGTGGAAAATCTTCAGGGCCAACACCCGGCCATCGGTGTTCTGGACTTCCCACACGTGCCCGTAGCCGCCGTGGCCGATATGCCGTGCGATCCGCCCGAATCGCGTTTCTTCACCCACGCTTACCTCGGACAAGTTCTTGCGAAACTCGCGCACCCGTCGGCTAAGGTCAACCCAATCCGGGTCCCGGCGAACGTCCGGCAGCTCCCTCTCGGTCGACTCGAACCATGCCACCACCGATTCGAGCTCCAATGCACATTGCCTCGCCCCCCTGTCGAGTCGGACGCCGCGATCAGTGAGCTCCCGAAGCTGCAGGTAGTAATACTGATCAACTAATGTCTGCGCCTTTGACATGACACGTGAGCGCTCACTCCGCTCGATTGGCCGTCCCTGGCGAGGCTCGAAGCCCTTGCCCAGGATTACCGTGCCAGCGATGTCTCCCTTGAAAACCGGGGTCTGCATTTCTCCGGGAATAGCACTGACCACATACTCGTATATGCCCATCAGAGTGACTTCGCCGTCCCAGTTCACTGCCGCGCCCAGGAGGGCGTCGGTAAGTGTGTCGGTGAAGACTCCGCGCTGGTCGATCTCTTTTGCGGTTTCTTCGGGGCGACATGCGGCGAGGATGCAGCGACTTTCATTAACTGCCGGCACCTCGCGTTCGACGTCTGACGGAGCCAATGGTCGGCTATTGGACCACGTGAATGCGGAGCCGGAGTGGCAGCAGTCGAGAATAGATATGACGTGGTCGTAGACCATGCTCGCGGACTCCATGAGTTGCGCGAGATGGGCCAGAGAAATACCTGGATCGAAGTCCTGTGCATCATAGGTAACAAGGTGTCCAGCCTGGCCTATGACTTGGCCGTGGCCGGCGAAGTACAGGAGTAGCGTGTTTCCTTTGTCCTGATCCTCGGCACCGTAGGCGAGTTTCGACAGCTCTCGCAAGATGTTACTCCGAGTTGCTTGGCTGTTAAGCAGTACAGTGCTGTCGAAGTCGTACTGCTCCAGGGAAAGGCAGGAGGCCACATCTTTCGCATCATTCACGCAGCCGTAGAGTGGCGCGTCCGGGTAGCTATCGATACCAATAATTATGGCTTTATTCAAGATGCTCTCCGCTCGCTCACCCCCGCCAAGTTGATCAAGACGAGGAGGCATCGAAAGGTGCTAGGACCTTAGCGCGTCGACGAGTTGGGCGCCAGTGGTTCCCGCAGATGTCGGCTGGTGGCCGGGGCTGTTCACTGGGGACTGTATGTCACGCGTTGAGCGACGGATCCGGCAGGATTACAGGTCAGCCCATAAAGCGTCCTTCGAATCATTTGGTACGGAGTGGATGCTCTCGCGCTAGTTGCTGGGAGTGAGGCCGTGAGCCGCTATCGGAGTTGACGCTCTGAGCCGACTGCGGTCTTGCTGAAGATCGGGCGCGAGAGCCGTGGCTGAGGCCGCTGTGTTCCCCCGCCCGCCGGGTGACCATCCGGGGTGGCGTGCGCAGATTGTCATTGGTTGTAGACCCACGCCCGCCCAGTCTGTCGGTACTCCTCGACAGGGATGGGGCTGACGCCGGTTGGCATTTCGGGCGGTGTAGAGCAGGCCGTCGAGGTGGTCGATCTCGTGGTGGATCAGGCGGGCGAGTCCGCGTTCGTAGGTGGTGGTGACCGGTTGACCGTCCAGGTTGGTGGCCTCCACGGTAATCCGCAGCGGGCGGGGGACCATGCCACGGACGTCGAAGAAGGAGAGGCAGCCTTCGAACTGCTCGTCCGTTTCACTGGCGTGGTCGGTGATGCGGGGGTTCAGCAGGACGATCGCCGGGGCGCTCGGCTCAGCTGGCTGGACGATGGCAGAGGCGCGACGCGCGGTGCCGCTGCCCGAGCAGCTCGTCGTGATCTTCCGGCTACACAAAGAGGAGCAGGACCCCGAGCGGGCCCTCGCCCGCGACCTTTGGGCGGACAAGGGCTACGTCTTCACCTCGGGGACCGGAGCACCGCTCAACCCCAGCACCGACTACCACCGCTGGAAGCGGCTCCTGCGCGAGGCCAGCATCCGCGACAGCCGCCTCCACGACGCCCGCCACACCGCCTCGACCGTTCTCCTCCTGCTCGGCGTGCCGGAACAGATCGTGACGGCGATCATGGGCTGGTCCTCGACCTCGATGGCCCAGCGCTACCAGCACGTCACCGAGCCGATGCTGAACGACGTCAGTAGGAAGATCGGCGCGGCTCTGTGGGGTGATGGCGAGCCAACGGGGCCGACTGACAGCAGCTGACGTGTGACGGTGTGCCGGGTCCTACCAGAACAGGACCCGGCGCAACCGTGGTTGTCCGACGCGGATCTTAGGCTTGGGTGCTGTGACTGAGATTCTCACGCTCGCACTTTCGGCTGTTGCCGTGCTAGTCAGCGTCGTGGCTGTTCTCTACAGCCGAAACCAGACTCGTGTGGCCGCTGCACAGCTTCAGCTTGCTCAGCAGATTCGCCGAGAGGGTTCGGAGCCATGCGTGATGGCGGACATCGTCCCCCAACGCGGGGGTTCGGGCCTGCTCATGTTCCGAATCGAGAACGTAGGCCCCTCCCTTGCTCGGGACGTGCAGTTCACTGTCTCACCGCCGCTTCAAGGCGGAGAATCGGAGGAATGGGATCAAAGACTGGCCAGGGTCGTGGCACGCAAGATCCCTGCCCTCCCTCCCCAACGGCACATCGAGTGGCACTTCGCTTTCGGGCCGCGCCTGTTCGAAAATTCGAGCCTTCCACGGCAGTACACCGTGACGGTTACGGCGGCCGGGCCCTTCGGGCCCATGGAGCCTCTGACCTACGACATCGACCTGGACGCCATCGATGCGTCGGCAATCGAGAGCGGAACGATCGAAGCCTCCCTGGCGAAGATCGCCGACCACGCCAAGGTGTTGGGGAACATCCCGCGTGAGATCAGATCGGTGGCAGATGCACTTCGCGAGCGCGATGACACCTGACGTACGGCGTACTCGCCCTTCTGGTGAACCGGTGAGTCCAGTGACAGCTTGGGTGTCTACTGCCTGATCTGAGGCTAGGGTGACCGCCCACTACCATCACCACGATTCCCCAGGAGCCTCATGGAATCGATAGTCCCCATCCCCGACGGTGTCAGCTGGCAGGACTGGCTGGTCCGGCAAACCGAGCGTTCGGATGACGTCGGCGGTCTCGCACGCCTGCTTCTCGATGACA
Source organism: Kitasatospora sp. NPDC005748 (assembly GCF_040630735.1). NCBI lineage: Bacteria > Bacillati > Actinomycetota > Actinomycetes > Kitasatosporales > Streptomycetaceae > Kitasatospora > Kitasatospora sp. NPDC005748. The sequence goes on from NZ_JBEXYD010000002.1 coordinate 139,854, forward strand.
TCCGGGGAGGCCAGAACGCCCTCGACTTTGGGGCGCGACGGACCCAGGACACGCTTCAGCAGGCGTTCGCGGACTTCAACGCGGACACCGAAGGTCAAACGATCCTCGACAGGCCGGCCAGCTTCGTGATGGCGCCGCAGAACGGACTGATCGCGCTGGTGGAGAACTGGATCGCGACGGGCCAGGCGCCTCCGTTCGAGGTCGAGTCCCTGCTGGAGCACTTGCGCCTGGCCAAGGAGCTGATGCGCAGGATCGACGAGAAGCCTGATGCGGATGGGATCGCCCAGCTCGCTCGTCGCCTTGAGGACCTGCTCTGAGCGTGGCAGTTCTTCGCCTGAACTGAGACCAGGGCACGAAGAAGGCCCCGACCGGAACCCGGTCGGGGCCTTTCGTTTGCCCTGGCGGGCGGGTGCGGAGGATACGAGATTCGAACTCGTGAGGGGTTGCCCCCAACACGCTTTCCAAGCGTGCGCCCTAGGCCTCTAGGCGAATCCTCCGTGGGAGAGCTTAGTACATGTTCGGGGGTGGTTGCGACCACGTATGTCGAGGGTGGTCCGGGGGTGTGGCCTGCGGATCGCGGAGCGGGGGTGGGGAGGGTGGGTGGTGGAGGACGGGGGCCGGGATCCGGTACTGTGGGTGTCAGCCCCTCGTGTGGCGTTATCTCTCTGAACCCCCCCAGGGCCGGAAGGCAGCAAGGGTAGGAGGGCTCTGGCGGGTGCGCGGGGGGTCTTTGCGTTCCCGGGGGCGGGCGGGGGCCGTTGAGGGGCGACGCGTTTGTCGGCTCGTCCCGATATCGTCGGTGGTGTGTCCCTAGCCCTGTACCGCCGCTATCGCCCCGAGACTTTCGCCGAGGTCATCGGGCAGGAGCACGTGACCGCTCCGCTCCAGCAGGCCCTGCGCAACAACAGGGTCAACCACGCCTACCTGTTCAGCGGCCCGCGCGGTTGCGGGAAGACGACGAGCGCGCGCATCCTGGCCCGCTGCCTGAACTGCGCGCAGGGGCCGACGCCGACGCCGTGCGGTGAGTGCCAGTCCTGCCGTGACCTGGCAACGGGCGGGCCCGGTTCGATCGACGTCATCGAGATCGACGCCGCCTCGCACGGTGGTGTGGACGATGCCCGTGAGCTGCGGGAGCGCGCGTTCTTCGCGCCGGTGCACAGCAGGTACAAGATCTTCATCCTGGACGAGGCGCACATGGTGACCTCGGCCGGCTTCAACGCGCTGCTGAAGGTGGTGGAGGAGCCGCCGGAGCACCTCAAGTTCATCTTCGCGACCACGGAGCCGGAGAAGGTGATCGGGACGATCCGCTCCCGGACGCACCACTACCCGTTCCGGCTGGTGCCGCCCGGCACGCTGCGCGACTACCTGGCGGAGGTCTGCGGCCGGGAGCAGATCCAGGTGGAGGACTCCGTCTTCCCGCTGGTGGTCCGGGCCGGGGCCGGGTCGGTGCGTGACTCGATGTCGGTGATGGACCAGCTGCTCGCGGGTGCGACCGAGGGCGGTGTGACCTACCAGATGGCCACCGCGCTGCTCGGGTACACGGACTCCGCGCTGCTGGACGAGGTGGTGGACGCCTTCGCGGGGCAGGACGGCGCGACGGTGTTCCAGGTGATCGACCGGGTGGTCGAGGGCGGGCACGATCCGCGCCGGTTCGTGACGGACCTGCTGGAGCGGCTCCGGGACCTGGTGATCCTGGCCACGGTGCCGGACGCCGGGGAGAAGGGGCTGATCGACGCCCCGGCGGACCGGGTCGCGGTGATGCAGGCGCAGGCGGACGCGTTCGGCGCGGCCGAGCTCAGCCGGGCCGCGGACATCGTCAACACCGGGCTGACCGAGATGCGCGGGAACGCGGCGCCCCGGCTGCAGCTGGAGCTGATCTGCGCCCGGGTGATGCTGCCGGGCGCGTACAGCGACGAGCTGTCGTTGCAGGCGCGGCTGGACAAGCTGGAGCGCCGGGCGGCCACCGGGGGCTTCGCGGCCCCTATGCAGGCTCCCGCCATGCAGACCCCGGCGCAGACCCCTGTGATGCACGCGCCTGCCCTGCAGGCTCCCGCCGTACAGGCCCCCCAGGCGGAGGCCGTCCCGGTGCAGGCGCCGGCAGCGCCCGCGGCCCCGGCGCAGGAGGCCCCGGCAGCGCCCGCGCCGGGTGCGTGGCCGATCCCGCGCAGCTTCTCCCCGGGCGGGGGTGCGCCCGCCCCGGTGGCGGCGCCGCCCGTGCAGCAGGCTCCCGCGCCCGTCCAGGCCGCCCCGGTGGCCGCGCCCGCCCCCGCTCCGGCCGCCGCGGCCGGCGGCGGGCAGCCGTCGGGCGCCGCCCAGCAGGGGGCCGGGCAAGTCCGGCAGATGTGGCCGCAGATCCTGGAGGCGGTGAAGAACCGCCGCCGCTTCACCTGGATCCTGCTCAGCCAGAACGGCCAGGTGGCCGGGTTCGACGGCAGCGTGCTCCAGGTGTCCTTCATCAACGCGGGCGCGCGGGACAGCTTCGTCAGCAGCAACAGCGACGACGTACTGCGCCAGGCGCTGGCGGACGCGCTCGGTGTGGACTGGCGGATCGAGTGCATCATCGACCCGTCGGGCGGCTCCGGCGGGACCGGCGGCGCCGGGGGCGGGAATCCCGGCGGCAGCGGCTCCGGCAATCCGGGCAGCCCCGGTGGTTCCACCGGCGGCTGGGGCGCCCCACCGGCGCGTCCGGCGGCGCCCGCGCCTGCGGTTCAGGCCGCCGCCCCGGCGCCCGTACCGGCGCCCGCGCCGATGGCCACGCCCCCCGCGATGCCGCCCGCGCCGGTACCTCCGCCGGTGCAGGCCCCGTCGGCTCCGCCGGCCGGGCGCCCGGCGCAGTCGGTCGCGCTGGAGGACGACATCCCGGAGGAGGACGACCCGGAGCTCAAGGAGGAGACGTTCTCCGGCCAGGAGCTGATCATCCGCGAGCTGGGCGCGACGGTGCTGCAGGAGATCCGCCACGGCGGGAACTGACCGGCGGGTGGGCGGCGCGCCGGCAGGGGCGGCCGGCGAGTCCGCGGCCCGAGCGGGACCAGGCCGGTGACCGATCGGACGCCCGGCACCGGTAGCACGTAGGCTCGGTGCGACGACGCGGCGACGTCCGCGCGACGCCGGGCCGGCACGGCCGGCGGCGCGGTCGGCGCAGGCGTGCCAGGACGAAGCGAAGCACGACGGACGCAGAACGCAAGGAGTGAGCCGTGTTCCCCGGTGGTGGCCAGCCCAACATGCAGCAGCTGCTCAAGCAGGCGCAGAAGATGCAGCAGGACCTCGCCCAGGCGCAGCAGGAGCTGGCCGAGACGAAGGTGAACGGTTCGGCGGGCGGTGGCCTGGTCGAGGCCACCGTGACCGGTGCCGGTGAGCTGGTGGCCCTGGCCATCGCGCCGGCCGCCGTCGACCCGGAGGACACCGAGACCCTGGCCGACCTGATCCTCGCGGCCGTCCGGGACGCCAACCAGGCGGCGCAGAAGCTGCAGGCCGAGCGGATGGGCCCGCTGACCCAGGGCTTGGGCGGCGGCGGAATCCCCGGTCTGCCGTTCTGACCTGGTCGGATGGCCGAATCGGGGCGGAAAGACCGAAGTCATGAAGGTCTGAAGTTCGGATAACAGACCTGTGTGATTTATGCGGGAGTAGGGCGTCGGGCGGTGTGCCCGGCGCCCGATTCGTTGGATGATGGCACCGGGACATCGGGCAACCGGTGCACCACAGACCCCTGAGGGAAGGCGCGACGTGTACGAGGGCGTGGTTCAGGACCTGATCGACGAACTGGGCAGGCTGCCCGGCGTCGGGCCCAAGAGCGCGCAGCGGATCGCCTTCCACATCCTGCAGGCAGACCCCACCGACGTCCGCCGGCTGGCGCACTCGTTGCTGGAGGTCAAGGACAAGGTCCGGTTCTGCGCGACCTGCGGCAATGTCGCGGAGGCCGAGCAGTGCCGGGTCTGTCTCGACCCGCGCCGCGACCTCGCGGTGATCTGCGTGGTCGAGGAGCCCAAGGACGTCGTCGCGATCGAGCGCACCCGCGAGTTCCGCGGCCGGTACCACGTACTGGGCGGCGCGATCAGCCCGATCGAGGGCGTCGGCCCGGACGACCTGCGGATCCGCGAGCTGCTGGCGCGCCTCGCGGACGGCACGGTCACCGAGCTGATCCTGGCCACCGACCCCAACCTGGAGGGGGAGGCGACCGCCACCTATCTGGCCCGGCTCTGCAAGCCGATGGGCCTGAAGGTGACCCGGCTGGCGAGCGGTCTGCCCGTCGGCGGGGATCTGGAGTACGCGGACGAAGTGACCCTCGGCCGCGCCTTCGAAGGGAGACGACTGCTCGATGTCTGACCGGACGATCAACCAGCAGCCCCACACGCCCCACCAGGCAGGCCCGCAGCAGGACCGGCCCGCCCCGCACGTCCATGCGCACGGCTCGGAGCCGGACGACTTCGCGGTGCAGATCGCGGACTCGGTGGAGAGCTTCGTGCTCGCCGTCACCGAGGTCGCCAAGGGCGACGAGCCCGGCAGCGCCGTCTCGCTGCTCCTCCTGGAGGTCTCGCAGCTGCTGCTGGCCGGCGGTCGGCTCGGCGCGATCGAGGACGTCGTCCCGGAGGACCGCTTCGAGCCCGACACCGGTCCGGAGCCGGACAGCGAGCAGCTGCGCGAGCGGCTGGCCGTGCTCCTCGCGCCGATCGACGTCTACCACGAGGTCTTCGACCCGTACGGGCCGCCGGAGAAGCCGAACGCCTTCCGGATCTCGGACGACCTGGCCGGCGTGGTCAGCGAGCTCCAGCACGGGCTCACCCACTACCGCGAGGGGCGGGTCAGCGAGGCGCTCTGGTGGTGGCAGTTCTCGTACCTCTCCAACTGGGGCACGACCTGCTCGGCGGTGCTGCGGGCGCTGCAGTCGCTGATCGCCCACGTCCGGCTGGACAGCCCGATCGGGGCGGTGCCGGACGGGGCGGACACCGACGACGACGGGCTCACCGACGAGCAGCTGGAGCAGCAGGCCGGCGACCTGATGGCGGCCGAGCTGGGCCTGGGCCGGTAGCAGACCGGGCCGCCGTACGACGGGCGGCACGAGCAGTGCGGGCGGCACAGGCAGCACAGGCGGCACGGTGACGGGCAGCCCCGGAGGCGGGGAACGGGCGGGGAACGGGCGGGGAACGGACTGTGACGGACGCCTCAGGGATTCCGGTGGAAGGGAAAACCCCGGGGCCGCCGTCCGTTCGTCCGCCGATTCTCCGGAGCCGCACCGGAAAGCCCGCAGACCTGCCGGTCGCCACCCCCGAACCGCCGCCCACCTGCTGAAACGGGCGTCTCATCATATGGAAAGCGGCAGTCGCGGCACCCCCGCTCGGTAGACTGGCGCGGACCGCACAACCCCCGCCACCCGGGGGTGCGGGGGCCCAGAGCCCCCGGAAACGACACAAGTCGAGGAGCGCACGTGGGCCTTGTCGTGCAGAAGTACGGCGGCTCATCCGTTGCGGATGCCGAAGGCATCAAGCGCGTGGCCCGTCGAATCGTTGACGCCAAGAAGGCCGGCCATGAGGTCGTCGTCGTGGTGTCCGCGATGGGCGACACGACGGACGAGCTCATCGAACTCGCGGAGCAGGTGTCACCCCTCCCTGCCGGCCGTGAGTTCGACATGCTGCTGACCGCTGGAGAGCGCATCTCCATGGCGCTGCTGGCCATGGCGATCAAATCCCTGGGTCACGAGGCCCAGTCCTTCACGGGCAGCCAGGCCGGTGTCATCACCGACTCCGTCCACAACAAGGCGCGCATCATCGACGTGACGCCGGGCCGCATCCGCACCGCCCTGGACGAGGGCAACATCGCGATCGTGGCCGGTTTCCAGGGCGTCTCGCAGACCGGCAAGGACATCACCACGCTCGGTCGCGGCGGCTCGGACACCACCGCCGTCGCCCTCGCCGCGGCCCTCCGGGCCGAGGTCTGCGAGATCTACACCGACGTGGACGGCGTGTTCACCGCCGACCCGCGCGTGGTGAAGAAGGCCCGCAAGATCGACTGGATCGCCTACGAGGACATGCTGGAGCTGGCCTCGTCCGGCTCCAAGGTGCTGCTCGACCGCTGCGTGGAGTACGCCCGGCGCTACAACATCCCGATTCACGTACGCTCGTCCTTCTCGGGTCTTCCCGGGACGATCGTCAGCAACGACAACCCGAACCAGCCCGAAGGGGGCGAGATGGAGCAGGCCATCATCTCCGGAGTCGCCCACGACACTTCCGAGGCCAAGGTCACGGTCGTCGGCGTGCCGGACAAGCCGGGCGAGGCGGCGCGCATCTTCCGCGCCATCGCCGACGCCGAGGTCAACATCGACATGGTGGTGCAGAACGTCTCGGCCGCCGCGACCGGGCTGACCGACATCTCCTTCACGCTGCCGAAGACCGAGGGCCAGAAGGCCATCGACGCGCTCGGCCGGGTCAAGGAGGGCATCGGCTACGAGTCGCTGCGCTACGACGACGCGATCGGCAAGATCTCCCTGGTCGGCGCCGGCATGCGCTCCAACCCGGGGGTCACCGCGACCTTCTTCGAGGCGCTCTCCGAGGCCGGCGTCAACATCGAGCTGATCTCCACCTCGGAGATCCGCATCTCGGTCGTCACCCGGGCCGACGACGTCAACGAGGCCGTGCGCGCCGTCCACAGCGCCTTCGGGCTGGACAGCGAGTCGGACGAGGCGGTCGTCTACGGAGGCACCGGGCGATGACCCGCCGGCCGAACCTCGCCGTCGTCGGCGCCACCGGCGCGGTCGGCGAGGTGCTGCTCGGCCTGCTCTCCCTCCGCCAGGACATCTGGGGCGAGGTGCGCCTCGTCGCCTCCCCGCGCTCGGCCGGCCGCAAGCTGACCGTGCGCGGGGAGTCCGTCGAGGTGCTCCCGCTCACCGAGGAGGCCTTCGAGGGGATCGACGTCGCGCTGTTCGACGTGCCCGACGAGGTCTCCGCCCGGTGGGCGCCGATCGCCGCCGCCAAGGGCGTGGTGGTGGTCGACAACTCCGGCGCGTTCCGGATGGACGGGGACGTCCCGCTGGTCGTCCCCGAGGTCAACGCGGCGGCGGCCCGGATGCGGCCGCGCGGCATCGTGGCCGGTCCCAACTGCTCCACATTGGCGATGATCGCCGCGATCGGCGCGCTGCACGCCGAGTACGGGCTCAGCGAACTGGTGGTCGCCTCCTACCAGGCGGCCTCCGGCGAGGGCCGCTCCGGGGTGGACGCGCTGCGCGCCCAGGTCGCGCTGGTGGCGGGCACCGAGGTCGGCGAGCAGACCGGCGACCTGCGTGCCGTGATCGCCGACAACGGCCCGTTCGCCGCCCCGCTGGCGTTCAACGCGGTGCCCTGGGCGGGCGCGCTGATGGACGGCGGCTGGTCGTCCGAGGAGCTGAAGCTCCGCGACGAGTCGCGCAAGATCCTCGGCCTGCCGGCCCTGCGGGTCTCCGCGACCTGCGTCCGCATCCCGGTGGTGCGCACCCACGCGCTGGCCGTGCACGCGGTCTTCGAGCGCGAGGTCACCCAGGAGCACGCGCAGCAGATCCTCCGGGACGCCCCCGGCGTGGTGCTGTACGACGACCCGGCGGCCGGGGAGTTCCCCACTCCGAACGACGTGGTCGGCACCGATCCGGTCTGGGTCGGGCGGGTGCGGCGGGCGCTGGACGATCCGGCGGCGCTGGACCTGTTCCTCTGCGGTGACAACCTGCGCAAGGGCGCGGCGCTCAACGCCCTGCAGATCGCCGAGCTGGTGGCGGGCGAACTCCTCGTCTGACGCGCCGTGGGCCGGGGCGGGGCCGCGAGGCCCCGGACGGCCGGGTGGAGGCGGGTGACGCCGGACGACGCGGGGGCCGGATGAACCGTCGGAACGGAACCGACCGTGAGACCGGTAGGGGCCGGGGACGGGAATGGATCGTGTGCCTCCGTAAGGCTCCAAGGGTCGGAGCGGGACTGGGGCGGGACCGGACGGGCTCCGAAAGCGGCGAGAACCGTGAGACGTCGTGAGATTCCGTGCGCCTTCTGCGGTCCTTCGGAGATCACTTGCCCAATCCGCCGGAATCCCCTGGAGCGGGCCGCCGCCCGTACGCGAGAATGTTCCGTGGGCTGGGGCAACCATGACAGGGGATCGAGTGTCCAACGGGCGTGGCGAACGTGATGGTGGGGGCAGGGGCGGGCATCTCGGCAGCGGCCGTGGTGACGTTCTCGCCGCGTGCCCAGCGGCCTGCGGATAGGCCGGAAGACAGCCAGATGACGGCGGTCGCACCCGGCACGGCGGGCTCCGGCGCCGGTACCGGCGCGGGTACCAGCGAGGACCTGCTCACCGAGACGTACCAGGCCCACTACCGCTCCCTGTTGCGGCTGGCGGCGCTGCTCCTCGACGACCTCTCGACCTGCGAGGATGTGGTCCAGGAGGCGTTCATCCGGGTGCATTCGGCACGCCGCCGGGTACGCGAGCCGGAGAAGACGCTCGCCTACCTGCGGCAGACCGTGGTCAACCTGTCCCGCTCCACGCTGCGACGGCGGATCCTCGGCCTGCGGCTGCTGCCGAAGCCGATGCCTGACATGGCCAGTGCAGAAGAAGGAGCCTACGATGCGCTGGAGCGCGACCAGTTGAAGGCCGCGCTGCGTGGTCTGCAACGTCGTCAGCGGGAGGTTCTGGTGCTCCGTTACTTCGTGGACATGACGGAGGCACAGGTCGCGGATACCTTGGGCATCTCGCTCGGCTCGGTGAAGGCCTACGGCTCGCGAGGGATCGCCGCGCTGCGGGTCCAGATGGAGGCCGGGCATGGCTGACGACCGGATCGGTACGGGCGGTGGCCCGGACGGGAACGGCCCGACGGCGCAGGGCCCGAGAGCGGACGGTCCTGACATGCGCGGGCCGAAGGCGCCCGGTCCGAAGACGCTCGGCCCGACGCCCGGTCCTGACGCACCCGGTCCTGACGCACCCGGTCCTGACGCATTCGGTCCGAAGGCGCTGGGCCCCGACGCGCTCGCCCCGAAGCCCGACGGGCCGCCCACCGACGGGCTCGACACCGACGAGCTGCTGGTCCGCGTGCTGCTGCAGCGCGCCGTGGCCGAGGTGCAGCCCGACCCCGCCGGACTGCACCGGATCCGCCGCGCGGTACCCCGGCGGCGGGCCGCCCGGCGCGGCGCCTGGACCGCGGCCGCCGCACTGGCCGTCGCGGTGGCGATCGGCCTGCCGGCCCTGCACGACGACGACCACCTCGGACTCTCCGGCGGCCCCGGCACCCCCGGCGCGTCCGGCGCGACGCCCTCGGCCACCGTCGAGGGTACGGCCGGCACCGACGCCGCGGGCCCGAACGCGCTGCCGCACCCCGAGGCCAGTGGTTCACCGGGCGCCGGCAGCCCGTCCGGCTCGGCGAGCACCCCGCCGCGCCCGGGAGCCAGCAGCGCCGACGCCGGGGCGGGCGCGTCCGCCCGGCCCAGCGCCTCCAGCACCGGCGGGGGCGACGACGCGCCCGTACCGCTCTGTCTCCGGGGCGACCTCGGGCAGGGGACGGCCAGGGTCGGCGCGGCCGACGGGGACGGGCGGATCTACGGGTACTTCACGGTGGTCAACACCTCCGCGCACACCTGCCGGCTCGGCGGGCCGGGCTCGGTCGCGGTGACCGGTGCCACCGGGACGGACCAGTCCCGGATCCGGGTGACCGACCACACGGCGGACGATCCGGCGACCGACCTGCCCGCCCCGCGACCGGGCGGCGGCGACGGCCCCGGGCTGCTCCTTGCACCGCAGGCCGCCTACCGGGTGGACTTCGGCTGGGTGCCGGACGGCGGCGGCTGCCGGACCGCGGGCGGCGTCTCGCCCAGTGCGACGGCCGGCCAGAGCGGTCCGGGCAGCTCCGGTTCGGGCGGCGCCCAGGCGTTGCGGTCCGGCGGACCGGGCGGCTCGGCCGCGGGCTCCGGCACGGGCGCCGTCGCCCCGGCGATCGGAGCCTCGGCGGCACCGACCGGGGCGCCCCCGGCATCCGCCACCCCGACGGCGGGCCCGACCACGGCGCCGAGCCCCTCGGCCACCCCGACCTCCGGCCCCACCGCGCCGCCGGCCGGCGTCACCCTCGCGCACACCCCGGCGCCGGGCAGCCCGAGCGCCGCCTCCGTCGTCCTGCCGGGGGCCTGCTCGGGCACGGTCTACCGCACGGTGCCGCAGGCCGTCGTGGCGCCCACCCCGACCGGGACCTCGGCGCCGTCCACCTCGCCGTCCTCCGACTGACCCCGCCGCCGGGTGCCGGCCCGCTCGTGCGGGCCCCGGCCGCGGTGCCCGGCCCCGGTCCGGGCGGGCGTGGCGGGGGCCCCTGTGGTCGGGCGGGGTGTGAGGACTGGTTACCGTGGGGGGTGTGTACCGGTTCCTCCTCACTCCGCGCTGGCTGAGCGGCACCGCGCTGGCCGTCGCGGCCGTGGCGGTGTGCGTCTGGCTCGGCTCCTGGCAGCTCGGCCGGTTCGAGGACAAGGTCTCCTCGCATCAGGAGATCAGCAAGGCGGTGGACGACGCCGGCACGGCCGCGCCGCTCGGCGAACTGCTCGGCCCCGACCGGCCGCAGGTCACCACCGACACCGTCGGCCGGGCCGTGACGGTGTCCGGGACCTTCGACCAGGAACACCAGCTGCTCGTGCCCAACCGGGTGCTGGACGGCAAGCAGGGCTACTACGTGCTCACCCCGCTGCGCACCGACGACGGCCGGATCGTCGCGGTGGTTCGCGGCTGGGCGCCGGGCACGCCCGCCGAGGGCGCGGCCGCCACGGCGCTGCCGCCGGCCGGCGAGGTCACGGTGGCCGGGCGGTTGCAGGCCGGCGAGAGCAGCGGCAGCGGCGGCGCCGTGGCCGGCGGGCTCCCGGCCGGACAGCTCGGCACGATCAACAAGGCCTCGCTCGTCAACAAGCTCTCCTACGAGGGCTGGTACGACGGCTGGGTGTCCTCGGACACCGTGCCGGCGGGGCTGACCCCGGTGCCGACCGTGCAGCCGCAGGGCGGCGACGGCCTCAGCCTGCGGGCGTTCCAGAACCTCGGGTACACCCTGGAGTGGTTCGTCTTCGGCGGCTTCGTCGTCTTCATGTGGTTCCGCCTGGTGCGACGCGAGGCGGAGGCCGAGCAGGACCGGGCCCTCGGGCTGGACCCGGTCCTGGAGTAGCCCCGGCCGGGGTGCGAGCGGCCGCCCGGGGCGGGTTCGGCGCTCCGGACGCCGGGCTCAGCCCTCCGGACCCAGCTCGCCGGACGCGGGGCTGATCGCTCCGGACGCCGGGCTCAGCGTGAGGGCTTCGCCGGCGGGACGGCCGGCTTGGACGGCAGAACGGGCGCCGTCGGCACGGCCGGCGTCGGGTGCGGAGTCGCCGCGGGCGGGGACCAGGGTGTGCCGGACGGGGTCGAGGACGGCGAGACCGTCGGGGGCGGGTTGCCGCACCGGCCGCTCCCGCTCCCGCTGCCGCTGTCGTCGTCCGAGTCGTAGTGGTCGGTGTGGTGGCGGGTGCTGCGCCCGCTCTTGGAGCTCTTCGACCCCTTGGACCCGGACGACTTGGACGAGGCGAGCACGACCGCCCCGTCACCGGCGTCGGCCCGCGTGACGTCCGTGACGGCCGTGACGTTTGTGACGGCCGCACCTGACGCACCTGACGCACCTGACACGCCCACCGCGACGTCGGCCGCGCGGAAGACCGCCCGGACGGCCGGGCCCCCCGCCGCCCCGGCCGCGGCCGTCGTCGCGGTGGCCGTCGCCGTGGCGGTCGCCGTCGGCCGGCTGGACGGCGGCAGCGGCGGCGGGCAGGCCGCGTCGCTGCCGTCCTGACCCGAGCAGCCGGTGAGCGCGAGCGCCCCGGCCACCCCCACCCCCATGAGCGTCAGCCGACGTCTCACCCCTTGCCCCCGTCGCTCGGCTCGCCCTGACCCGCCCCGGCGCTCCCCGCGCCCAGGTGCCGCCGGACGAAGTCGATCTCCAGCCGCAGCTGCTTGATCCGCTCCTCCACCACCAGCGAGCCGTGCCCGGCGTCGTACCGGTAGACCTCGTGCGGCCGGCCCAGCTGCTCCAGCCGCTCCACGTAGTTCTCGATCTGCCGGATCGGGCAGCGCGGGTCGTTCACCCCGGCGCTGATGTAGACCGGCACCCGGACCCGCTCGACGTAGGTCAGCGGCGAGGAGGCGGTCCAGCGCTCGGGCACCTCGGTCGGTGTGCCGCCGAAGAGCGTGCGGTCCAGGGACTTCAGCGCCTCCATCTCGTCGTCGTACGCCGTCAGGTAGTCGGCGACCGGGACGGCGGCGACGCCGAGGGTCCAGTTCTCCGGCTGCACGCCGAGGCCGAGCAGGGTGAGGTAGCCGCCCCACGAGCCGCCGGTGAGCACCAGCCGCTCCGGGTCGGCGAGCCCGCTCGCTACCGCCCAGGCGCGGACGGCGGCGATGTCCTCCAGCTCGATCAGGCCGACCCGCTCGTGCAGCGCGTCCGTCCAGGCCTGGCCGTAGCCGGTGGAGCCGCGGTAGTTGACCCGGACCACCGCGAAGCCGTGGTCCAGCCAGGCGGCCGGGCCGGCGGCGAAGGAGTCGCTGTCGTGGTGGGTCGGTCCGCCGTGGACGTCGAAGACGGTCGGGAACGGGCCGTCGCCGACCGGGCGCTGGACCAGTGCGTGCACCCGGCCGCCCGGGCCGTCCACCCAGACGTCCTCGACCGGTACCGAGCCCGGCGGCACCGGGCCCGGCGCCCGCAGGACGACCGTGCCGGCGGTGGACCGGACGGCGGACGGCTCGGCGGCGGAGGACCAGAGGAACTCCACCGTGCCGTCCGGGCGGGCGGTCGCGCCGCCGACGGTGCCGCGCGGGGTCTCCAGCCGGGTCAGTACCCCGGTGTCGAGGGCGTACGAGAACAGCTCGCTGCGCGCCTCGTACTCGTGCTCGACCAGCAGCGCGCGGGCGTCGGGGCGCCACTGGGCGGAGACGTCGCCGGGCAGCTCGCGGCCCTGCTCGTCGCGGAGCGCCAGCGCGGTCTCGGCCCCCGTGGCCACGTCCCAGATCATCGGCTCCCAGCGGCCGGTGCGCTGGTGGGCGACCAGCAGCCGGGTGTCGCCGTCGACCGGTGCGAAGCCGAGGCAGGCGATGCCGCGCGGCTCCGGGTGCCCGGTGACCTCGTCCAGCTCGGCGACGGTCGCGCCGTCGGCGAGCCGGACGACCCGCAGCGCCGAGTGCATCGCGTCGCCGTGCTCGGTGTGGTCGATGGCGAGCAGCGCGCTGTCGTAGCTGAGGTCGCCGATGCCGCCGTACTCCTCGTGGCGGTAGATCTCCACCGCCTCGGCCGCGCCCGGGCGGCGCAGGTGGAGGGTGGTGCCGTGCTCGTCGGTGGAGCGGCCTACCACGACCGTGCCGTCCCGGCCGAGGGCGAGGCCCGCGGAGTAGGAGGCGGCCAGGCCGGGCACGGCCTCCTCGTCGGGAGAGCCGGCGCCGTCCTCCGGGCGGCCGGCGAACGGCTGGCGGCGCCAGATCCCGAACTCGTCCCCGTCGTTGTCGTCGAACCACCAGATCCACGCGCCGTCGGGCGACAGCTCGGCGTCGGTGGTGCCGTTCGGCCGGTCGGTGACCTGCCGGTGGGTGTCGGTGGCGCGGTCCCAGGCGTACACCTCGTAGGTACCGGTCGCGTTGGACACGTACAGCGACCGGTCGGGGGCGTCCTCCGCCCAGTCCGGGAGGGAAACCCTGGCTGCCCTGAACCGCTGCTCCCACGCCGGTACGGCGCTCTTCTCCTCGCTCATCCACCCATCCAACCCGATCGGGGGGAGTGAACGGAACGGGCGGGTGGACCGGGACCGGTCCACCCGCCCTGCCGCGCTCCCCTCAGGGCGTCCGGCGGGGCAGCAGCTGCACCAGGCCCACCAGCAGCAACTCCAGCACCGCCAGCGCGGCGACGCTGCGCTCCAGGGCGGTGACCGGGTCGCCGGCGCCGTAGTGGACGATCCCGATCAGCGCGATCCCGAGCGCCCCGGCGACCTGCTGCACGGTGGCCAACAGCCCCGCGGCCGACCCGACCAGCCGGGGCTCGACCGAGGCCAGCACGACGCTGGTCACCGGGGCGATCACCAGCCCCATCCCGAGACCGTCCACGAACAGGCCCGGCGCCAGCCACCAGACGCCGCCGGTCGTCCCACCGGCGTGGACGGCGAGGCCGAGCAGGCCCAGCCCGCCGGCCATCAGCAGCCCGCCGAGCGCGATCGCCTGGCGGCCGAGGCGGGCGGCGACGCGGTGCGCCGTGGTGGAGGTGAGCAGGTAGCCGGCGCCGATCGCGGTGAAGACCAGGCCGGAGCCGAGGGCGTCCAGGCCGCGGCCCTGCTGCAGGTGCAGGGCGAGCACCAGGAAGAACGACGCCTGGCCGAGCCAGAAGGCGAGTTGGGCGAGCAGCCCGGCGGCGAAGGCCCGGCTCCGGAAGAGACCGGTGTCGACCAGCGGCGTCCCGGTGTGCCGGTGCTGGTGGACGGCGAAGCCGACGAGCAGGGCGAGGGCGGCGCCCAGGCAGAGCCAGGTCCAGAGCGGCCAGCCGGCCTCGCGGCCCTGGATCAGCGGCAGCACCAGGCCGGTCAGCGCGACGGTGACGAGCAGGACGCCCACCGGGTCCAGCCCGGGGCGGTGCGGGGCGCGGGACTCCGGCAAGCAGCGGCGGACCAGGCCCAGCGCGGCCAGGCCGACCGGCAGGTTGAGCAGGAAGCAGCTGCGCCAGTCCAGGCCGAAGAGGTCCGCGCGGATCAGCGCGCCGCCGATCAGCTGGCCGAACACCGCGCCCACGCCCATCGTCAGCCCGTACATCGCGAACGCCCGGGCCTGCGCCGCACCGCTGAACGCGGTGCGCAGGATGGCCAGCACCTGCGGGCCCATCAGCGCCGCCGCCAGCCCCTGCGCGATCCGGGCGCCGACCAGGGCGGCGGCGGTCGGGGCCAGGCCGCAGCCGGCCGAGGCGAGCGTGAACAGGGCCAGGCCGAGGGCGAACACCCGGCGCCGCCCGTAGCGGTCGCCCAGCCGGCCGGCGGTGATCAGCCCGGCGGCCAGCGCCAGGGCGAAACCGGCGATCACCCACTGGACGGCGGCCGGGCCGGCGCCCAGGTCGGCCTGGACGGACGGGACGGCGACGTTCACCACGAAGACGTCGAGGGCGGTCATGAAGGTGGCGGTCAGGACGACCGGCAGCAGGCCCCGGGTGGCGGGCGCCGTGGCCCGGGCCGCAGCCCCGGCCGCGACCGGGCTCGTGGGCAGGGCGGTGCGGGTGGGCGGGGCGGTGCTCGTGGGCAGGCCGGTAGGCGCGGGCGGGGCGGTGTTCATCGCGGGCTCTCCTCGGCGGTTTCGGGAGCGGTTTCGGGAGCGGGGCGGGGGCCGGGCGTGGGTGCGCACGGCGTCGGCCGGGCGAGGGTCGGCCGGGCGAGGGGCGGCCGGGTGCGGGCGCGGGGGCGGGTGCGTCGCCCGCCCCCGTTGCCTCCTCCGGCGGCTCAGGCGCCCGGGACGCGGTCCAGGAAGCCGTACACCGAGGCGATCCGGCCGTCCGGACCGGCGACCAGCACGTCGAACCCGACCACCAGGGCCTCCCCGCCCGCCGGTCCGAGGTTCCAGGTGAACCGGGCGATGTCGTGGTGCGCGTCGACCGGACCGAGGGTGAACTCCAGGCCGGGGAACTGCGCCTGGGCCGCGCCGATCAGGGCGTCGACGCCGTCCCGGCCGGTGACGGCGGCCAGCGGGTCGGTGTAGCTGCCGTCCTCGGCCCACGCCTCGTCGACCAGCTTGCGGCGGGCGGCCGGGTCGGTCTCGTTCCAGGCGGCGAGGTAGCGCTCGGCGAGCCGGTGGAGGTCGGTCACCTGAATGTCGTTCATCGTCTTCTCCCGTGTCCTGCTGGGTGGTTCGGCGGGTCGTTCCCGCTGCTCATGAAGGTACGGACGACGCCCGGTCGGCGAATCCGTCACGGATAGGTAGAGGAGCGGGCGCACCGCCGGGGCCGTAGGTAGGCCACGCCAGTAGGGTCGGAGGATGGGGATGCTCTACGGGCGGGAACAGGAGCAGGCCGTCGTCGACGCGCTGCTCGACGGCGCGAAGGCGGGCCGCAGCGGGGTGCTGGTGCTGCGCGGCGAGCCGGGGATCGGCAAGACCGCGCTGCTGGAGTACGCGGTGGCGGCGGGCGGCGGCGCGTTCCGGGTGATCCGGGCGACCGGCGTCGAGTACGAGGCCGAACTCCCTTTCGCCGGGCTCAGTCTGCTGCTCGCCTCCGGGCTGGACCGGCTCGCCGCCCTGCCTGGTCCGCAACGGCGTTCCCTGGAGGGCGCGTTCGGACTGGGGGACGCCGCCGTACCGGCGCAGCCGGGCGGCGACCGGCTGCTCACCGGTCTCGCGACGCTCGGCCTGCTCGCCGAACTCGCCTCCGACCAGCCCCTGTTGTGTGTCGTCGACGATGTGCAGTGGCTGGACCGGGCCTCGCTGGACGCCCTGCTGCTCGCCGCCCGCAGGCTCCAGGCGGAGGGCGTCGCCCTCCTGCTCGCCACCCGGGACGCGGGCGCCTCCGGCACCTCCGGCGACGGTCTGCCGCCGACCGGCCTGCCCGAACTCCGGCTGGCCGGGCTCGCCGAGCCCGCCGCCGCCCTGCTGCTCGACTCCCGCACCGCGTCGGCGCTGACCGGCGACGTCCGCCGCAGGATGCTCGCCGAGTCCGCGGGCAACCCGCTGGCGCTCACCGAACTGCCCGTCCCGGTCGAGGGATCCGCCCCCGACCGGGCGGGGGCGGCCTCCGGCGGGCTGGCGCTCACCAGCCGTCTGCAGATCGCCTTCCACGGCCAGGTCACCGGTCTGCCGCCGGCCACCCAGACCCTACTTCTGGTCGCCGCCGCCGAGGAGAACGGTGACCTCGACGTCGTGCTGGCGGCCGCGGCCGCCCTCGGCGTGAGCGCCGACCACCTCGCCCCCGCCGAGGAGGCGGGTCTGGTCGCCCTGGGCGCCGACCGCCGCCTCGCGTTCCGGCACCCGCTGCTGCGCGCCGCGATCCTGCAACGCGCCCCGGTACAACAGCGTCTGACGGTCCACCGGGCCATCGGCGGAGCCCTGGAGAACGGCGACCGCCGGACCTGGCACCTGGCCCTCGCCGCCACCGCGCCCGACGCCGACCTCGCCGACGCCCTGGAGCGCACCGCCGTCAGCGCGGAGACCAGGGGCGCGCACGGCGGCGCCGCCGCCGCGTACGAGCGCGCCGCCCGGCTCACCCCCGACCGCGACGGCGCCACCCGGCGCCTGGTGCTGGCGGCCGAGGCCGCCACCGAGGAGGGCAAGCTGGCACAGGCCGAGGCGCTCGCCGATCAGGCCGGAGCCCGGACGGACAGCGTCTTCGCGCACGCCCTGCTGGACCAGGTCCGGGCCACCGCGCACTTCTGGCGCGGCTCCTACCCGGCGGCCTACCGGCTGCTGCTGGACGCGGCCGGTACGGACATCGAGGCGCCGCACGCCGCCCGGATGCTGCTCCAGGCCTTCCACGCGGCCTGGTACGCCGGCGAGGAGCCGGTGGTCGCCGTGCTCGACCGGCTCGCCGCGCTCCCGCTGGCCGAGGGGGATCCGCTCACCCCGCTCGCCCGCCACCTGTCGGCGGCCGTCCTGCCCGCGCTGGGCCGCCCGGCCCCGCCGCTGCCGGCCGCCCGCGACACCGCGGCGGCGGCCCGTCGGGCGGGCGCCGAGACGCCGAGCGACCTGGTCCAGCTCTGCGGGGTGACGCTGGTCCTCGGCCGGGACGCCGAAACGGTGGAACTCGGCGCCGAACTCGTCGCCGAGGCCCGGGCCAAGGGCACCGTCGGGGTGCTGCCCACGCTGCAGTTCTTCCTCGCCGAGGCGGAGCTGTTCCACGGGCGGCACCGCGACGCCGAGGTCACCGCCACCGAGGCCCTGGCCCTGGCCCGGGACACCGGCCAGCACCAGTGGGTCAGCCAACTCAGCGCCCTGCTCGGCTTCCTGGCCGCGCTGCGCGGCGCGGAGCAGGAGTGCGCCGCGCTCACCGCGACCGCGCGGACGGCGACGGCGCTCACCCATACCGACACGGGGGCGGGGCCCGGCGGCGGCGAACCCGCGCCCGCGCCCGGGGAGCCCTGGGCCCAGTGGGCGCTCGCCCTGCTCGACCTCGGCCGGGGCCGCGCCGCCGACGCCGCCGAGCGCCTTCAGGCGCTCACCACCGGCCCCTACCGCCACCACGTGGGCGCCACCCGGGCCGTCCCCGACCTGGTCGAGGCCGCCGTCCGGCTGGGCGCCCCGGAGCGGGCCGCCGAACCGTACGAGCGCTTCGCCCGCTGGGCGGGCGCCACCGCCGTGCCGTGGGCCGAGGCGCTGCGGCTGCGCTGCCAGGCACTGCTCGGGCCGGACGAACTCGCCGAGTCCGCCTACCGCGCGGCCCTCGACCTCCACGACGGCACCCACCGCCCCTTCGAGCAGGCCCGCACCGCGCTGCTCTACGGCGAGTGGCTGCGCCGCGAACGCCGACGCACGGACGCCCGCCCGCACCTGCGCGCCGCCCTGGAGACCTTCGAACTGCTCGCCGCCCACCCGTGGGCCGACCGCGCCCGCACCGAACTCACCGCCACCGGAGCCGGCGCCCCGGCCCCCGCCGACGCCCCGGTGGGGCCCCTGGCCACCCTCACCCCGCAGGAACTGCAGATCGTCCGGCTGGCGGCGCGGGGGCTCACCAACCGCGACATCGCGGCCCAGCTCTTCCTCAGCCCGCGCACGGTCGGCCACCACCTCTACAAGGCCTACCCCAAGCTCGGCGTCACCGCCCGCACCGACCTCCCGGACCTCCTCTGACGCTGCCCCCGCGGACCGGCGACGGCCGACGTGCCGGCAACTCGTCGGCGCCGCCGCTCCCGGCTCGGCAGCGCGGAGCAGGTGGGGATCTTCCGCCCCAGCAGCCGGACCTTCGCGCTGAGCAACGCGTACGCGGGGCAGCCGGATTCGGCGTTCCGGATCCTCGGCTGACGGATCGGCGCAGGCGCGAACGGTGGGCCGGGCGACCGGGACGGAGAGCGGTGCCCGTCCCGGCCACCCGGCTCTCTCCGCTGTCCGGCCGCCGCTTTCCCATGGGCCCGACGGGCCGTCAAATCACGTGTACTGCACCTGAGTCGGTGACTCGCTCCGCACGCGATCGGGTGTTCCCTTCGGCGTTACAATCACCGTCGGTGGGCGATGCGCGGCCGCGCGTTCGGAGGGTCACATGCGGATCGGTGAACTGTCGGCGCAGACCGGGGTCAGCGTCCGCCTGCTGCGGTACTACGAGGAGCAGGGGCTGCTGGAGACCCGCCGGCGCGACGGCGGCCACCGCCGGTACGGCGCCGACGCGCCGGTGGTCGTGCGCCGGATCCGGGCCCTGCTGGGCGCGGGGCTCTCGACCAGTGCCATCCGCGATGTGCTGCCCTGTGTGAGCGGTGAGAACACGGTGGACTCGTGCGTGCTGGAGGTGCTCGAAGACCGGCTGGCGGCGCTCGACCGGCAGTTGCTGGTCCTCGGGGCGAGCCGGGCCGCCCTGGCGGGCATGGTCGCGGCGGCCCGGGAGGCGGAGGCCGCGGCCCGGGAGGCGGAGGCCGCGGCGCTGGTGGCGTAGGGCGCCGGCGCTCCCGGAGCCGGCCCGCTGCCGCGCGGGCGGCCGGCCCCGGGTGGGCGGCGGTCGGGAGGGGGTCAGGCGGAGGTGCGGAACACCTCGCGAGCCGGCGTCCCGGTCAGGTCCGGCCGGTCGTGGCCGAGCGCGTACGCGGCCGAGACCATCGTCATGTGGTGGTGCCAGCCGAGGTAGGAACGGCCCGAGAAGTCCAGCAGGCCGAAGTCGGCGCCCAGCCGGTCCACGGCGTCCCGGGTGGTCGCCGCGGTGCCGAGCAGGGCGAGCACGGCGGGAGCGTCCTCGCTGAGGTTGGTCAGCCAGTACCGCCGGTCCCTGCCGCCGCGGGCGTCCTGCACCCAGAGCCGGTGGACGGGCGCGCCCTGGACGCCGGGGGTCAGGACCGGGACGCAGCGCAGCGTCGGCTGCGGGGTGCCGGGCGTGCGCGGCCGCTGGCGCGGGAGGAGCGACTCGACCGGCACGGCGTCCTGCTGGATCCGGCCGAACCGCCCGGTGGTGGCCTGCAGGACGGGGCGGACGGCCTGGTGCGGCCGGGCCTCCAGCAGGTACGGGACGCCCCGGCGGGCGAGCGCCGACATCAGCGGCGGCAGGTCGTCGACCACCGTGAGGTCCGCGACCAGCGGGGCGACGGGGAGGTGGGCGGCCAGCCGGTCGACCATGTCGAGCACCGTCCGGTCGGCCGGGCGCGGGGTGACGGAGTCCGGGATCCGGGCGCGGACCCGGCGGTCCCGGTCCTCCGTCCAGTCGGCGTCGAGCAGCAGCGACCAGTCGACCGGTACGGCGTGCCGGTCGGTGGCGATGAACATCCCGGCCGCGGCCTGGCACTTGATGGTGCGGCCGAACTCCGGGACGAAGCGGCGGTGGACGCCGACCGCCTGGTCGCCCCGCTTGGGGATGACCGCCAGGGTGGCCGTCCAGGCCCGTACCGGGCGCGGGCCGGTGGTGGTGAGGCGGGCCAGGGTGCGGCGGGCCGGCCGCCAGTCCCACGGGCTGCCGTTGATGAACTGCTGCAGCGAGAGCGCGGCGGTCCGGCTCGTGGTCAGGCTGGTGGCCATGTTCGACAACGACTTGCGGCCCGGTGCGGCGAGCAGGCCGCGTAGATAGGCGTGGGCCCAGCGGCGTTGGTCTATCCGGGGCAGGTGGGCGAAGACCTGCTCGGCGAACCGGGAGACCGATGCTTCGCCGGCCGGCGGCAGGTGTTGCGCGTCCATGTGAGCTCCCCGGGATCGTGAGGTGCCGTGAGTGCCGTCCCGGGAAGAATAGCGAACGATCGCTTTGTTTTGGGGGTCGAGGTGAGCGCTGGCACGATTCTGACAAGTTCGTATGCCGGGGTGTGTGCGCCCCGGCGCACACCTGCCATCGCAGGGCGCGGAGCATGGGGGTGCGCTGCTCCTGCGCCGGTACCGCGCCGGTGTCCGGCCCGGCCGCGGGGCGCGTACGGAGGGACGGCGTCAGGCCGAGGGGCCGGCCAGCGTGCGGTGCCAGAGCCTGCGGAGCCGCTGCCGGAGCTCGTCCCCGGTGGGGGCGGTCGCCCCGCCCACCGGCACGACGCCGCGCCGCAGGGCCTCCGAGCCCACCACGAGGCAGTGCACCAGGATTTCGAGGTCCTGCGCATCGGCGGCCACCGCCGTCGGGGCCATCCGGTCCCCGGGACCCTGCCCGTGGGGGGTGCGCTGTGCTGCGGTGTGCTGTCCGTCGGGGTCGCACTGTGCTGCGGGGCCCTGGGCTTCGAGGTCGTGCCGGGCCGCAGGGCCCTGCGGCCCGGGGCCGTTCGACCCGCCGGCCCGCGGCCTGGGGACGCCCGGCTGGTGCCGCGTCAGGTGCCCTCGCAGGACGGGGATCCAGCTGGCGTACCAGTTGTCGGCCGAGCCGGGCTGCTCCCAGGCCAGTCTGGCCGCCGCGCTGACGCTGGGCTCGTCCTGGAGCAGCCGGGTGAGCACGTCGGTCAGCCGCGCCACCTCGCCGGTGCCGCAGCCCGACGGGGCGCTGTCGGCCCCGCCGGGGCTGTCGCGGGCCGGAGGCCCGCCGTCCGCTCTCGCGTCACCCGCCGGGGCCCTGTCGCCCGCCGTGGCCCCGCCCTCCGCCGGGCCCCCGTCCTCCGCCGTTCTGCCGCCCTCCGCCGGGCCCCCGAGGGCGGCCCGGGTGAGCTCGACGGCGTCCGCGCGGACGGCGTCCGCCAGGCTGGCCTTGGTGGGGAAGTGGAAGGTCAGCGCGCCCATCGTGACCCCGGCCGCCCGGCTGACCCGGGAGAGCGAGGTGCCGGCGTAGCCGTGCTGGTCGAACTCGCCCGCGGCGGCCCGCAGCAGGGCCCGTCGGGTGTGCTGGGCGCGTTCCTGTTTCATCGCCCACCGCCGTCGGGGAGGGCTGCTCTGGCGCACCGGCCGAGCGTCGGCACCGGCTCCGCGGCCTGGAGCGGGGGACTGACGAACCGCATGAGCGGGAGTGGCTCCTTCGAGCAGACGGAGCGGGGCGGGCGGAAGGCCGGGACCCCTGCGTCGGTCCGAGCCGATCCGACGGAGTCCCGACGCTACGCGGAGCGGGCCGCATACGCACCGCTCGGCCGTCATCCGCTTGCAGCTTTGGCAACTCCCTCGGAACTCCGTTCGGTGGCCGTGGCGTCCGTCCGCGCGAGGTGGTCCCGGTACCAGGGCGCGGCCGCGGCGAGCCGGTGCAGCGGTCCCGGCCCGGGATCGGTGCCGGTCGACCGCCAGATCTCCGTGCTGCGGTACCAGTGGTCCTGGGCCAGCAGCGCGAACTGCCGCTCGCTGAACACCCCGGGCGCCCGCCGCAGTTCGGCCAGGCAGCGCTCCCAGGGCCAGTCCTGGCCGGGGGTCGGCGGCAGTACCCCGTGCTCGGCCAGGGCGTCCAACAGGGCGGCGCTGCGGACGGGTTCGGGGTGGCCGGCGTGGTGGACCCCGCTCGGTGGCCGTTCCGGCCCGAGGGCCAGCCCGGCGACGAGCCGGGCCAGGTCCTCCACCGCGACCAGCGAGAGCAGGGCCGCGCCGCCGTCCCACCGGGCCGGCACCCGCCGGGTGAGTTCGGCCAGGCAGGGCACGACCCAGCGGTCCCCGGCACCCAGCACCAGCGGCGCGCGCAGCACCACCGCGCCGGCGTCGAGCGCCGCGCGCTCCCCGATCAGCCTGGTCCGGCTGGCCGCCGAGACGGGCGCCGGCGTCACCCCGTCCACGTCGATGCCCCGGTGCGGGCCGGGGCCGTACACGGCGGTGGTGGAGAGGTGGACGATCCGCCCCACGCCCGCCCGGGCGGCCTCCGCGAGCAGCGCCCGGGTGCCGAGCACGTTGACCGCCGCGCAGGCGTCTTCGTCACCGGAGACGGCGGCGGCGAGGTGGACCAGGACGTCGGCGCCGTCGGCCGCGCCGCGCAGGGTCGCCGGGTCGGTGAGGTCCGCCGCGACCCGGACCGTCCCGGGCGGCGCGGCGGAGCGGGCGACGGCCCGGATCACGCCGGTCTCCGGCCGGGCGCGCAGCGCGGCGAGCACCGCGGAGCCGATGAAGCCGCCGGCCCCGGTCAGCAGGATGCGCGTCACGCCCGGTGCCCGCGCTCCGCGAGGACGCCCCGCAGGGTCTTCACGACCGGCGCGGTCGCGATCCCGGGCAGCAGGTACCACCAGAGCCGGGCGATCCGCTCCGGCAGGTCGGCGCGGTTGCTGCGCAGGTGGGACATGACCTGGGTGCCGGTGTAGGCCCCGACCAGGACCTGGGAGAACTCCGCCGAGTCGACGTCGGGCAGCAGCTCACCGGCCTTGCGGGCCTCCTCCAGCTCGGCGCAGAACTGCTCGGCCCACATCTCGTACGGCCGGACGTCCCGCAGGCCGAGCTGGCCCTGCTCGACGGCGAGCGTGACGCCCGCGCGCAGCAGCACGTTCTCCCGCAGCTCGTCGGCCAGGTACAGGTTGAGGTCGAGGAGCTGACGCAGACCGGCCGGCCGGTCCGGCAGTTCCAGGTCGGCGGCCTGCTCGTCCATCACCGCCTTGGCCAGTTCCTCCTTCGACCGGAAGTGGAAGTACATTGCGCCTTGGGTGGTGCCCGCCTGTGTGATGATCTTGTTGACGCTTGAGCCGCTGAACCCGTACTCGTCGAAGACCTGTGCGGCGGCCCTCAGGATCGTCCCGCGGGTGCGTACGGCTCGGTCCTGCTTCGCTCGCGTCACAGTGACTCCAAACTCCTCGACAAACAAAAAGAACGACCTCTACGTTATTTGCAGCGGGGCCCGGCGTACACAACGGAGGCTCCACCAACCACGCCAGTGGCCATTCTGGGGGAGTGCACACATGTATCGCACAGACCACGGCAGCACCATGACTGCTGCGACCACCGTGCCCAAGGAACTCGTCCACAAGCGCGCGGCCGAAGAAGTGCTGCTGACCGGCTGGGAGACCACCGGTCCGGACGCCTACCGGGTAACCGCCCGCTGGCCCCGCGATCGCGCCGACAGCGGGCTCTACGACCCGATGCTGCTGGTCGAGACGGTCCGGCAGAGCTTCCCGCTGCTCTCCCACGCCGCCTTCGACGTCCCGCTCGGGCACCACCTCGTCTGGGACCGGTTCAGCTTCGCACTGGTCCCCGAGCTGCTCCTGGCCGACCGCCCCGCCGAGCGGGACGGCGACGAGGTCCAGCTGGACGTGGTCTGCCAGGACGTGGTCCGCCGCGGCAACCGGGTCTGCGCCCTCACCCTCTCCTACATGGTGAGCCGGGCCGGCGAGCCGCTCGCCACCGCCCAGACCCGCTTCACCGTCCAGGCCCCGGCCATCTACCGGCGGCTGCGCGGGGACCACGCCGACGCCGCCACGGCGATGGCACGCGCCGTGCCGCCCGGGCCCCCGATACGCACCGCGAGACCCGATGCCACCACCTCGCAGGACGTCGCCCTCTCCGCCACCGACCACGCCCGGCGCTGGCAGCTGCGGGTCGACACCTCCCACCCGGTCTACTTCGACCACCCCGTCGACCACGCGCCCGGCGCCCTGCTCCTCGACGCCTGCCGCCAGGCCGCCCAGGCCCTCTGCTCCCCGGCCCCCGTCCTGGCGGTCGCCATGGAGTGCGTCTTCACCAGCTACGTCGAACTCGACGAGCCCTGCCTGGTCGAGGCCGCCCGCCTGGCCCGCGACCCGGCCGGCCGCGACCGCATCGGCGTGACCCTCCACCAGGGCCCCGACGACGCCACCTCCTGCTCCACCGTCGTCACCGTCGTCCCCCACCCCGACGCCCCCACCCACTGACCCGCGCGGCCGGCGCCGTCGAGCAGATCACCACCGCCACGGAGAACGAACGGGCCCACCCGGCCCGTACCCCCGGCGACGATCCACTCGACGGCCACCCCGCCCGTGGCGCACGTCACGGGAGTCCCGCCCCCGATTCCACTCCTGAGGACGGGTCAGCCACCGCCCACCGGGAGCCGCCCCGGCCGGCGGCCTCTCCCGGATTCCCGAGCCCCCCGGGAAAAGCAGTCAGGGCCGGTGACCCTTACGGGTCACCGGCCCTGAGCTGGTGTTACTGGGTCGGGGTGGCGGGATTTGAACCCACGGCCTCTTCGTCCCGAACGAAGCGCGCTACCAAGCTGCGCCACACCCCGGTCCTGCGGTTTGTTGCTCCGTCTCCTTCGCAACGAGTAGAACTCTACCGGACGCTTGCCGAGAGACGAAATCCGATTCCCCGGGGGGCTCCGCCGCAGGTCAGCGGGAGGGGGTGAGGGTGAGGAGGGTGGCCTCGGGCGGGCAGGCGAAGCGGACGGGGGTGTAGCGGTTGGTGCCGCAGCCGGCCGAGACGTGGAGGAAGGCGCGGCGGCCGCCGGCCTGGTGGGTGGAGAGGCCCTTGACCCGCTTGGAGTCGATGTCGCAGTTGGTGACCAGGGCGCCGTAGAAGGGGACGCAGAGCTGGCCGCCGTGGGTGTGGCCGGCCAGGATCAGCGGGTAGCGGTCGGCGGTGAAGGCGTCCAGGACGCGCAGGTAGGGCGCGTGCACGATGCCCAGCGAGAGGTCGGCGTCGGCGGACGGGCCGCCGGTGACCTCGCTGTAGCGGTCGCGGCGGATGTGCGGGTCGTCCAGGCCGGTGAACTCGAGGTCGAGGCCGCCGATGTTCAGCCGGCCGCGGGTGTTGGTGAGGTCGAGCCAGCCGGCCGCGTCGAAGCCGTCGCGCAGCTTCTCCCACGGGTTGTGCACGGCGCCGGTGATGCCGCGCCGCGCGGTGCCGTCGGGGTTGTTCATCCCGTGGGCGCCGCTGCGCATCGCCTGGAGGTAGCGGGCCGGGTTCTTGCGGGCCGGGCCGTAGTAGTCGTTCGAGCCGAAGACGTAGACCCCGGGGAAGTCCATCAGTGGCCCGAGCGCGTCGAGCGTGGCGGGGACGCCGAGCGGGTCGGAGAGGTTGTCGCCGGTGTTGACCACCAGGTCGGGCCGGAGTCCGGCGAGGCTCTGCAGCCAGCGCTGCTTCTTGCCCTGGCCGCTCACCATGTGGATGTCCGAGACCTGCAGTACCCGGAGGGGGCGGGCGCCCTTGGGCAGGACGGGGACCTCGACCCGGCGGAGCCGGAAGGAACGGACCTCGTACCCGGCGGAGTAGGCGAGGCAGGCGGCGCCGGTGGCGGCGATTCCGAGGGGGACGGAGTACAGCGGTCGCATCGCTCCATGCTCTCAGACGGTGGATCAGCCGGTGAACGTCCGGTGGGCCGGGAAGGACACGCCGCTGTGGTCCGAATGCCTGTGCCGCCACCTGCGCCGGACCGTGCCGCCGCCCCGGTCGGCCCGGCCGGTCAGGCCGACCCGGTGGCGGGGTCCGTCCGCTCGGCCTCGTCGCGTCGGGCCCGGAGGGCGCGGACCTTGTGCAGGTTGCCGCAGTGCTCCATCGAGCACCAGCGCCGCCGGCCGGGCCGCGAGGTGTCGACGAAGATCAGGCGGCAGTTGTGGCCGCCGCACTCCCGGACCCGGTCCGCGTAGGGGCCGGTGAGCAGGGTGATGGCGTCACGGGCGAGGGCGGAGAGGACCTGGTCGCCGTCGGCCGGCAGCGGGGCGGCGGCCGCGCCGTCCGGGCCGATCTGCGGGACGAGCGGCGGGTGGGCGGCGGCGCGGTTGAGTACGGCGTAGTCCGCCCCGGCCCCCGCCTCGCCGTGTGCCCGGGCCGCCGCGAGGCGCCAGAGCGCGTCCCGCAGGGTCCGGGTGGCGGTCAGCTGCCCCACGTCGACGCGGACGCCCTCCTCGGGGAGTTCCAGCCGGGACAGCTCCAGCCACCGGGTGAGGTCCTCGGGGTGGTGCAGCACCTCGTACCGGGCGTAGTCGCCGGGGCCGCCGGTGGTGAGGAGCTCCAGGCAGAGCGCGCCGGGGTCGAAGAGGTAGCGCGCACCTCCGGGAGTGTGCAGCACCAGTCCGGTCGCCCGTTCGTCAGTCATGTAACCACTATAAAGAGTTACCAGGCGGGTGCGAGGAGCCTCCCGCGACCGCGGCCCGTGCGCGCTCCACCGCCGATGCTCCGGCGTTAATGGCGGGCAGCCGATCGCCGCAGGTGGGAGACTCTGGGCCATGACCACGCTCAAGGAGCAGTTGCACCAGGACCTCACGGCCGCGATCCGGGACCGGGACGAGCTGCGCTCGGCCACCATCCGGCTGACGCTCTCCGCCATCACCAGCGAGGAGGTGGCCGGCAAGGAGAAGCGGGAGCTCTCGGACGCCGAGGTGCTGAAGGTGCTGGCTCGCGAGGCGAAGAAGCGCCGGGAGGCGGCCGAGGCGTTCGACGCCGCCGACCGGACGGAGCAGGCCGCGCGGGAGCGGGCCGAGGGGGAGTTGCTGGCGGGGTACCTGCCCAAGCAGCTGTCCGACGAGGAGCTGACGGCGATCGTGGCCGCCGCCGTCGCGGAGAGCGGCGCGACCGGCCCGCAGGGCATGGGCGCCGTGATGAAGCTGGTGAAGCCGAAGGTGGACGGCCTGGCCGAGGGCGGCCGCGTCGCCGCCGCGGTCAAGGCCGCGCTCACCGGCTGACGGCCTCGACGGCCTCGACGGCCTCGACGGCCCCGACGGCCCCGACGGCCGACCGGCCGGGCGGGCGCCGGCGACACGGCCCCCGCGACGCGCCGCACGGACGCGCCGCGCGAAGACGCCGCCGCACCACCCCGCACAACAAGAGGGGCGCCCTCCGAGCAGATCGCTCGGAGGGCGCCCCTCTCGGTGCCCCAGGCTGTCGGCCGGTCAGGGCGGGTCGGTCAGGGCGGGCCGGTCAGTGCCGACCGCCGTTCCCATTCCCGTTGCCATTGCCGTTCCCGCCGCCGATGATCCCCGGCGGGAAGGTGAAGCCGCCGCCGATCATCCCGCCGGCGTTGGTGGCGCCGCCGGGGTTGCCGCCCGGCTGGCCGCCGGGGTTCCCGCCCGGGGTGCCGCCACCGGCCGCGGCGGCGTCGCCCGCCGGCGGCGTGGCCGGCGCGGTCGCGTTCGGGTCGGGCTTGGGCGCCGGGTCCGGGATGTTGATGGTCTGGATCTGGTCCTTCGGCGAGCCCTTGAGCGCCTGGTTCATCGCCAGCTGCCAGATCGGGCCGGGGCCGTCGGCGCCGAAGACCTCGGGGAAGTACTTGCCGCCGATGGTGATGTTCTTCATCTTCACGCCGCCGGCCGGGCCGCCGAGCCAGACCGAGGTGGCGAGGGACGGGGTGTAGCCGCTGAACCAGGCGGCCTTCTTCTCGTCGGTGGTACCGGTCTTGCCGGCGATCTGGCGGCCGTCCTCCAGGCCGAGGGCGGCCGCGGTGCCCTTCTCGGTCACGTTGAGCAGGACGGTGTTGAGGGCGTCCGCGGTCTGCTCGGAGAAGGCCTGGCTGCAGGTGGACTGCGGGACCTTGACGTCCTTGCCGTCGACCGTGCTGATCTTGTTGATCGCGATCGGGGTGCAGTACTTGCCGCGCGCGGCGAAGGTCGCGTAGACGTTCGCCATGGTCAGCGGCGAGAGCTCCTGGGTGCCGAGGACCATCGAGGGCACCTCCTGGAACGCGTCGCCCTTCGCGGACTGGGTGATGCCGAGCTTGTTGGCCATCTGCTTCATCGCGCAGAGGCCGACCTGCTGCTCCATCTGCACGAAGTAGGTGTTCACCGACAGTGCCATGGCCTGCTTGAGCTCGTACGGGCCGACCTCGGAGGTGGACTCGTTCTTCACCGTCGCCTTGGGCTTGTCGGTGTTCTTCCAGGTGCCCGCGCAGGTGGACATCGACGGGTAGTCGATCTTGTTCTCGGACGGGAACGGCTGGGTGGGGGACATCCCCGACTCCAGCGCGGCCGCGGCCAGGATCGGCTTGAAGGTCGATCCGGTCTGGAAGCCGTTGCCGCCGCCCATCGCCGCGTCGACGTTGAGGTTGACGACGGTCTGGTTCTTGTTGGGGTCCAGGCCGTAGGGGCGGGTCTGGGCCATCGCCAGGATCTTGCCGCTGCCCGGCTCCATCATGGTCGCGGCGGCCGACACCGAGTCGGTGACCTTGACCTTGGAGGTCACCGCGTTCTGGGCGGCGGCCTGCTTGTCCGGGTCCAGGGTGGTGTAGATGTTGAGTCCGCCCTGGTCCCAGAACTTCTTCCGGTCCGCGACGCTCTTGCCGAACGCCGGGTCCTGCTTGACCACGTGCCGGACGTAGTCGCAGAAGAAGCCCATGCCCGCCTGGGCGGTGATGCAGCCGTTCTGCGGGTCCTTGTACTTCAGACCCAGCGGCGCGGCCTTGGCCTCCTTGGCCTGGTCCGCAGTGATGTGCTTGTTCTCGACCATCTTGTCGAGCACCACGTTCCGGCGCTTCACCGTGTTCTCGGGGTAGCGCACCGGGTCGTACTGCGACGGGTTCTGCACCATGCCGGCCAGCGTGGCGGCCTCGGCGACGGTGAGGTCCTTGTTGTTCTTGCTGAAGTAGCGCTGGGCCGCGGCCTCGACCCCGTAGGCCTGGTGGCCGTAGAAGGTGATGTTGAGGTAGTTGGTGAGGATCTGGTCCTTGGTCAGGTCCTCCTCCAACTTGATCGCGACCTTCAGCTCCTGGACCTTGCGCCCGAGCGTCTTGCGCTGCGCGTCCAGGACGGCGGCCTGGTCGTCGCCGGCCTTCTCCACGTTGACGTTCTTCACGTACTGCTGGGTCAGCGTCGAGGCGCCCTGGGAGGCGGTGCCGCTCTCCGCGTTCTTGCTGACCGCGCGCAGCACGCCCTTGAGGTCGACGGCGCCGTGCTCGTAGAAGCGCGCGTCCTCGATGTCGACCTGCGCCTGGCGCATGTAGGGGGACATCTGGTCCGCCGTGAGCACCGTGCGGTCGCGCTCGTAGACCTTGGCGATCAGCCCGCCCTTGGCGTCGAAGATCTGCGTGGCCTGCGTCAGCGGCGGGGTCTTGAAGTCGTCGGGGATGTCGTCGAAGCTCTCCGCCGTGCTCTTGGCGGTCAGCCCGAGCGCGCCGACGGCGGGCAGGGCCATGCCGGCCAGCAGTACTCCGGAGAGCACGCTGACCCCCAGGAACTTCACTCCGTGTCCCGCGAAGTCGAGCGGTGACCCGCGGCGCCGGCCGCTCGGAGCTCCGGGGTTGCCTGGGGGCTGGGGTGCCTGGGGGCGCTTCGGTGCCATGGGGAGAACCCTACGTCGCCGAATCCCGTACATAGGGGCAGGTGTTCGCCTAGGCTTGTCACAAGCTTGCGACAGCTTCGGTGCGTCAACGTCACTCACTCTTGTGAGTGATGAGGATTGCCCGAATTGCCCCTCTCTGGCCGGTTTTTGAGGCAGCTGTTGGCAGCTGTCCACCCCCTTTTGGTGGCTCTCCGTAACGGCTCGCGTGGCGAGAGTTCCCCCGGGTTTCTTGGCAAGGCTTGCGACCTGCGATCACTCCAACGAGTGAGCTGACCGATACCCATAGTCCGATCGGGTCATTCGAGATTGAGCCCGAAGGGGCTGTTGCAAGCTGTCGTTCTTCCGTAACGTCCTCAACTGGCAACGGTGAATATGCCGTTGCCGCCGTGGGGGAGCCTCGATTCGGGAGAGGACGGCGCCGGCATGGGCTGGGTAGACGACTGGAGTGCGCAGGCCGCCTGCCGCACTAGTGATCCGGACGAACTGTTCGTCCAGGGGGCGGCGCAGAACCGCGCCAAGGCGGTGTGCAGCGGGTGCCCCGTTCGCACGGAGTGCCTGGCGGACGCACTGGACAACCGGGTGGAGTTCGGGGTCTGGGGCGGGATGACGGAGCGCGAGCGGCGGGCGCTGCTGCGCCGGCGGCCGACCGTGATGTCGTGGCGGCGGCTGCTGGAGACGGCCCGCACCGAGTACGAGGAGTCCCTCGCCACCGGTGTGATACTGACGGACTACGCCCAGGCGGGCTGAGCGACCTGCCTGGTGCTGAGCGACCCACACGGCGCTGAGCGACCAGCACGGTGCTGAGCGGCCCGCACGGCCGGGCACGGCGCCGGCGCCCCACGGGGGCCGGCAGGTCAGGGAGCCGACGGGCGCGACAGCCACCCGACGGCGGTTCACGAGCTGGACGGCAACGGTCCGGGAGCGACGCCACGGGGGAGCGGCGTCGCGGGGGCCGGTGCCGGGCCGCTACACGGCGCCGCTGAGGCGGTCACCGATCGCGCGCAGCCCGTCCAGGTCGTGCACGTCCCCGGGCAGCGCGGCGACCTCGACGATCGGCACGTCCGGGTAGACCGAGACGAAGCGGTCACGGGTGCGGCGCTCCCGCGACATGATCTGCATCCGCTCGGCGTGCAGCCGCAGCAGTCCCGCCGCGAGCAGCTCCGCCTCGGGTGACGTGTGCTCCGAGCCGTTCTCCTCCAGGGCCTCGGCCGCCGCCAGCGCACGTTCGGCGGTGAGCTGCGGGGCGCCCGTGCGGTGCACCCGGTTGAGGACCAGCCCGGCCAGCGGCATCCGGTCGGCGGCCAGCCGGTCGACGAAGTAGGCCGCCTCGCGCAGCGCGTCCCGCTCCGGCGCGGCCACCACCAGGAACGCCGTCCCCGGCGCCTTGAGCAGCTGGTACGTCCGGTCGGCGCGCTCGCGGAAGCCGCCGAACATCGAGTCCATCGCACTGACGAAGGTCTGTACGTCGGTCAGCAGCTGGGCGCCGAAGATCTTGCCCAGGGTGCCGGTGAGCAGGCCCATCCCGACGTTGAGGAACTTCATCGCGCTGCGTCCGCCGACCTTGGCCGGGGCGGTCAGGATCCGGATCACCTTGCCGTCGAGGAAGGACCCGAGCCGGTTCGGCGCGTCCAGGAAGTCCAGCGCGGAGCGGGACGGCGGGGTGTCGACGATGATGAGGTCCCACTCCTCGGCAGCGCGGAGCTGGCCGAGCTTCTCCATCGCCATGTACTCCTGCGTACCCGCGAAGCCGGCCGACAGGGACTGGTAGAACGGGTTCTCCATGATCGCCCGGGCCCGCTCGGGCTCGGCGTGGGCCAGCACGACCTCGTCGAAGGTCCGCTTCATGTCGAGCATCATGGCCTGGAGTTCGCCCTCACCCGTGACGCCCTTGACGACGCGGGGGGTGTTGTCGAGCTCGGTCAGGCCCATCGACTGGGCCAGCCGGCGGGCCGGGTCGATGGTCAGTACGACGACCTTGCGGCCGCGCTCGGCCGCCCGCAGTCCGAGCGCCGCGGCGGTGGTGGTCTTGCCGACGCCGCCCGAGCCGCAGCAGACGATGATCCTGGTCCCCGGGTCGTCGATCAGCCGGTCCATGTCGAGGTGGCTGCCCCGCTCGGTGCCGGTGTCCTGCCCGCTGCCCGCGCCCTGCTTGTCACCCACGCCCTGCCCGTCCTGCCCACCGTTCCCGCTCGCACCGCCGTTCGCACCGCCGTTCGCACCGCCGTTCGCACCGCCGTTCGCACCGCCGTTCGCACTCCCGCTCACGCCGCCCCCTGACGCTTCAGTTCGCCCGCCAGCCGGTACAGCCCGGCGAGGTCCACACCCTCGCCCAGCAGCGGGAGTTCGTAGCTCGGGAGCTTCAGCTGCTGCAGGTCGGCGCGCTGCTCGCGCTCCAGCTCCACCCGCTCGGCGTGCTCCCGGGCCTGTTCCAGCAGCGGGTCGAGCAGCGGGTCGACCGCCGCCCGGACGGTGTCCGGCTTGCGCGAGCGCCCGCCGAGGCCCGCCTCGCCGAGGGCCAGCGCGACCTCCTCGCGGTGGTCCCCGTCCACCGCGGCCACGGCCGCCGCGTCCAGCACCGGCGGCCGGACCATGTTCACCATCACCCCGCCGACCGGGAGGCCGGCCTCGCGCAGCTCGGTGAAGCCGTCCACGGTCTCCTGCACCGGCATCTCCTCCAGCAGGGTGACCAGGTGTACCGCGGTCTCCGGCGACTTCAGCACCCGCATCACGGCCTGTGCCTGGGTGTGGATCGGCCCGAACCGGGCCAGTCCGGCCACCTCGGAGTTCACGTTCAGGAAGCGGGTGAGCCGGCCGGTCGGCGGCGCGTCCATCACCACCGCGTCGTACGTGCGGCGCCCGTCCGGTGCCTTGCGCCGGGCCGCCTCGCAGGCCTTTCCGGTGAGCAGCACGTCCCGGACGCCGGGGGCGACGGTGGTGGCGAAGTCGACGAAGCCGACCTTCTGGAGCGCCTTCCCGGCCCGTCCGAGCTTGTAGAACATGTCGAGGTACTCCAGCAGCGCCTGCTCGGTGTCGATGGCCAGCGCGTACACCTCGCCGCTGCCGGACCCGGCGCCGCCCCTGCCGGGCAGCCCCAGCTGGGCGCGCGTGACGGACGCGATCCGGCGTTCCTCGTACGGCAGTGCGGCGATCCCGAACAGTTCGGCGATCCCCTGCCGGCCCTCCACTTCGATCAGCAGCGTCCGCCGCCCCTCGGCCGCGAGGGCCAGCGCCAACGCCGCGGCGAGGCTGGTCTTCCCGGTGCCGCCCTTGCCGCTGACCACGTGCAGCCGGACGCCCTCCCAGTCGGGATCACGCCGGGCCGCCTGGCCGGGGGTGCGTGCCACGCTCCGTCTCCGTCCGTCTCCGAGGGCCGAGGGGCCGTTCCGAGGGCCGCCACCGCGCAGGTGCCCTCCCGCGAGGGTAACCAGGGACCGCGCCGGATGCCGGGAGCATCGGGGAGGCCGGGCCTGAATCATGCCCGGATTGTGGGCCACCTCACACGCCGGTCCGCAGGCCGCCCCGTTCGCCCCCGCCGCTCGTCTAGAGTCTGGCCATGACCAAGTGGGAATACATGACGGCGCCCCTGCTCGTGCACGCCACCAAGCAGATCCTGGACAACTTCGGCGAGGACGGCTGGGAGCTCGTCCAGGTCGTGCCCGGCCCGAACCCGGAGCAGCTGGTGGCCTACTTCAAGCGGGAGAAGAACGCATGAGCAAGGTCGAGGAGAAGCTCGCCGAGCTCGGTCTGACCCTGCCGCCGGTGGCCGCGCCGGTCGCCGCCTACGTGCCGGCCCTGCGCTCGGGCGAGTTCGTCTTCACCTCCGGCCAGCTGCCGATGGTGGGCGGCAAGCTGCCGACCACCGGCAAGGTCGGCGCCGAGGTCACCCCGGAGGAGGCCAAGGAGCTCGCGCAGATCTGCGCGCTCAACGCGCTGGCCGCGGTGAAGTCGGTGGTCGGTGACCTGGACCTGATCGAGCGGGTCGTGAAGGTGGTCGGCTTCGTCGCCTCCGCCGCCGACTTCACCGGCCAGCCCGGCGTCATCAACGGTGCCAGCGAGCTGCTCGGCCAGGTGCTCGGCGAGGCCGGTGTGCACGCCCGCAGCGCGGTCGGCGTCACCGTCCTGCCGCTGGACGCCCCGGTCGAGGTCGAGCTGCAGGTCCGGGTCAAGGCCTGAGACCGATCACGAGGGTGGGGTCGGCCCTGTCCAACCCCGCCCTCGTGCGCTTAGCATCCGGGCATGGACCAGCGAGCAACGACGCTCCCGATGCCGCCCGGCTGGCCTGCCCGGATCCGGGCGGTCGAGTCCGGCGAGGTGATCCCGCCGGAGCCCCGGCCCTCCGCCACCGTGGTGCTGCTGAGGGACACGGCGACCGGGCCGGAGGCCTATCTGCTGCGCAGGCGCAGCTCGATGGCGTTCGCGGCGGGCATGTA
Source organism: Kitasatospora sp. NPDC005748 (assembly GCF_040630735.1). NCBI lineage: Bacteria > Bacillati > Actinomycetota > Actinomycetes > Kitasatosporales > Streptomycetaceae > Kitasatospora > Kitasatospora sp. NPDC005748. The sequence goes on from NZ_JBEXYD010000002.1 coordinate 174,434, forward strand.
CGCCTATCCGGGTGGCGGGGTGGACCCGCGCGACGCCGAGGCCGAGCTCGGCTGGGCCGGGCCCGGCCCGCAGGAGTGGGCCGAGCGGCTCGGTGTGGACGCCCGGACCGCGCAGGCGGTGGTCTGCGCCGCCGTCCGCGAGACGTTCGAGGAGGCCGGAGTCCTGCTGGCCGGCCCGGACGCCGACAGCACCGCCGAACCCCGGGACTGGAGCGCGGAGCGCGCCGCCCTGGAGGCCCACGAGCTCTCCTTCGCCGACTTCCTCCGTGAGCACGGCCTGCTGCTCCGCAGCGACCTGCTGGCGGGCTGGGCCCGCTGGGTCACCCCGGCGTTCGAGGAGCGCCGGTACGACACCTGGTTCTTCGTCGCGGCCCTGCCGCCCGGTCAGCGGGCCGCGCTGGAGGTCGGCGAGGCCGACCGGGTCGCCTGGCTCTCTCCGGCCGAGGCCGTCCGGGGCCACGAGGACGGCGTGTTCGGGATGCTGCCGCCCACCGTGACCGTGCTGCGGGAGCTGCTGCCGGTGCGCAGCGCCGCGCAGGCGCTGGAGGCCGCGGCGGGGCGTTCGCTGCACCCGATCCTCGGCACCGCCGAGGTCCGGGGGGATCGAATGACGGTTCGATGGTCGGGGTATGAAGAGCTGACCATCGATGGAGACTTTCCCGAAGACCGCTGACGACCCGGACTTGGGGCACCCGGGGCCCGGCCCCCGGATCCCCGGCCTCCCGACCCTCCGAGCCGATGAACCGATACATCCGATGAACCGACACCGCCCGAGGAAGGATCGACGCCCGATGACCCACAACGACGTGGCTCGCCGGACGGCGCGCGAGATGCCCGCCCGCAGCCTGACCCCCCGCCCGCTCGCCTGCGAGGGCGCGCTCGTCGACGACGGCATACCGGGGCTGCGCGCCCTCGTCCGGACACTGCCCGGACGCGTGCTCGACCGGACCTGCGAGGGCGGCCGACTCGGCGGGAGCGGCCGGTGAGCGGAATCCTCCCGGGTGACCCCGCCGCCGGCATCGGCGGCGAGGCCACCCCCCGGGCAGTCTGCGTGCTGGCGCCCAACCCGTCGCCGATGACGCTGGACGGCACCAACACCTGGCTGCTCTCCGAGCCCGGCTCGGACCTCGCGGTGGTCGTCGACCCGGGCCCGCTGCACGAGGGGCACCTGCGCCGGGTGATCGACACCGTCGAGCAGCAGGGCAAGCGCGTCGCGCTCACCCTGCTCACCCACGGCCACGCCGACCACTCCGAGGGTGCCGCGCGGTTCGCCGAGCTGACCGGTACCGACGTCCGCGCCCTGGACCCGGCGTACCGGCTCGGCTCCGAGGGCCTGACGCACGGCCAGCGGCTGGAGATCGGCGGCCTCGACCTGCGGGTGGTCGCCACCCCCGGGCACACCTCGGACTCGCTGACCTTCCACCTGCCGGCCGACGGCGCGGTCCTCACCGGCGACACCGTCCTCGGCCGGGGCACCACGATGGTGGCCCACCCCGACGGCAGGCTCGGCGACTACCTGGACTCGCTGCGCCACCTGCAGAACATGGCGACCGAGCACGGCGTGCGCACGGTGCTGCCCGGCCACGGGCCGGTGCTCGCGGACGCGCTCGGCGCCGTCGAGTACTACCTGGCGCACCGGGCCGGGCGGCTCGCCCAGGTGGAGACCGCGGTCGAGGCCGGCTGCCGGACGGCGGACGAGGTGGTGGCCCGGGTCTACGCGGACGTGGACCGCGCGCTCTGGCCCGCGGCCGAGCTGTCGGTTCGGGCCCAGCTCCAGTACCTGGAGGACCACGGGCTGATCTGACCGCCGGCCGGGCCGACCGCCCGGAGCCGCACCGGACACGCGCGAGGGCCCGTCCACCGCATCGGTGGACGGGCCCTCGTCGTCGGTGGGACCGACGGCGCGCCGGGCGGGCCGGAGCGGAGCTCCGGCCGGCCGGGTCAGCGCGAGCGGCGGGAGAGCCGCTCGACGTCCATCAGGACCACGGCGCGGGCCTCCAGCTTCAGCCAGCCGCGGCCGGCGAAGTCGGCGAGCGCCTTGTTGACCGTCTCGCGGGAGGCGCCGACCAGCTGGGCCAGCTCCTCCTGGGTGAGGTCGTGGGCGACGTGGATGCCCTCGTCGGACTGCACGCCGAAGCGGCGCGAGAGGTCCAGCAGGGCCTTGGCGACGCGCCCGGGCACGTCGGAGAAGACCAGGTCGGACATCACGTCGTTGGTCCGGCGCAGCCGGCGGGCGATGGCGCGCAGGAGTGCGATCGAGACCTCGGGGCGGGCGTGCAGCCAGGGCTGGAGGTCGCCATGGCCGAGGCCCAGCAGCTTGACCTCGGTCAGCGCGCTCGCGGTGGCGGTGCGCGGGCCCGGGTCGAAGAGCGACAGTTCGCCGATCATCTCGCTGGGGCCGAGGACGGCGAGCATGTTCTCGCGGCCGTCCGGCGAGGCGCGGTGCAGCTTGACCTTGCCCTCGGCGACGACGTACAGCCGGTCGCCCGGGTCGCCCTCGTGGAACAGCGACTCACCGCGGGCGAGGGTCACCTCGGTCATGGAAGCGCGCAGCTCGCCGGCCTGTTCGTCGTCGAGTGCCGCGAAGAGTGCGGCGCGCCGCAGAACGTCGTCCACGTGCTTCCTCCTTCTCGGCCGCCCGGCGATCAAGCCGGTCGGCGCAAGTTCCGTACAGTGCTCTGCATCACCAAGCATGGCGCATGTCGCTCCGATCATATGAGGAGGGGGTGCGCCGAGGTGTGCTGCGCGGGGCCATTCGTACCGCCGGAGCGGCCTGCGGGCGGCTCGTGCGGGCGCGCGGAGCGGCGTGGCGGGCGGTGCCGGCGACCCGTGCGGCCGGTGTCCGGGTCCGGCGCGGTGGTCTCGCGGTGTTCGCAGGTCAGCCGGGACGCGCGCGGTCCGGTGCGCGGGGGCGCCGGGACGGGGGCGCCGAGGTCCATGAGGTGATCGGGGCGGTCGCGGGCCGCCAGGATTCGGCTCCGGCTTAATCAGTGGAGCACGGGCGGCCGGGGGCGCAGGATCCGGTCCTGACGAGTCCATGAGTCCACGAGTCCACGGCCCGAAAGACGGTGACCCCGTATGTCCGCCTCCCAGTCCACCGGCACCCCCACCCCCGAGCTTCGCGAGCGGGCCCTGCGGCTGCGGGCGCTCGTGGCCGACGGGGTGCTCGTCCTGCCGAACGCCTGGGACGCCGGCAGCGCCGCCGTGATCGCCTCCGCCGGGGCCGCGGCGATCGCCACCACCAGCGGCGGCGTCTCCTGGTCGCTCGGTCGCGGCGACGGCCAGCAGCTCGGCCGGGCGGACATGGCCGAGGCCGCCCGCCGGATCGCCTCCGTCGTCGACCTGCCGGTCACGGTCGATGCCGAGGGCGGCTACGGGGCGGCCCCCGCCGAGGTGGCCGAAACCGTGCGGGTGCTGGTCGGGGCCGGCGCGGCCGGGATCAACCTGGAGGACTCGGCGGCGGCCGGCGGCCCGCTCTTCCCGGTGGCCGAGCAGGCCGCGCGGCTGGCCGCCGCCCGGGCGGCGGCCGCGGCGGCGGGCCTGCCCGAGCTGCTGGTCAACGCCCGGACGGACGTCTTCCTGTTCGGGATCGGCCCGGAGGAGGGCCGGCTGGACGAGGTGCTGGTTCGCGCGGCGGCGTACGCGCGGGCGGGTGCGGACGGCCTCTTCGTCCCCGGCCTGCTGGACCTCGACGCGTTGGCCCGGCTCTGCGCCGCGTCCCCGCTGCCGGTGAACGCGATGACGGGGCCGGGCGGGCCGACGGTCGCCGAGCTCGCCGCCACCGGCGTCCGGCGGATCAGCGTCGGCACCGGGCTGGCCGAGGCCGCGTACAGCGCCGCCCACCGCGCCGCCGCCGAACTGCTCGGTACGGGCGCCGTGACCGGGGCGCCCGGCGCGCTGGGCTACGGGGAGCTGGACGCGCTGTACCGGCGCTGACCGGCAGGAGCTCACCGGCACGCACAGGGGAGGTGCCGGTGGCCCGGGCCGGGCGGCCTCAGTGGTCGTCCGGCTCCGGGAGCGGGGCCAGCTCGGGCGGCCCGTCGACCGCGGCGGGCAGCCCGAGCAGGCGCCGCATCGCCCGCCGGGTGCGGGCGGCCGCGGCCGCGTCCCGGTAGAGCCGGCGGGCGTGGTTGAGCGCCAGGACCTGCCCGGTCAGTTCGAAGACCACCTGCTCGGCGTCCGGCTCGGCGGGCAGCTGACCGGCGGCGATCGCCAGCTCGGTCTGCCGGCGCAGCTCGCGCTGCCAGACGGCGTTCCGGGCGGCCACCGCAGACCGGACCGGCCCGCGCTCCCGGTCGTCGAACTCGGAGGTCACGGCGGTGAAGAAGCACCCGCCGGGCAGCAGGTCGCGCTCCAGGTAGGAGACCCAGGCCTCGCACTGGACGAGCAGCCGCGGCAGCCCGGGCTCCGCGCCTGCGGCCGCCGCGCGCTGCACCACCTCGCGGACGAACAGGGCGACGGCCTCGTCGACCACGGCGAGCTGCAGGGTCTCCTTGGTGCCGAAGTGGCCGAGGACGCCGGACTTGCTCATCGACAGGTCGGTGGCGAGCCGGCCGATGGTCAGCCCCTCCAGGCCCTCGACCGAGGCGAGGTCCAGCCCCCGGCGCAGGATCGCGGTGCGGGTCCGGCGGGCGTCGGCGACGGATCTTCTCGGGCTCACCGGGCCAGTGTAGCCAGCCCCGGGCCTTTAGAGTCCGACCGTTCGGACGCTATAGTCCCGGCGTGACACCCCCTCACGGAGGAGCAGACATGTCGGGATCCCGGATCGCGGCCCTGGGCCACCACCAGCCCGCCCGAGTCCTCACCAACGACGACCTCGCCCGGCTGGTCGACACCAGCGACGCATGGATCCGGCAGCGCACCGGCATCGTCACCCGGCGAATCGCCGACACGGAGTCCGTCACCGACCTCGCCTCCGCCGCCGCCGGCAAGGCCCTCGCCTCGGCGGGCCTGGCGCCGGAGGAGATCGACATGGTGGTGGTCGCCACCTGCTCGGCCAGGGACCGCTGCCCGAGCATCGCCACCCAGGTCGCCGGCCGGCTGGGCATCCCCTCGGCCGTCGGCTTCGACGTCAACAACGGCTGCGCGGGCTTCTGCACCGCGCTGGCCACCGCCGACCACGCCGTCCGGGCCGGGGCCGCCCGGCACGCCCTGGTGATCGGCGCCGAGCGGATGAGCGACGTCACCGACTGGACGGACCGCTCCAGCTGCGTCCTGCTCGGCGACGGCGCCGGTGCGGCGGTCCTCAGCCACGATCCGACCGGTCGGGGCGTCGGGCCGGTGGTCTGGGGCTCCGACCCGACCCGGGGCCACGCCGTCCGGCTGGACGACGGCTGGCAGCCGAAATTCCGTCAGGAGGGCCAGACCGTCTACCGCTGGGCCACCACCGCGCTGGCCCCGATCGCCGAGGAGGCCTGCCGGCGGGCCGGGATCACCCCCGCGGACCTCGGCGCGGTGGTCACCCACCAGGCCAACCTGCGCATCATCGAGGCGGTGGTGGACCGGCTCGGCGTGCCCGGCGCGGTGGTCGCCCGCGACGTCGTCGAGTCCGGCAACACCTCGGCCGCCTCCGTCCCGCTCGCGCTGTCCAAGCTGGTCGAGCGCGGCGAGGTGCCCGCGGGCACCCCCACCCTGCTGCTCGGTTTCGGCGGCGGCCTCTCCTGGGCCGGCCAGGTCGTCGGCTGCCCCTGACCGCGATGGTGGCGGCCGTCCGGAGCGGCCGATACGGATCTTACGAACGGGCCGGTTCGGGCCTACGGTCCGTCATATGACCTCGACGGCAACCTCCCGGACCGCGCCCGGCACCCGCCCCCGGCTGGTCACCCGGCCGCTGCTGCTGCGCTTCGTGTCGATCCTCGGCGCTTCGACCGGGTTCAACCTGCTGCTCTCCGTCGTCCCGCTCTACGCCGAGGAGTCCACCGGGGGCGGCAACGCGGCCGGGCTCGCGACCGGCGCGCTGATGCTGACGACCGTCCTGGGCGAACTGGCCACACCCCGGCTGGTGGTCCGCTTCGGCTACCGCTCGGTGCTGGCGGTCGGCCTGTTGCTGCTCGGAGCGCCCGCGCTGGTGCTGACCGCCGTCGACGGCGGCCTCGTCTGGATCACGGCGGTCTGCCTGGTGCGCGGGCTGGGCTTCGCCTTCACCATCGTCGCCGGCGGCGCGCTGACGGCGGCCCTGATCCCGGCCGAGCGGCGCGGTGAGGGGCTGGCGCTGGTCGGCGTGGTCTCGGGCGTGCCGTCGCTGCTGGGCCTGCCGCTGGGCGTCTGGCTGGCGGCCCACGTGGGCTACACCCCGGTGGCCGTGACCGCCGGCGCCGTGGCGCTGGCCGCGATCGCCGCCGTCCCCGGGCTGCCGGACCGCGAACCGTCCGCCGAGCCGGCGGTGGGGGTGGTGGCCGGCTTCCGGTCGGCCGGGCTGCGCCGCCCGACCGTGGTCTTCGGCGCCACCGCGCTGGCCGCCGGGATCATCGTGACCTTCCTGCCGCTGGCCGTCCCGGTCGGGTCCGCGGGCCTCGCCGCGGTGGCCCTGTTCGTCCAGCCGGCCTCGGCGACGGCGGCCCGCTGGGCGGCGGGCCGGTACGGCGACCGGCACGGGCCGGAGCGGCTCGTGCTGCCCGCGCTGCTGCTCTGCGCCGCGGGCACCCTGCTGATCGCGCTGACCGGCAGCGCGGTCGCCGTGGTGGCCGGCGCGGCGGTGTTCGGCATCGGCTTCGGCGCGGCCCAGAACGCCACCCTGACCATGATGTACGCGAGGGTCTCCAAGGCCGGCTTCGGCGCCGTCACCGCGTTGTGGAACGTCGCCTTCGACGCGGGGATGGGCGTCGGCGCGGTGGCCTTCGGCGTCCTCGCCGGTCCGCTGGGCTACCCGTCCGCCTTCGCCGTGACGGCCGTGGTGATGCTCGGCGCCCTCGCCCCCGCCCGCCGCGACCGCCGCGCCGCACCGGCCGTGGCGGCCGCACCGGCGGGGCCCGCGGTGCCTCCCGCGCCCACGGCGTCGCCGGCGCCGCGCACGCCGGCGGACCAGCCCTGCGGGCCGTCCTGACCGGGCGCCGCGCAGGGGGCGTCCGAACCGTCCGCGGCCCTGCGTCGATGGCTGATCGTCCGCGGCCCCGCGTCGATGGCTGATCGTCCGCGGCCCCGCGTCGATGGCTGATCGCCCGCGGGGTCAGGGCTGTTCGGCGTAGCCTTCCTGCATGGCAGAGAGCAAGGTCCGGAAGGCCGCAGCCAAGCCGGCGGTGAAGGTGGCTGTGAAGCCGAGGAAGCCGGAGTCGAAGCTGGCGATGGTGCGGCGGGCCCGGAGGATCAACCGGGAACTGGCGGAGCTGTACCCCTACGCGCACCCCGAGCTGGACTTCGACAACCCGTTCGAGCTGCTGGTGGCCACCGTGCTGTCGGCGCAGACGACGGACCTGCGGGTGAACCAGACGACGCCCGCGCTGTTCGCGAAGTACCCGACGCCGGAGGACATGGCGGCGGCGGTGCCGGAGGAGCTGGAGGAGGTCATCCGGCCGACCGGGTTCTTCCGCAACAAGGCGAAGTCGCTGATCGGGCTCTCGATCGCGCTGCGGGACGAGTTCGGCGGCGAGGTCCCGGGCCGGCTGGCCGACCTGGTCACCCTCCCCGGGGTGGGGCGCAAGACGGCGAACGTGGTGCTCGGCAACGCGTTCGGCGTGCCCGGGATCACCGTGGACACCCACTTCGGGCGGCTGGCCCGGCGGTTCGGGTGGACGGCGGAGGAGGACCCGGTCAAGGTCGAGGCGGCCGTCGCGGAGATCTTCCCGAAGTCGGAGTGGACGATGCTCTCGCACCGGGTGGTCTTCCACGGGCGGCGGATCTGCCACTCCCAGAAGCCGGCCTGCGGGGCCTGCCCGATCGCGCCGCTCTGCCCCTCCTACGGGGAGGGCGAGACGGATCCGGAGAAGGCGAAGAAGCTGCTCAAGTACGAGATGGGCGGCCACCCCGGCCAGCGGCTGAGGCCGCCCGCGGACTACCCGGGCGAGGCGGCGGCGCGGGCCGACGCCGTCGCCCACCAGGGCAAGGTCGCGGACCTGGCGGTGGCCGAGTGACGGCGCACGGCCACGACCGGGGGCCCGGGCAGGCCCTGCCGGGACGGATCGAGCGGGACGGCCTGCCGTCCTGGCTGGAGCCGGTCCGGGACGCCGCCGAGCGGGTCCTGCCCGAGCAGCTGAGCCGCTTCCTGCCGCCCGCCGAGGGCGGTCGCGCCGCGGCCGTCCTGATGCTCTTCGGCGAGGGCGGGACCGGCCCCGACGTGCTGCTGATCGAACGGGCCCGGTCGCTGCGCTCGCACGCCGGGCAGCCCTCCTTCCCCGGGGGCGCGCTGGACCCGGAGGACGGCGACCCCGAGGGCTCCGGCCCGGTCGCGGCGGCGCTGCGGGAGGCCTGGGAGGAGACCGGCCTGGACCCGTCCGGGGTGCAGGTCTTCGCCGCCCTGCCCGCCCTCTACATCCCGGTCAGCCGCTTCGTGGTCACCCCCGTGCTCGGCTGGTGGCGCGAGGAGTCACCGGTCCGTCCGGTGGACGCGGGCGAGACCGGCGCGGTGTTCCGGGTGCCGATCGCCGAGCTGACCGACCCGGCCAACCGGGTCCGGCTGCGCCACCCGTCCGGACACCTGGGGCCGGCCTTCGCGGTCGGCGGCCGGCTGGTCTGGGGCTTCACCGCCGGGGTGATCGACCGGGTGCTGCACCACAGCGGCCTGGAGCTGCCCTGGGACCAGAACCGGATCGTCGACCTCTCGGACGAGGCGCTGGCGCTGGTGCAGGGTGACCGCGACCGCTCCCGTGCGCTGCTGAGCGGCGACGCCAGGACCACGTGAACGCCCGACTGTGTGGCCCCGGCGCCCGCCGTGGGAGGGTGTCGGAGTGAACGTCCTGGATCTGCTGCTGATCGCCGCCGCCGTGGGATTCGCCGTGTCGGGCTACCGGCAGGGCTTCGTGGTCGGCGTGATGTCGGTCCTCGGCTTCCTCGGCGGCGGCCTGATCGCCGTCCAGCTGCTCCCGCTGCTGCTCGACCACCTCAGCCCCGGCACCACCGCCTCGGTGGTGGCCGTCGTGGTGGTCATCGTGCTCGCGGCGGTCGGCCAGGCGGTCACCACCCACTTCGGCTGGAAGCTGCGCGGCCACATCGACCGCCGGCCGGCGAAGGCGCTGGACGCCGCCGGCGGCGCGGTGGTCAACGTGATCTCGATGCTGCTGGTGGCCTGGCTGATCGGCTCGGCGCTCGCCGGCACCTCCCTGCCCACGGTCTCCAAGCAGGTCCGCACCTCGGCGATCCTCGGCGGCGTCCAGGACACGCTGCCCTCGGACGCGCCGAACTGGTTCTCCGACTTCTCCAAGGTGCTCGCCCGCAACGGCTTCCCGCAGGTCTTCAACCCCTTCGAGCACGAGCCGATCACCCAGGTCGACACCCCCGATCCGGCGCTGGCCGCCAGCCCGGCCGTGGCCAAGGCCAAGCAGAGCCTGGTCAAGGTGGTCGGCACCGCCACCGCCTGCAGCAAGACCCTGGAGGGCAGCGGCTTCGTGTTCGCGCCGCACCGGGTGATGACCAACGCCCACGTGGTCGGCGGGGTCGACGAGCCCACCGTGCAGATCGGCGGCGTCGGCCAGCTCTACGACGCCACCGTCGTCCGCTACGACTGGCAGCGCGACATCGCGATCCTGGACGTGCCGAAGCTGAACGCTCCCGCGCTCTCCTTCGCGGGCGAGGCGAAGACCAACGACAACGCGATCGTGGCCGGCTTCCCCGAGAACGGCGCCTTCAACGTCCAGCCGGCCCGTATCCGCGGCCGGATCCAGGCCAACGGCCCGGACATCTACCACCGCGGCCAGGTCGTCCGCGACGTCTACTCGGTGCGCTCGCTGGTCCGCCAGGGCAACAGCGGCGGCCCGCTGCTCACCCCGGACGGCCAGGTCTTCGGCGTGGTCTTCGCCAAGTCGCTGGACAGCGCGGACACCGGGTACGTGCTGACCGCGGCCGAGGTGCGCGAGGACGCCGAGAAGGGCAGCACCGCGGCGACCCGGGTGGACACCCAGGGCTGCGCGCTCTGACGCGGCCGGCCGTCGCCCTCGTGTCGGCCGGTCAGGACCTGCCCGCTGCGATCCGGCCGCTCCGACCTGGCCGATCCGATCCGGCCGGTCCGACCTGGCCGCGCGGACCTGCCCGCTCCGACCTGGCCGATCCGATCCGGCCGGTCCGACCTGGCTGTGGGCCACCGGTGTGTCCGATGTCCGCCGCGTCGTCGGCCCCGGCTGGTAGCGTCGGCCGCGCTCACCCGTTCGGCTCAACCGGGTGCCGTCCCGGGGTGGGCCGAGCGGAGGTCGGCGGCGTCCGATGATGGGTCACTCGCACGCGGTCAGCGGGGCGATGCTGTACGCGGCCTCGGCGCCGTTCCTGCCGCCGCTGCTGCTCGACACCGCCCTGCAGCCGGCGGACATCCTGATGGGCACGGTGCTCTGCGCCGGCGCCGCCCTGCTCCCGGACCTCGACCACCACGACGGGACGATCGCCAACTTCCTCGGCCCGGTCTCCCGGCTGCTCTGCCGCCTCGTGGCCTGGATCTCCGGCGGACACCGGCACGCCACCCACTCGCTGCTGTTCGTCGCGCTGATGGGGGGCGGCACCTGGGCTGGCGTCACCTACCTGGGCCGGAACTTCACCCTGGGCATGACGTTCTTCCTCCTGGCACTCGCGATCCGCGCCCTGCGGCTGCACCCGCCGGGCGACGGCCCGACGGCGTGGATCACCATCATCGGCCTCGCCGCGCTGGGCACCGCCGGGATGAACAGCTGGATGCCGAACGCCCCCGGCTGGCTGCCGTACGCGGTGGCGCTGGGCGCGCTGGCGCACCTGCTGGGCGACTGCCTGACGAAGAAGGGCGCGCCGCTGCTCTGGCCGCACAAGGAGCGCTACGAGGTGGTGCTGATCAAGCGCAGCGGCAACAGCGTCGAGACGAAGGTGCTGGTGCCGATCATGTCGGTGGCGACCTTCGTGCTGCTCTGGTTCACCGCGGTGTCACCGACGTGGGTGAACTGACCCGGGTGGGCCGACCGCCGCGCCGGTCCGGTCGCTGAACCGGACCGGCCGCGGGGTCGCCGGTCGCTCGGACTGTCGGGTCGGGCCGGGCCGCGTCCGGCCCCGGTTCTCCTTCGCGCCGCCCCGGCGCGGAGGCTCAGCTCTCGCGCCGTAGCCGCGCGCCCACCCAGCGGGCGCGGCGGCCGAGGATACGCGGGATGCCGAGCTGCCGCTGCGCCGTGCTCCGGCGGCGGTCGGTGCCGTCGTGACCCAGGTCGTCCGCCCAGTCGGGGCGGTGGCCGGACCTCTGCGAGCTGTTGTGGCGTCGGCTGCGCGGAGCGCTGCCGTGATCGGGCATCCAGGTCATACCGCAATGGATGCCCCTGGGTCGGCCGGGATAACCGCCCGGGGTGTCGTCAACATGGCCTATGCGTTTGTCATATGAGCTCAATATGAAGGGAGTTGGGCTCCGCTTCCGCGTCCGGATGCGGAGGCTCTCAGTCCTTGTGGCGGCCGATCCAGTCCAGCAGCTCGGCGGTGAACTGCTCCGGCGCCTCCTCGTGCGGGAAGTGCCCGATCCCGGGCAGCAGCCGCCACCGGTACGGAGCGGCCACGTACTCGCCGCCGCCCAGCGCGGTGTGCGACAGCAGCACCGGGTCGGCGGCGCCCTGGACGTGCAGGGTGGGCGCGGTGATCGGCTTCTTCATCCGGCGGGCGAACTGGATGCCGTCCGGGCGGGCCATCGACCGCAGCAGCCAGCGGTACGGCTCGATCGAGCAGTGCGCGGTGCTGGGGATCTGGATCGCCTGCCGGTACGCGGCCACCGCCGTCCGGTCCAGCTGGTTCGGTCCCGTCCAGGCGTCCAGGTAGCGGCCCACCAGCGCGGCGTCGTCGGCGACCAGGCGGCGTTCCGGTATCCACGGCCGCTGGAAGCCCAGCACGTGCTCGAAGGCGGCCATCTGGCGGCGGTCCGTCAGCAGCGCCCGGCGGAGGTCCCGGGGGTGCGCGGCCGAGACCACGGTGAGGCTCTGGATCACCGACGGCCGCATCACCGCCGCCACCCAGGAGAGCGTGCCGCCGGAGGCGTGGCCCACCAGGTGCGCCCGGCGCTCGCCGAGCGAGCGGATCACGCCGGTGATGTCCAGCGCGAGGTTGCCCGGGTCGTAGCCGCGGGGGGTGCGGTCGCTGCCGCCGATGCCCCGCAGGTCCAGCGCGACGGCCCGGTAGCCGGCCTCGGCGAGCGCGGTCAGCTGGTGGCGCCAGGCCCACCAGTACTCGGGCCAGCCGTGCACCAGCAGGACCAGCGGGCCCTCGCCCAGCTCGGCGATGTGGAACCGGGCGCCGTTGGCCGCCAGGTCGCGGTGCTTCCACGGACCCGCCTGCCGGACGTCCCAGGGCGCCGCGGGCACGGGCCCGGTGGGGCCGTCCTCGCCCGCCCCTGGCGCGTCGACCGCCTCCTCGGCGGCGTCCTGACCGTGGTCGACGCCGTCCTGACCGGGCGTGCGGTCGGGGCCGGAGCTGGCGGACGGCTGCGCGGGCACGGGCTTCTGGTCGAGCGGCATACCGAGAGCGTGTCACATCGGCGCGCCGGGTACGTGGTCGGCACTCGCTCCCGGGGCGTCCCGACCGCACCGGACGGGACCGGAGTGGACCGCCCCGGACGCGCCCCGGCCACCGGGCGCGGGGTGGATGAGCGCGAGGTGGCCGGGGGCGCGGGGCGTTTCGGTCGGTGCCTACGGGATGCGGCCGAGGGCCCGGTCGATCTCCTCCTGGGTGGCCGGCCGGGGGCGGGCGTTCTTGAGCACGTCCGCGGTCTTCTGGGCGCCCTCGATGGTGCGGTGCGGCTTCTCGATCCGCTTGAACGAACGCAGCGCCAGCAGCCCGAGCAGCAGCGCCAGCAGCAGGTACGCGCCGGCCACGATCAGGAACGACCAGCCGAGCGACAGGCCCAGGGCGTGGATCCCGTACGCCGCCGCCGCGCTCAGCATCGGCACCGCGGCCAGCGCCACCACGCCGGCGACCGTCAGCGACACACCCCCGGAGACGCCGCGCTTGACGTCCGCGCGGAGCTCCGCTTTCGCGAGCGCGATCTCGTCGTGGACCAGGGCGGACAGGTCGGTGGTGGCCGCCGCGAACAGCTGCCCCACCGAACGCTCGCCCTCGTAGGGCGCCCGGCCGTTGCTGGACGGGTCTGCGGCTCCTGCGGGCATCAGCGGTTCTCCTCTGCGGCTGTGCGGCACGACGCCGCCGGGCGGTGCGGCTCCCGGTCGTTCCGGGGGCCGTCATCGGGGACCGCTCCGGGGATCGGGGCGGCCGGCGGCGTCTGTGGACTGTCGACAGCTCAGAATCATGCCCCTACCGGTCAGTCGCACACCACTCCGGGGCCCCGCCCGGGGTACGTGTCCCGTTCGGGGAGAGCGCGCCCGGCCGTGGCGGGCGCGTTCCGTCGGGCGGGGCGGGCCGCCGCAGTGATGCGGGGGCCACCGCCTTCGGCCCCCGCCGCCTCGCACCCGTCGGCGGACCGTCAGCGGGCGGCCCCGGAGCCGGGCCCCGGTCCGGTGCCGCCGGGGCCGCTCTCGGCCGACCGGCGGGCCGCCTCCGCCACCCGGGCCTGCCAGGCCGGATCGTCCTGCTGGTAGACGTCGGGGATGCCGTCGCCGTCCACGTCGCGGTCCTCCTCCTCACAGAGTTCCCGGTAGTGCCGGTTGCGCAGCTTCAGCAGCACGGTGGCGACCAGCGCGCAGAGCAGCGAGCCCACCAGCACGGCAGCCTTGGAGAGGTCGGCGAGGTCGGCGTCGTCGGGGAAGGCCAACTCGCTGATCAGCAGGGACACGGTGAAGCCGATCCCCGCGAGCACCGAGACCGCGAACATGTCGGCCCACTTGAGCTGCGGATTCAGCTCGGCCCGGGTGAAGCGGGCGGCCAGCCAGGTGCCGCCGAAGATGCCGACGGTCTTGCCGACCAGCAGACCGAGGACGATCCCGAGCGGGGTGGCCTGCGTGAACACGTCGGCGAGGGCCGACCCGGAAATCGCCACCCCTGCCGCGAACAGCGCGAACACGGGGACGGCGAACCCGGCCGAGAGCGGTCGGACGAGGTGCTCGATGTGCTCGCCGGGGGAGTACTTCTCGTCGCCCACCCGGTGGCAGCGCAGGATCAGGCCCATCGCGACGCCCGCCACCGTGGCGTGCACGCCGCTCTCGTGCATCAGCGCCCAGATCACGAAGGCGAGCGGGACGAACAGGTACCAGCCGTGCACACCGCGCCGGTGCAGGAACCAGAACAGGACCAGGCCGGCGAAGGCCAGCCCCAGCGCCCAGAACTTGATGCCGGAGCTGTAGAAGACGGCGATGATCAGGATCGCGATCAGGTCGTCCACCACGGCGAGGGTGAGCAGGAAGGCCCGCAGCGCGGAGGGCAGATGGGTGCCGACCACGGCCAGCACGCCGAGTGCGAAGGCGATGTCGGTCGCGGTCGGGATCGCCCAGCCGCCCGGGTGGCCGCCACTGCCGGAGTTGGCGAGGGCGAAGATGATCGCGGGCAGGGCGACGCCGCAGACCGCGGCTATGACCGGCAGCATCGCGGCACTGGGACTGCGCAGCTCGCCAGCCACGAACTCGCGCTTGAGCTCGATGCCGGCGACGAAGAAGAAGATGGTCAGCAGACCGTCCTTGGCCCAGGAACCCAGGCTGAGGTCCAGGTGGAGCGGCGTGGACGGCCCGATCGTGTAGTCGAGGACGCTCTCGTACGCGGCCGGCCCGACGTTGGCCCAGATCAGTGCGACGACGGCAGCGATCAGCAGCAGCACGCCACCGACGGTCTCGGTGCGCAGGGCGTCGGCGATGTAGGTCCGCTCGGGGAGGGGAAGTCTGCCGAGGAACTGGCGTCGCCGGGTCGGCTCGTTGACGGGCTGCTGGTCGGTCACGCGGGGACCTCCTCGGGCGGGGGAACGGTGTACGGATGCACCTGTGGTGCAGTGCCGACCAGACTTCCCGGCGCGCCCTGTGACGCGACCGATTCCCGGAGGAGATCTTGTTGCGTCTTTGACAGTCTAGCCGGAACCGGAGTGGGATATCCGCATTGTCATAATTCAGGACGTAGGCCTTGGTGTCCCGTGCTGCACTCGGCCGCGGCACCCGAATGGAGTCGGCCGCGTGCAGACGGGTGAACGCCTCCCTGTCGTCGATCGCAGTGCACCTGATCGGGTGGCACGATTCCCCGTTGCCCTCCCCTGGAGACCTGACGATGCCCAGACCGCCCCTCTTACTGGCCCCTGCCGTCCGATCGACCGCTCCGCAGGAGCGCTGACCGGTGAACGGCTCCACGTACGCCCCCGGCGCCGCCGACCCCGTTGTCGCCGCCGCTGCTCCGGCCACCGCCACCGCCACCGCCACCGAGCTCGGCCCCGAACTCGGTCGTCTGCTCCGCCCGTTGTTCCGTGCCACCGCTCCGGGCAGCGGCTCCGCCGTCGTGGTGATCCGCGGCGATGAACGGACCGTCGCCTGCCGCGGCCACTCCGGCCACTCCGACCGCTCCAGCGAGCGCCCCGTCCGTGCCGACACCCGGTTCGCGCTCGGCTCCGTCACCAAGACCTTCCCCGGACTGCTGCTCGCCGAGATGGCCGCCCGCGGCGAGGTCGGCTACGACGACCCGATCGACCGTTACCTCCCCGCCGGCGCCGCGCCCGGGTACCCGCGCGAGCGGCCGATCACCCTGCTCCACCCGGCCACCCACACCTCGGGACCGCCCCGGCTGCCGGTCGGACTGCTGCCGGCGATGGCCCCCCGGTGGTTCACCAGCCCCTACGCCACGTTCGGCCCGGCCCACCTGCTCGGGGCGCTGCCCCGCACCCCGGTCCGCGGTACTCCGGGCGCGCAGGTGCGCTACTCGAACCTCGGCTTCGGGCTGCTCGGACTGCTGCTGGCCAACGCGGCCGGGCAGCGCTACGAGGACCTGCCGGAGGCCAGGGTCTGCGGGCCGCTCGGCCTGGTGGACACCTCCTGCGGCCCGGGCCGCGAGGACGCCGCCGGATACCGGCGCGGCCGGCGCGTCCCCTCCTTCCGGCTGCCCGCGCTGCCCGGCGCCTCGGCGCTGCGCTCCACGGCGGACGACATGCTCCGCTATCTGCAGGCGCATCTGGCGCTGGACGCCGTCCCGCTGCCCGGCCGGGCCGACGCTTCGGTGCTGCGGACGGCGCTGGGCGAGGTCCGGCGCCCGCGAGTGGATCGGCGGCGGGGAGGGGCACGGATCTGCCTGGGCTGGAACCACCGCTCGGTCCCGACGGCTCCGGAAGCGGGCCGCCCGGCGGCCGAACCGGCCGGCAGCCCGCCCCGCTGGGCGACGACCCACGTGGTGGTTCGGGCGACGACCTGCATGACGGTCTGCGCGGCGTCACGGGTGGCGGCGTCGGTGGTGTCGGTGGTGTCGGTGGTGTCGGCGACGGTATCGACGCCATGGTGGCTGTTGCCTCGGGTGGCACCGGCCGGGAGTTCGACGACGAGGTGGCCTATCACGCCGGAGTCACCCGGGGGTTCACCACCTTCGTTGGATTCAGCCCGCGTGCGCAGGTGGGACTGGCGGTGATGGCCGGCACGCTGCCGCTGCGCAGCCGGAGCTTCGCCCAGAGCGCGTACGACACCCTGCGCACGCTGGTCACCGAGCGCCGGTCGCAGGGGGAGTGATCCCGCCGAAGCGGATCCGCGCGAAGCGCCGGGAGGTGCGGGAGGCTCCGCGCCGCCGGTAGCGGACAGCGGTGCCCCGGGTGGTCACGATCGCCCGGGGCACCGCATCGTTCGACGGGGTGTCAGCCCTCGCTGCCTGCGGGCGGCAGCTGGGACTGGATCAGGCTCATCACCGAGCTGTCGGCCAGCGTGGTGGTGTCGCCGACCTCGCGGCCCTCGGCGATGTCGCGCAGCAGGCGGCGCATGATCTTGCCGGAGCGGGTCTTCGGCAGCTCGCCGACGACCTTGATCTGCTTCGGCTTGGCGATCGGGCCGAGCGTGCGGCCGACGTGCGCGCGCAGTTCCTCGACCAGTTCGGCGCTGTCGGTGGCGGTGCCGCGCAGGATGACGAAGGCGACGATGGCCTGGCCGGTGGTGGCGTCGGCGGCGCCGACCACGGCGGACTCGGCGACGGCCGGGTGGCCGACCAGGGCCGACTCGACCTCGGTGGTCGAGATGTTGTGGCCGGAGACGAGCATGACGTCGTCGACCCGGCCGAGCAGCCAGATGTCGCCGTCCTCGTCCTTCTTGGCGCCGTCACCGGCGAAGTACCGGCCCTGGAAGCGCGACCAGTAGGTGTCGATGTAGCGCTGGTCGTCGCCCCAGATGGTGCGCAGCATGGACGGCCACGGCTCGGTGAGCACCAGGTAGCCGCCGGATCCGTTGGGGACCTCGTTGGCCTCGTCGTCGACGACGGTGGCGGCGATGCCCGGCAGGGCGCGCTGGGCGGAGCCCGGCTTGGTCTCGGTGACGCCCGGCAGCGGGCTGATCATCATGGCGCCGGTCTCGGTCTGCCACCAGGTGTCCACGATGGGAGCCTTGCCGCCGCCGATGTGCTCGCGGTACCAGACCCAGGCCTCGGGGTTGATCGGCTCGCCGACGCTGCCCAGCACCCGCAGCGAGGAGAGGTCGAACTTCGCGGGGATGTCGTCGCCCCACTTCATGAAGGTCCGGATCGCGGTGGGCGCGGTGTAGAGGATGGTCACGCCGTACTTCTGGACGATCTCCCAGAACCGGCCCTGGTGGGGGGTGTCCGGGGTGCCCTCGTAGATGACCTGGGTGGCGCCGTTGGAGAGCGGGCCGTAGACGATGTAGGAGTGTCCGGTGACCCAGCCGATGTCGGCGGTGCACCAGTAGACGTCGGTCTCCGGCTTGAGGTCGAAGACGGCGTGGTGGGTGTAGCTGGCCTGGGTGAGGTAGCCGCCCGAGGTGTGCAGGATGCCCTTGGGCTTCCCGGTGGTGCCCGAGGTGTAGAGGATGAAGAGCGGGTGCTCGGCGTCGTGCGCCTCGGGGGTGTGCTCGGTGGACTGACGCCCGGTGATCTCGTGCCACCAGACGTCGCGGCCCTCGGTCCAGGAGACCTCCTGGCCGGTGCGGCGGATCACCAGGACGTGCTCGACGCCGTCGGCCTTGGTCAGCGCCTCGTCGATGGCGGGCTTGAGCGCGGACGGCTTGCCGCGGCGGTAGCCGCCGTCGGCGGTGATGACCAGCTTGGCCTGGGCGTCCTGGATCCGGGAGGCGACGGCGTCGGCCGAGAAGCCGCCGAAGACCACGGAGTGGGTGGCGCCGATCCGGGCGCAGGCCAGGATCGCGACGACCGCCTCGGCGATCATCGGCAGATAGATCGCCACCCGGTCGCCCTTGGCGACGCCGAGCTCCAGCAGCGCGTTGGCGGCCTGCGAGACCTCGTCCTTGAGCTGGGCGTAGGTGATCGAGCGGCTGTCGCCGGGCTCGCCCTCGAAGTGGATCGCGACCCGGTCGCCGTTGCCCGCCTCGACGTGGCGGTCGACGCAGTTGTACGCGACGTTGAGCTTGCCGTCCGCGAACCACTTGGCGAACGGCGGGTTGGACCAGTCGAGCGTCTCGGTGGGCTCCACGGCCCAGGTGAGGCGGCGGGCCTGCTCGGCCCAGAAGCCCAGGCGGTCCTCGGAGGCCTGCGCGTACGCGGCCGCGGTGACGTTGGCGGCTGCGGCGAGCTCTGCCGGCGGGGCGAAGCGCCGCTCCTCCTTGAGCAGGTTGGCCAGGCTCTCGTTGCTCAACGCGCACTCCTCATCGAGTCATGATCGGGGTCAATCCCGTGCGTGGGGATTGTCCCGTGTGTCCCAGCGCACAGCTCACCAGGCGAAGTGGTCGGTTGACAAGAGGCGCCGGGTAATTGGTGTAGACCTTTGACCGAGAGTCGAACAGTAGGCCGAAGGAGGAGAGCCTCGGTGGCGGTACGGAGAACTGGGCCCGTGCCCCGGCCCGCCCCGGCGGGACACGGGCCCGGCTCTCAGGCGGCCAGCCGGGGGTCGCCCCCGGTGACGGCTGCCGTGGCGAGGTCCGCGCCGGGGGCGGAGACCTCTTCGATTTCACTCATTCGCCCGGGCGTGTCGCAGGGTGCCGGGCCCGCCGTGCCGCCCAGGGCCTCGACCGGACTGAACCGGCCGCTCTCCCGGTCGAGCACGTAGGCCTGGGCGGTGGCGAAGTCGAAGTACATCCCCACCAGCCGCAGGCTCCCCTCGGCGACCCGGCGCTCCACGGCGGGGTTCGCCATCAGCTGGTCCAGCTGCTGGACCACGTTGGTGATGCAGAGCTGCTCCACCACGTCGGCCACCGGGCGGCTGGCGAACTCGGCGGGCACGCGGCGCAGCCGGTCGAGCGAGCCGCGGCCGTTGCGCAGCCAGCGGGTGAGCGCGGTCGGCGGCCCGGGGCGGTCGTGGACGCCGTCCAGCAGGGCCTTCATGGCCCCGCAGCCGGAGTGCCCGCAGATCGTGATGGAGCGCACCTCCAGTACCTCGACGGCGTACTGCACCGCGGCGGCCACCGAGTCGTCGGCGGCGCCCGGCTCGAACGGCGCCGGTACGAGGTTGCCCACGTTGCGAACGGTGAACAGGTCGCCGGGCCCACTGTTGGTGATCATGCTGGTGACCAGGCGCGAGTCGGAGCAGGTCAGGAACAGCTGGGAGGGCGTCTGGCCTTCGCGGGCGAGCCGGGCGAGCTCGGGGCGGACCAGCGGAGCGGTGTGCAGCTGGAACACCCGGACGCCGTCCAGGAGCCGGCCGTGCGGATCCTCCTGCTGGTCGATGCAGTGGTGGCCGACCCAGGGCGTCCAGGCGCGGCAGCGGTGCGGGCCGGAGGAACTGCCCGCCCGGACGGTGCCGTCGGGATCGAGGACCTCGTCGTCCTGGCGCCGCGTCACCATGGACACCTGGCCGCCGGCCGCCTGGCGGCCCGTCCGCCAGCTGTGCAGCGTCTCGTACGCGGCGTGGTCCAGGAAGGAGCCGTCGTGGACGACCGCCACGTCGGCGGCGGCGGGGATACCGGCCAGCGCGCGGCTCAGCCGGGGCACGGCGGTGAAGGTGAGCGGCCCGTGCGTCTGCACCGTGAAGGAGCCGTCGGGGCCGGCCAGGACGTCCACATGGGCGCGGGTCAGGCGGTAGAGCGCGAGCAGGACGGCCGTCGCGGCGCCCAGCGCCACCCCGGGCAGGACGCCGAGCAGCACCACGCCGAGCACGGTGGCGAGGTAGACCGGGAACTCGCGGTGCCGGTGCACCTTGCGGATGTGCGCGAAGCTGACCATCTGCAGGCCGACCACCAGCACGAGCGCGGCCAGCGCGGCGAGCGGGATTCGGCGGAGCCCGCCGGTGAGCGCCAGCGCGGCCGCGAGCACCCAGACGCCGTGCAGGATCGAGGACCACCTGGTCTGTGCGCCGGCCCGGACGTTGGCCGTGCTGCGCACCGCGCCGCCGGCGATCGGCAGCCCGCCGAGCAGGCCGCTGATCATGTTGGCGAGGCCCTGGCCCCGCAGCTCGCGGTCGAGGTCCCCGGTGCGGTGGGCCATCCGGTCGATGGCGACGGCGGAGAGCAGCGACTCGACGCTCGCCACGGCGGTGACGGTCAGCACGGCGGCCAGGATCGCGGCGATCGGCCCGTGCGGCAGGTCGGGGACGAGGTCGTGCGGCTCCCAGGCGGGCAGTTCGACCCGGGCGAGCTGCAGCCCGAGGGCCATCGCGAGCGCGGTGGCGGCGCCGACGGCGACCAGCGGGCCCGGCACCTTGGTCAGCCGGGCACCGAACGCCCCGGCCCTGCCGGGGAGTCGGCCGAGCCTGGGCCAGCCGAGCAGGACGGCGGCGGTGACCGTGCCGACGACCAGCGCGGACGGGTGCGGGCCCGCCAACTGGCTCGGCAGCGCGCGCAGATTGGCCAGTGCGGAGCTCTGCGGGGATCCCCCGAGGACGACGTGCAACTGGGCGATGGCGATGGTGAGGCCGACGCCGGCCAGCATGCCGTGCACGATGGCGGGCGAGACGGCGAGCGCCGTCCGGGCCACCCGGCGGACGCCGAGCAGGAGCTGGAGCAGCCCGGCGGCGAGCGTGATGGCGCAGGTGGCCTGCCAGCCGTACTGGGTGATCAGCCCGGCGGTGATCACGGTCAGCGCGGCGGAGGGGCCGCTGACCTGGAGGGGAGTGCCGCCGAAGAAGCCGACCACGATGCCGCCGACGGCGGCCGCGGCGAGCCCGGCGGTGAGCGGGGCGCCGGTGGCCAGGGCGATGCCGAGGGAGAACGGCACCGCGATCAGGAAGACCACCAGGGAGGCGGAGAGGTCCTGCGTCCAGTGACCGCGAGAGGGCGGTCCGGGCGGGGCGTGGTCCTTGGTGTCGGAGGCGATGGGTGCGCTGGAGATGTCGAGGGTCATTGTCTTCCCGTCTGTCCGGGGGAACGAACGCAGTCAGGTCCGGTGGTGAGTCCGGTTGTGGGGGCTCGGGGAGTCGGATCGGCTGTCGTGGGTCGCGACGGTGTGGCGGGATGGCGTGGGGCGCGGCGGGGATTGCGGGTGTCACCGGCCGGGCCGTGGACCATCAAGGGGCCTCGAAGAAGCCGGGGAGGACCAGGCCGCAGAGAGGACCATCAAGACTCGGTAAACCGAGAGTAATGAAAGCTTTGCACAGCGTCATCTCGGGCGGTAGGTCCAGCGCCCTTGATTCACCCCATTGGGTGGTGTTCGAACGGGCGGAAATCTGCTGGTGGCGCCCGTGGCGGCGTCGAACACGCGCAAATGGGCCGTGGCTTCCCCGGGGACGGGGGGAAGCCACGGCCCATGGGCGGCGGCGGGGCGGGCGTGCGACCGGGACGCGCTCCGGCGCGGCGTCCGAGGGTGGGCGGGATCGGCCGTCAGGCGTGGGCGCCGGCCGGGGCGGGCCGCTGGCCGCCGAGCACGAAGCCGCCGTCCACCTGGGTGGCGAGGTCGATGCCGACCTTGGCGTTGGCCCAGCTCTCCGCGTTGCGGAGGTGGAAGAGGACGGCCTGCTCGGTGTAGCGGAGGGCGTCCCGCCGCTCGTGGGCGGCGTCGGCCTCGGCGCGCAGCTGCTCCAGCACGGCGCGGTTGCCCGGCTCCAGGGCGCGCAGCGGAGGCTCGGCGCCGCGCTCCAGCCGGCGCACCCAGTCGGACTGCCCGAAGGTGGTCAGCAGGTCGTCGCCGACCTCGGCGCGCAGGAACTCCAGGTCCTCGGCGCTCTGCACCTTGTTGCCGACCACGCGCAGCCGGACGCCGAAGTCCCGGGCGTAGTCCTTGTACTGGCGGTACACCGAGACGCCCTTGCGGGTCGGCTCGGCCACCAGGAAGGTCAGGTCGAAGCGGGTGAACAGCCCGGAGGCGAACGAGTCCGAGCCCGCCGTCATATCGGTGACCAGGTACTCGTCCCGGCCGTCCACCAGGTGGTTGAGCAGCAGCTCGACCGCGCCCACCTTGGAGTGGTAGCAGGCCACCCCGAGGTCCTCCTCCGTGAAGGCGCCGGTGGCCAGCAGTCGTACGGACCCCTCGTCGAGCGCGATCGGACGGGCGCAGGCCGCGTACACCGGGTTCTCCTCGACGATCCGCAGCAGGCGCGAACCGCGGCCGGGCGGCGTGGTCTTGATCATCTCCTCGGCGGACCGGATCAGCGGATTGTCGCCGCGCAGGTACTCCTTGATCTCCGGCAGGTGGGCGCCGAGCGACGGCAGCTCCGCCGCCTGAGCGTCCGTCAGGCCGAGGGCGGGGCCGAGGTGCTGGTTGATGTCGGCGTCGACGGCGATGACCGGGCGCCCCGCGGCGGCCAGGTGGCGGATGAACAGCGAGGACAGCGTGGTCTTGCCGCTGCCGCCCTTGCCGACGAAGGCGATCTTCAACTGGGACTCCCGCTCTCGCTCTGGGGCCCGACCTCGGGGCCGCCTGCTCGGGGCCTCTGCCGGGCCGCTCCGCGCGCCCCTTGCGGGTCGCGTCCGCGCTGCGCCGAGGCCGACGATCTCCTGAATTGGAAATCGTTATCGTCTCCGATAGTGGCCATGCTATCCGTGGTTTCGGGTTCACCGGCGGAGGGAAGTGAGGATTGCCTCGAACGGGTGATGCGGGGTTGCTGTTCCGGGAGGGGGCCCTCGTTCATTACTCTCGGGTAGGTGAGCACAGGAACAGATCCCCTCGCCCCGCTGGCCCAGCTCCCCGGGGTGCCCGACGCGGTGGCCGAGGTGCGCAAGGCCGTCGACCGGCTCTACGGCCACCGGGTGATGCGCCGCCGCGCGGCCGAGGTCACCTCCGAAGCCGCGCTGCGCGGGGCCCGCGCCTCGGCGGCGCTGGCCGGGGCGGACTGGCCGCTGGAGGAGGTCCGGCGCCGCAGCGACTTCAGCGCCGACGAGGAGTCCCGCACCGTCGGCGCCGCGCTGCGGATCGCGGCCGAGGCTGGTCAGCTGCTGAGCATCTGGCGGCATTCGCCGCTCCAGGTGCTGGCCCGGCTGCACCTGCTGGCGGTCGGGGACGCCGACCCTGCGGCGGGTCGGCCGAGGCGGGCCGGGGAGGGTGTGGAAGACCTATTCCCGCTGGAACTCAAGCCGGTGGAGAGCGTCGAGGTGGAGGCGGCTCCGGCCGGGCCGGCGGTCGAACCGCCACCGGCGCCCGGGGCCGAGGAGGTCGCCGCCCGGCTGGACCAGCTCTCCCGCCTGCTGATCGCCCGCGCCGAGGGCCAGGGCGTCGGGACGCCGGCCCTGGTGGTGGCCTCGGTGGTGCACGGGGAGCTGTTGGCGCTGCGTCCGTTCGGCTCGTACAACGGTGTGATCGCGCGCGCCGCGCAGCGGATCGTCCTGATCGCCGAGGGGCTCGACCCGAAGTCGATTTGCCCGGCCGAGGTCGGTTTCGCGGAACTCGGCACGGACACCTACCGGCGCGCGCTGGCCGGCTACCTGGCGGGCACGCCGGACGGCCTGGCGGCCTGGATCGGCCACTGCGGCCGGGCGCTGCGGCTGGGCGTGCGGGAGAGCACGGCGGTCTGCGAGGCGATGCAGCGCGGCATGGTCTGACCGGTCCGGGGGCGCGGTCCGGCCGGGCGCGTCCTGGGCCGGACCCGGCGGGGTCGGCCGGCTTCGGCGACGCGGGCGGTTCGGCGGGCGGTGAGAGCAAGGATGCGGCGGCACCCGATCCTGCCTGGATGCCGCCGCTGGTACAGGTGCCGGGTGACCATGCATGCACCGGAAGTGCCCATCAGACGGGGATCCTGCCCGTTCGTCTGGTGCGGCGGCCCGACAGCGGGTCGGCTGCATGTGGGTGCCCGACTATCTGTACGTGCGGTCCGTGGGGCCTGAACTGCGTTGTCGGTTTGACCTCTTCGGTCCTGTACCGGGTCTCGCGGGCCGTGCTTCCTTTGTATCGCGTTTCGGGGGAAAGGGGAACCCGAATCGAGAAGTCTTCGGCTTTTGCCCGTTCTATCCGAAGGGCCCGGGTAAGTACCTCTTTGGGGGAAGCTGCTTTCGGCAGGCCGGGACGGCGTGAGCGGCAGGCGCCCGGCGCACGGGCCGAGTGTCAGCCCACCCGGTGCGCCGGCCGCCGGCCACGCGCCCTCAGGCCGCCGGACGGCGGCGGCGCGCCACGTACCAGATCACACCGGCGGTCAGTGCCGCGGCGCCGACCGCCACCGCCGTCAGTACCGAGCCGCTCGGCGCGGAGAATTCCGGGAGCCGGCGCCGCAGTTCCACCGGACGGTCGAAGACCAGCACCGGCCACTCGCGGGCCACCGCCTCCTTGCGCAGTGCCCGGTCCGGGTTGACGGCGGACGGATGGCCCACGGCCTCCAACAGCGGCAGGTCCGTCGAGGAGTCGCTGTAGGCGTAGCACTGGGCGAGGTCGTACCCCTCGACCTCGGCCAACTCCCGGATGGCGGCGGCCTTGTTCTCGGCATAGGCGTAGTAGTCGATCTCGCCGGTGTACCGGCCGTCCTCGATCTTCAGCCGGGTGGCGATCACGTGGTCCGCGCCGAGCAGTGCGCCGATCGGCTCGACCACCTCGGAGCCGGAGCTGCTGACGATGACCACGTCGCGCCCGGCGGCATGGTGCTGCTCGATCAGCGAGGCGGCCTCGTCGTAGATGATCGGGTCGATGAGGTTGTGCAGGGTCTCGGCGACGATCTCGCGGACCTGCTGGACGTTCCAACCCCGGGTGAGCGCGGAGAGGTACTCGCGCATCTTCTCCATCTGGTCGTGGTCCGCGCCGCCGACCAGGAAGACGAACTGGGCGTAAGCACTGCGCAGGACGGCCCGACGGTTGATCAGACCGCCCTGGTAGAAGGGCCGGCTGAAGGCCAGGGCACTCGACTTGGCGATGATGGTCTTGTCGAGGTCGAAGAAGGCGGCAGTCCTGGGGCCTGTCGGGCGCGTGCGGGTGACCGGCAGGCCGGCCGCCGCGGGAGCGCCGGGCTCCTCGGCCGCGGTGGCGCCGTCCTGCTCGGCCGCCGCGACCATCGAGGCCGCCGCGGCCCCGGTCGTCCGGGTCGTCCCGGCGGACTCCGCGGCCTCCGCGGTCTCGATGGTCTCGGCGATCCCGGCAGTCTCGGCAGTCTCGGCGGTGGAGTCCGGGGACTCGTCGGCGTACTCGTCGGCGTTCTCGGTGGTGTCCACGGGAACCGAGGATAGAGGGCGCTGGAAAACAGCCCGCCATTCGGCGTACTCATGGCCGCGCGGGTTTGTGTTTCTGGCCGCTCGGGTACACCATGGAAGTCACGGATCGTTCGCGACCGTGCTAACCCGGTCCGGCTCCTCCCCCCCCGAGTCGGGCTGTGGATAGACGACCCCCGCTCTCCCCCCCGGCGGGGGTCGTCGCACGTCCGGGGCCATTTTCAGGGCTTGAACGGCTGCTGCGGAGGATTCCGCGCCCGGCCCGGTGGCGATCTACAAGGGGTGTCGGATCGAGGATGCACCGGTCCGCTTTCATCACTCTCGGTAGCCAGTTGCTCAGGTTGCCGTGCGCCGGCACCCTGCCGACGAAGACGCCCTCGGGATGCTTCGAAGAGCGCGCGAAGAACCCCGGAGCGTGTTCGGGAGGCCTCGATGGAGGCCGGGTCGATCAGCCTCGGCGTGATGTTCCGACTCTTCTCGGTGAGCCCGTTTCGTCAATTCATTGCTCAATAGCCCCCTGTCCGAGTGAACGAAGTTATCCACAGCCCCGAGTTGTCCACAGGGAATCGGAACGGGGCTGACGGAATCCGGATCACCCCCCACCGTGATGCACGGCAGCGGTTGCCGGTCGGGCCCCATGGGGCCGGCCGCGCGGTCGCCCGCCGCGTCCATCCGGATGCGCGCCCGTACCGCTCAGCGCGAGCGGTACGGGCGCCGTACAGGGGAGACCGTCATGTCGACACCACTCACCGACCACGCCGCCGCGGACGGCCCGGCGACCACCGGCCCGCTCGTCGTCACCGAGGACGACGGCCTGGCCGAGCACCTGCTGCGGCTGTGCGCGGCCGCAGGTACCGAGCCGCAGCTGATCCGGGGTGCCCCGCCGACGCGCGGGCTCTGGGAGAGCACACCGCTCGTACTCGTCGGGGACGACCAGGCCGAGCGCTGTGCCGGGCTCCCCCGCCGCACCGGGGTACTGCTGCTCGGGCTGGACCTGGACGACCCGGGCATCTGGGTCAGGGCCGTCCAACTCGGCGCCGAGCACGTGCTGTTCCTGCCGGATGCCGAGGCCTGGCTGCTCGACCGGATCGCGGACGCCACCGAGGGCATCGGCACCTCGGCGCTCACCGTCGCCGTCCTCGGCGGCCGGGGTGGGGCCGGTGCCTCCACCCTGGCCTGCGCGCTCGCGGTCACGGCCGCCCGCACGGGCCGGCGGACCATGCTCGTCGACGGTGATCCGCTGGGCGGCGGCCTCGACATCCTGCTCGGCGGTGAGACGGCCGGCGGCCTGCGCTGGCCCGACCTGGCCGGTTCGCGGGGCCGGGTCAGCGGTGCCGAACTCGCGAAGGCGCTTCCGGTGCTCAAACGGCTGACCTCGCTCTCCTGCCTGTCCTGGGACCGCGGCGACACGCTCGCCGTGCCGCCCGAAGCCATGCGCAGCGTGCTGGCCGCCGCCCGGCGCAGGGGCGGGCTGGTCGTGGTCGACGTGCCGCGCCGGCTCGACCCGGCCGCCGGCCAGGCGCTGGAGCAGTCCGACCTGGCGCTCCTGGTGGTGCCGGCCGAACTGCGCGCGGTCGCGGCCGCCGACCGGGTCGCCGCATCCGTCCGGATGCGGCTCCACGACGTACGGGCCGTGGTGCGCCCGCTGCGGCCCTTCGGGCTCCCGGCCCACCGGATCGCGCAGGGGCTGCGGCTCCACCTGGCGGGGGAGTTGGAGCCGGAGCCCGGGCTGGCCGCCGACGCCGAGCAGGGCGTACCGCCGGGGATCCGTACGGAGGGCCCGCTGGCGCGTTTCTGCGAGACCTTCCTGGACGAGGTGCTGCCGCCGGTGCCGGCGGTGGGCGGAGGTGTGTACTGATGGTTCGTCTCGGAGGTACGGGAAGGGCGAACGCCACCGGGCGCAGCCTCGGTGCGCGGGAGCGCCGGCCGCTGCGCAGCGTGGTGACGGCGGCCGGGCCGGCGGAGACCGGCCGGCAGCCCGAGCCGCCCCCCTACGGGCGGACGGCTCGGGAGGAGCGGACGGCGGCGCTGGTCGACGCGGTGCGGCTCAGGTTGGCCGAGTCGGGCGCCGCGCCGACCGCCGGGTCCGTCGCGGCGGTGCTCCGGGCGACCCGGCCGCCGCTCGGCGGCGACGAAGTCCTCGACACCGTGCGCTCGCTGCGCGCCGAGCTGGTGGGTGCGGGCCCGCTGGACCGGCTGCTGTCGGCGCCCGATGTCACGGACGTACTCGTCAACGGGCCGGACGAGGTCTGGGTCGACCGGGGCGGCGGTCTGCGCAGGGCCACCGGTGTCCGCTTCGCCGACGCCGAAGCGGTCCGTCGGCTGGCCCACCGGCTCGCCACGGCGGCCGGGCGCAGGCTCGACGACGCGCGGCCCTGGGTGGACGCCCGCTTGCCGGACGGCACCCGGTTGCACGCGGTGCTGCCGCCGATCGCGGCCGGGTGCACCCACATCTCGCTGCGGGTCTGCCGGCCCCGCCCGTTCACGCTCGACGAGTTGGTGGCCGGTGGTGCGCTTCCCGCCGCCGGGGCCGAACTGCTGGCAGGCATCCTGCGGGCCCGGCTCTCCCTGCTGATCAGTGGCGGAACCGGCACAGGCAAGACCACGCTGCTGGCGGCGTTGCTCGGGCTGGCCGGGCCCGGCGAGCGCATCGTCGTCGTCGAGGACTCCGCCGAGCTGCGACCGGCCCATCCGCATGTGGTCCGGCTGCAGAGCCGACCGCCCAACCAGGAGGGGCTCGGTGAGCTGACCCTGCGGGATCTGGTCCGCCAGGCGTTGCGGATGCGGCCCGACCGACTGGTGGTGGGGGAGGTGCGCGGAGCCGAAGTCTCCGACCTGCTGGCCGCCTTGAATACCGGACACGAAGGTGGCTGCGGCACTGTGCACGCGAACGCCGCGGCGGACGTCCCGGTCAGGCTGGAGGCGCTCGGCTCGCTCGCGGGGCTGGACCGGGCGGCGCTGCACAGCCAACTCCGGGCCGCGCTGGACGTGGTGGTGCACCTGGTGCGGGAGCCGGCCTCCGGGAGGCGCCGGGTCGCCGAGATCCACACGCTGTCCGGTGACCGCGACGGGCTGGCCGTCACCACTGCGGCGGTGGCGTTCACGGCGGGCGGGGCCACCGTGCCCGGAGCCGGCCGGGACCGGCTTCTGCGGCTGCTCGCGGCCCGCGGGGTGGCGGTGGGCGCGGCGCTCGCGGGAGGACCGTCGTGATCCCGGGGGCGGTCGAGGTGGCGTTCGGCCTGCTGGTCTGCGGGTGCGCGGTGGGTGCGGCCGGGCTGCTGGGGTTGTGGCGCGGCAAGGGTGAACGGCGAAAGGAGTGAGCGGGATGACGAGAAATCAGATCGAGCTGTGCTGGGTGGCGATGCTTTGTGTGGTGGCCACGGTGGGGTGGAGCGCTCTCCAGCGCCAGGTGGTGGGAGTCAGGCGGTCCAGGCTCCTGTTCGTCGGTGGGACGGGTGGGGGAGGGGGTGGGAGCGATGGCGTGCCGATGCCCCGGTGGCGGTGGCCCTGGTCGAGCCCCGAGGCGGTCGGATCCGGTTCGGCCGCGCGGCCGCGACGGCCGGAGTGGCTGACGCCGGAGTTGCTCCTCCTGCCCGGCGGGCTGGGAGTCGCCCAGGTGACGGCTTCGCCCGTGCCGGTGCTGGTCGCGGGCTTGGCCTTCCTTCCCTTGCGGCGTCGACGGCTGCGTCGCGCGGTGGAGGCGGAGGCCGGTCGGCGGGCCGCCGCAGTGGTGGACCTCTGCGCGGCACTGGCCGGGGAGTTGCGCAGCGGCGCCACGCCCGAGCAGGCGCTCCACCTGGTGACCACGCGAATCGCCGAGGACGACGAGGCCCTGCACCGGATCGGCCTGGAGCCGGTGGCCCGGCTCGCGGCCGGCCGGTACGGCGGAGATGTGCCCGGTGCCTTCGAGTCGCTGGCGGAGTTGCCGGGTGGCCGCGGGGCGACCGCGATCGCCGCCTGCTGGCGCGTCACGTCCGACGGCGGCGCGGGGCTGGCCGCCGGGCTGGACGGGGTCGCCGAGGCACTGCGGGCCGAACGGGCGCTGGCGGAGGAGATCGCGGCCGAGCTGGCCGCGCCGAGGACGACGATCGCCGTCCTGGCGGCGCTGCCCGTCGCCGGGCTGCTGCTCGGCGCCGCGCTCGGGGCCCGGCCGCTGACCGTCCTGCTGCACACTCCGGCCGGGCTCGCCTGCCTGGCGGGCGGAGCGGCGCTGGAGGGGCTCGGCGCGGCCTGGACGGCCCGGATCGTCCGGGCTGCCTCCCGGGGCGCCCTGGAGGGCCCGCTGGGCGACGGAGGCACGGCCGCCGGGGCCACGGTCGGGTCCGGGGCCGTGGCCGAGCCCGGAGGCGGCGGCGCAGTCGGCGACCGGCCGGACGGTGGGTGGCGGTGCGGCATCTCCCGTACGCGGGCCCGGCCCGGTCGGCCGAGCGGTTCGTTCCGTGCCGAGGCGGCTTCGGCGTGACGCCCGGTACCGAGCGGCTCGCCCTCCTGGCAGGGCTGGGGGCGGGAGCGCTGTTCCTGCGGCGGTGGTCGAGGGGGCGGACCGGCCGCCGGAGGGCGGTCGCGCTGCTCCGTTCCGGCGGCTGCCGGTCCAGTGCTCGCTCCCGGCCCAGTCGGCCGAGCCGGCCCACGGCGCGGGGGCGTCGGCCGACCTGGCCCGGTCGGCCGGCCGGCGGGGGAGAGGGCCACTTCCGGAGCGCCGGTTCCGCCGCACCGGGCATCGCCGCACCGGGCATCGCCGCGATGGTGTGTGCGCAACGGGCCGTGGTGGCGGCCTGCGCCGGGACGGCCATGGCCGCCGTGCTCGGCGGCGGGTCAGGCCTGGGGGCGGGCGTCCTGCTGGCCGTGGGTCTGCACCGGTGGCTGACCAGGGCGCGGTCCCCGGCGGAGCGGCTGTCCGCGTGGGAGGAGGAACAGCTCGCCCGGCAACTCCCGTTCGCCGCGGAGCTGCTCGCGGCCTGCCTCGGGTCAGCCGCCTCGCCCGCCGCGGCGGTGGCGGCGGTCGGCCGGAGTGTCGCCGCGCCGATGGGGCCACGGTTGGTGACGATCGCGGCCGAACTGGCTCTGGGGGCACCGCCGGAGCTCTGCTGGAGACGATTGGGTGAGGAGCACCCGGCCCTGGCGCCGCTGGCGCGCTGCCTGGTCCGGACGAGTCTGAGCGGAACCCCGGCGGCCGGGCCGCTGGTCGGGCTGGCGCAGGCCCGTCGGACCGCCGCCGCCCGCACGGCGCACGCCCGCGTCCGCCGTGCCGGCGTGCTCGCCACGGCGCCGCTGGGGCTCTGCTTCCTCCCCGCGTTCGTACTGATCAGCGTCGTCCCGGTGGTCATGGGGCTCACCGCCGGCTTCGCCCGGTCGATCTGAATCGACGACCTCAAAACCTCCGCTGTCGAGCTCGAAGCACCGCCCGGGCCGCGAGTCGGTTCTGAGCGGCAAGGAACCCAAGGAGAGAATCCATGACTGCATTGATCGCGCACCGGCCCGCCGACAACGGCCGACCGTACCGGCGCCTGCTCGGGGTGTGTCGCCGGCGGAGTCGCTGGGCGGCCGTCCGGA
Organism: Kitasatospora sp. NPDC005748; assembly: GCF_040630735.1. Lineage (NCBI taxonomy): Bacteria > Bacillati > Actinomycetota > Actinomycetes > Kitasatosporales > Streptomycetaceae > Kitasatospora > Kitasatospora sp. NPDC005748. The sequence goes on from NZ_JBEXYD010000002.1 coordinate 205,630, forward strand.
TCCGACGGGCCGCTCGCGCCCGGGGCAGGTCGGACGCCGGAATGACCACCGCCGAATACGCCGTGGGCACGGTCGCCGCGTGCGCGCTGGCCGCCGTGCTGTACAAGGTGGTGACGAGCACGGCCATCGTCGAAGCTCTGACCGAGGTCATCACCCGGGCGCTCCATGCGTCGTGACGGCCGGCGGGCCGGCAGGCCTCCCGGGGCATTCGGGGCAGCCAGGACGTCTGGGGCAGCCGGGGTGACCCCGCTCCGTCGCCGGGACGCGGGCTTCGTCACCGCCGAGACGGCGGTGGCGATGCCGGCCCTGGTCCTGCTCGCCGTGATGCTGATCTGGGGAGTGCTCGCGGCGGCCGCGCAGATCCGCTGCGTCGACGCGGCGCGGGTGGGCGCCCGCGCGGCCGCGCGTGGCGAGGTGGACGCTGCCGCGATCGCCCAGGCGGCGGCCCCGCCCGGGGCTGCTGTGCGGGTGGCCGTCGAGGCGGACACGGTTCGGGTCACGGTGGACGCGCCCTCGGTGGCCCCGGGCCGGCTCGCCGGCCTGCTCTCGGTACGGCTCGGCGCGGCCGCGGTGGCGGCGCGGGAGGACACCCTGACGGGCGGCGGGGGTGCGGGTCCATGGCCCTCCTGATCCCTGGGGCGGCCGTGATGGGCAGGGTGGCCAGAGTCCGGGGCGCCCGTGCAGCCGTCGGGCGCCCGAGCGACGGCGGATCCGCGACGGTCTGGCTGGTCGCGTTCGCGGTGCTCGGCTGCACGACGTTCGCCGCGGTCCTCTCGGTCGGCGCGGTGGTGGGCGCCCGCCACCGCGCCGAGTCCGCCGCCGACCTGGCGGCCCTCGCGGCGGCCGACCGGCTGCTGCTGGACCTGGACGGCGGGTGCGCCCGGGCCGCCGGGATCGCACGGGCACAGGCGGCCGCCCTGGTGTCCTGCACGGTGGACCGGGAGGCGGACGCCGTCGAGGTGGTGGCGGAGGTGTCGATCGGCCGCCTTCCGGTGGATCTGCCGATCGGGCCGGCGCGGGCCCGTTCCCGAGCCGGGCCGATCCGTGCCGCGGCTGCTGCTACCACTGCTGCCGCGGACGAGGGCGTCAGTGCGACGGCAGGCGGCTCATGAGCCCCCGGCGGACGGCTCGGCCGCCCCGGCCCCGGCCTCCGGGTCACCGTCGCCCTGAGGCTCGTGAGGCGTTCGGTCCCCGTCCCCGTCTCCGTCCCCGTCTCGGTCCCCGTCTCGGTCCCCGTCTCCGTCCCCGTCTCGGTCTCGGTCTCGGTCTCCGCCACCGGTCCGGTCCCCGTCCCCGTCCCCGCTTGGGGCCCCGGCCCCGTCGGCCGCCGGTGCTCCGGCGAGCAGGATGTCCAGCAGTCGGACGGCGGCCGCCTTGTCCAGCGGTTCGTTGCCGTTTCCGCACTTGGGCGACTGCACGCAGGACGGGCAGCCGCGTTCGCACTCGCAGGCGGCGATCGCCTCCCGGGTGGCCGTCAGCCACTGGACGGCGCGCTGGAAGCCGCGTTCGGCGAACCCGGCCCCGCCCGCGTGGCCGTCGTAGACGAAGACCGTCGGCAGCTCGGTGTCGGGGTGCAGCGGCACCGAGACACCGCCGATGTCCCAGCGGTCGCAGGTGGCGAAGAGCGGCAGCAGGCCGATGGAGGCGTGTTCGGCGGCGTGGGCGGCCCCGGGCAACTGGTCGAGCGGGATGTCCGCGTCGAGCAGCTGGTCCTCGGTGACGGACCACCAGACCGCCCGGGTCCGCAGGGTCCGGGGCGGCAGGTCGAGTTTGGTCTCGCCCATGATCTCCCCGGTGGAGATCCGTTTGCGGAGGTAGCCGACCACCTGGTTGACGACCTCCACCGAACCGAAGCTGAGCCGGCCCTCGCCCCAGGCGTGGGAGGTGTCGGTGGAGAGCACTGAGATGGAGGTGATGTCCCGGGCGGCCGTCGTGTACGGCGGGTCGGCCGGGTCGACCAGGGCGACGGAGCTGTCCAGGTCGAAGTCCCGGACGAGGTAGCTGCGTCCCCGGTGGATGTGGACGGCCCCGGTGTGGACGGTGGTGTGGGCGGCGGAGGCGTCCACGGTGCCCAGCAGCCGGCCGGTCGGGGCCTCGACGATCTGCACCGGGTTGCCACCGCTGCCACGCAGGTCGACGGCGTCGGCGGCGCGTTCGCGGCGGGTCCAGTACCAACCGCCACCGCGGCGGCGGAGCAGCCCGCGCCGCTCCAGGACGGGCAGCAGCGGGCCCGCGGAGGGGCCGAACAGGTCCAGGTCGCTGTCCGTGAGTGGGAGTTCGGCGGCCGCCGCGCACAGGTGCGGGGCGAGGACGTGCGGATTGTCGGGGTCGAGCACGGTGGCTTCGACGGGCGTGGCGAAGAGCGCCTCCGGGTGGTGCACCAGGTAGGTGTCCAGCGGGTCGTCGCGGGCGATCAGGACGGCCAGGGCGCCCTGGGCCTCGCGCCCGGCCCGCCCGGCCTGCTGCCAGAGCGAGGCCCGGGTGCCGGGGTACCCGGCCATCAGGACGGCGTCCAGACCCGAGATGTCGACGCCCAGTTCGAGAGCGGAGGTGGAGGCGACGCCGAGCAGCCGGCCGGACTGCAGATCGCGTTCGAGGGCCCGGCGCTCGTCGGCGAGGTAGCCACCGCGGTAGGCGGCGACCCGGTCGGCGAGCGGTCGGCCGAGCTGGTCCTGGGCCTGGAGCGCGACGAGTTCGGCCGCCCGGCGGGAGCGGACGAACACGACGGTGCGGGTCTGCCGTTCGACGAGGTCGGTCAGCAGGTGGGCGGCCTCGGCGGTGGCCGTCCTGCGGACCGGGGCCCCGTGCTCGCCGACGTTCTCGGTGAGCGGCGGCTCCCAGAGCCCGAACACCATCGGACCGCGCGGCGAGGCGTCCTCGGTGACGGCTTCGGCGGGCAGCCCGGTGAGCAGCCGGGCGGTGGCGCCCGGGTCGGCGGTGGTGGCCGAGGCCAACAGGAAGGTCGGGGAGGAGCCGTACCGGGCACAGATCCGGCGCAGTCGGCGCAGCACCTGGGCGACGTGCGAGCCGAACACGCCCCGGTAGCTGTGGCACTCGTCGACCACCACGTAGCGCAGCGTCTTGAGGAAGGAGGACCAGCGCGCGTGCGCGGGCAGGATGCCGCGGTGCAGCATGTCGGGATTGGTGAGCACGTAGGAGGCGTACTGGCGGACCCACTCGCGTTCCTCGGGCGGGGTGTCGCCGTCGTAGAGGGCGGGCCGGACCCTGGGCGGGGCGAGTTCGGCGGCCCGTCGCCGCTGGTCGGCGGCGAGCGCCTTCGTCGGGGCCAGGTAGAGCGCGGTGGCGCCACGGCCGTTGCGGGCCTCGGTCCCGTCCAGCAGGTCGCTGAGCACCGGCGCCAGATAGCCGAGCGACTTGCCCGAGGCGGTTCCTGTGGCGATCACCACAGTATGGCCGCTTTTGGCCAGGTTCATCGCTTCTGCCTGATGGGCCCAAGGACGTTCCACGCCCAGCTCCCGGGCGGAGGCGACGATCTCGGGTCGGATCGAGTCGGGCCACGGTGAATAACGTGCTGGTCGGGCGGGAAGGTGCTCCGTATGGGTGAGCCGGTCCGACCGCCCCCGGGTGGTGGACAGGGTCGTGAGCAGTGCCTCGGGCAGGCTGTGACGGGGCGGCATGAGGACCCAGTGTGTCACCGGCGTGACGGAGAATCGTCGTAAGCCATCGTGCGGTCATGGTCGCAGGTGGTTGAATGTGGCCGTGACGGCCGTACGGCCGGGGGTCGCAGCGCTGAGGCTCGCCACGCGTGATTGGGCGCGTCCGGGGTACGCGACCATGCGGTGACGGCCGTCCGGCCGAAGATCGCAATGACGTAGCAAGGCAAGGTGCTGGAGGTTCCGTGGACCTGTCCCTGTCGACCCGTACAGTCGGCGATCGCACGGTCGTCGAGGTTGGCGGCGAGATCGATGTGTACACCGCCCCGAAGCTGCGTGAGCAGTTGGTCGAGCTCGTCAACGACGGCAATTACCACCTCGTCGTCGACATGGAGGGCGTGGACTTCCTCGACTCGACCGGTCTGGGCGTGCTGGTGGGCGGTCTGAAGCGAGTGCGGGCCCATGAGGGCTCGCTGCGCCTGGTGTGCAACCAGGAGCGCATTCTGAAGATCTTCCGCATCACCGGCCTGACCAAGGTCTTCCCGATCCACACCTCGGTGGACGACGCGGTCAACTCGACCGACTGACCAGGCCGGGCCGGCCTCGTGTCGACCCGTCCGATCCACGTGTCCGGCGTGCCGGGGCCCCGTGTGGCCCCGGCCCGTCCGGGCCCGCCCCGGAGCCGGTGGGACCGGTTCGCAGGGGCCCGCATGCCCGGCCTCGGCCGGACACCCCGAGGGGGAGAGATGGCAACCGTCGAACTTCGATTCAGCGCGCTTCCCGAGCATGTCCGTACGGCCCGGCTGGTCGCCGCGGCTGTGGCAAGACGAGCCGGGGTCGACGAGTCGGTGCTCGACGAGGTCCGGCTCGCCGTGGGTGAGGCGTGCTCCCGTGCGGTCGGCCTGCACCAGCGCGGTGGCATCACCGGTGCGGTGAGGGTCGCTCTCACGGACCAGGAGAAGCGTTTCCTCATCGAGGTCGAGGACGAGGCGGGCCCCGCCACCGTGCCGGCCCCGGGTGCTGCCGAAGGCGATCCGGACGAGGACACCCTGGGGCTCGCCGTGATCACCGGACTGGTGGAGGAGCTGGAGGTCACCAGCGGAGCGAGCGGTGGCCTGATCCGGATGAGCTGGCCGGTCTCGGTCGACGCGATGGCACTCTGACCGGCGACTGCCGACGGCCGACCGGGCCCTCCCGTCCGGCCGGTTCCTGCTGCCCGCCGACCACGGCGGTGGCCGCTGTCGTGGTCCTCGCGCGCCGTTGCGGCCGCGCCGCCGTCGTGACGGCCGACCGGTTGCCGCACACGTCCCTCGCGCGACACCACGGCCGCAGCCGGGGAGTCCACCTGGCGGGAGCGCATTGACAAACTGTTGAATCCGACGGTTCCCTGCTCTCGGCACGACCGGCCCCGATCGGTGATCGGGTCTGTCGTAGAAGAGGGAACCCATGCGGATTCGCATCCTGTGGCCCGCCGGTCAGGCGCTCGCCACGCTCACGGCCACCCCCACCGCCCAGGCGCTCTGGGGTGCGTTGCCGATCAGCTCGTCGGCCAGTACCTGGGGCGAGGAGGTGTACTTCGGGACGCCGGTCAGCGTGCCCCGGGAGGACGACGCCCGGCAGGTCGTCGAGCCGGGCACCGTGGCGTTCTGGACGGACGGTGACAGCCTCGCGCTGCCCTTCGGGCCGACGCCGATCTCCCGGGACGGCGAGTGCCGGCTGGCCAGCCCCTGCAACATCCTCGGCTCCCTGGACGGGGATCCCGAAGTGCTGCGCACCGTCCGCCCGAACGACCCGGTCAGGGTCGAGCGGGCCTGAACCCGGTCGGCCTGAGTCCATATCCCCGGCCCGGTACGCCTCCCGCCGTGAGGGCCCCCGAGGCCGGGGAAAGCCGTCCGAAGGAGAGGAGCGACCGGTCCAGGCCGGGGAGACCGACGGAGCCGGTACGGGCGGGAACCGGGGGCCGGGTGGCGGCCGTGTAGGTTCGCAGTTCGACGACCGAAACCGAAAGGGCTTCTCCCGGTGAACAAGCGACTGCTGGCCGTACCCGCGCTCGGCGCGCTGCTGGCGTTCGGCGCCGTCGGCTGCGGCGACGACAACAGCAAGCAGCTGGAGTCCTGGGCGGCGAACGTCTGCGGCGCGGCCAAGGACCCGATCGCCCAGGCGCAGACCGCTCTGGCGGACACCGGCCAGGTGAAGACCGGTGAGGCCCCGGCCGATCTGCAGAAGCGCCTCTCCGCCGACATCGGGCGGCTGGCCAAGACCAACCAGGAGATCGCCGCCGCCATCGACTCCGCCGGTGCGCCCAAGGTCGACGAGGGCGGGAACCTCCAGAAGGACACCGTCTCCGAGCTCAACAAGGCGGCCGACCTGTACCTCGACGTCCAGAAGAAGCTGGACGCGCTGCCCAACGACGAACAGGCGAAGTTCGCCGACGGGCTGCGCAGCGTCGCCGACCAGGTGCAGAAGCTGGCCTCGCTCTCCACCCAGGCACAGGCCAAGCTGCAGCGCGGCGACCTCGGTGCCGCGATGGCCAAGCAGGAGGGCTGCAAGCCGGGCTCGGCCGCCGCGGCGCCGACTGCCGGAGCGAGCGGGACGCCGGCGGCCGGCGGCAGCACCGGCACCCCCGCGCCCGGCGCCACCGACGGCGCGACCGACGGCGCGAGCCCGGCGGGCAGCCAGGCCGCGACGGACCCGGCCGCGACCTCGGCCCCGCCCGCCCCCGCCGCGTCCAGCCCCGCGCCCTCGGCGAGCTGACCCGACCGGTCCGGAGCCGACCCCGTCCGGAGCCTCGTCCCCGTCCGGAGCGGGTCCCGCCCGCCCGTGCTCGGCGCGGGCTGGTCGGCGGCCCGGCCCGGGCACGGGCGGCCCCGGCGGGGAGCGGGCCCGGCGGCCGGGGGGACAATGGCGGGGTGATCAGTAGCCCCGTTCTCGACCCGACCCGCCTCCCCAAGTTCCGTGAGGCGCTGCTCGCCGCCGCGTACACCGCCGACGGCTGCCTCGACCTGCTCGGGCCCACCGGCTACGCGGCGCTGGCGCGCAGCGAGGCCGTCCCGGCGCTGCGCGCGACCCGTGGCGGCAGCCCGCTGGAGACGCTGGTGCGGCTGTTCCTGCTGCAGCAGCCCGTGCCGTACAAGGCGGCCGCCGCCGCGCTGCCGGTCGAGGACTGTCTGACCGACGGCTGGCTGCGCGCGGACGGGGAGCAGGTGCGCGCCACCGTGGACGTCCGCCCGTACGCCAACGAGGTCTCCGGTCTGCCCAGTTCGGACGCCTGGGTGGTCTCCGACCTGGGCTGCGCGGTCGGCGGCGCGGGCGGGATCGGCTCCGGCGAGACCGCGCACGGCGTGGCCCGCAAGGACCTGGTGCTCGGGGTGGGGGGCGCCTCCACGACGCTGGCCAACATCACGGTGCGCCGCCCGGTCCGGGCCGCCCTGGACCTCGGCTCGGGCTCCGGGGTGCAGGCCCTGCACGCCGCCCGGCACGCGCAGCGGGTCACCGCCACCGACCTCAATCCGCGGGCGCTGAGGTTCACCGAGCTGACGCTCGCGCTCTCCGGCTTCGACAACACCGACGCCGCCGCCGGCAGCCTCTTCGAGCCGGTCGGGGAGCGGAAGTTCGACCTGATCGTCTCCAACCCGCCGTTCGTGATCTCGCCCACCGGCCGCTTCACCTACCGCGACGGCGGCATGGCCGGCGACGACCTCTGCCGCAGTCTGGTCCGCTCCGCCGCCGCGCACCTGGAGCCGGGCGGCTACTGCCAGTTGCTCGCCAACTGGCAGCACGTCAAGGGCGAGGACTGGCACGACCGGCTGGCCGGCTGGGTGGCGGGCACCGGCCTGGACGCCTGGGTCGTCCAGCGGGAGGTCCAGGACGTCGCCCAGTACGCCGAGTTGTGGCTGCGCGACGGCGGTGACCACCGCGGCGCCGGCGGTGACTACCAGGCCCGGTACGGCGAGTGGCTGGATGCCTTCGAGGCGGGCCGGGTCGAGGGCATCGGCTTCGGCTGGATCACGCTGCGGGCGAGCGGCGCCGAGCGGCCGACCGTCCGGGTGGAGGAGTGGCCGCACCCGGTCGAGCAGCCGCTCGGCCCGCACATCGAGGAGTGGTTCGACCGGCAGGACTACCTGCGCACGCACGACGACGCGGGGCTGCTCGCGGCCCGGTACGTGCTGGCCGACGAGGTGGTCCAGGAGCAGGTCGGCGCACCCGGGGCGGAGGACCCGGAGCACGTGATCCTGCGCCACAACCGCGGCATGCGGCGGGCCACCAAGGTGGACACGGTGGGAGCCGGGTTCGCCGGGGTCTGCGACGGGACGCTGTCGGCCGGCGAGATCGTGGACGCCATCGCGCAGCTGCTCGGCGAGGACCGGGTGGTCCTGCGGGACCGGGTGCCGGAGTCCTTGCGGCTCCTCACCGAGCAGGGGTTCATCCGACCGGTCGAGTAACGGCCCCGGAGCCGCCCCGCGGGCCCGCGGGCCTGCTGCCCCGCTGCCCCGCAGGCCGGCCGCCCTGCGGGTCCGCCGCCCCCGGCGCCCGGTCGGCCGCCCACCCGCGGCCGACACCCGGTGTCCGTCCGCCACCCGCCGGTGCCCTCGTTCGTTCGGCTCGCGTCGAAGCCCGAAGGCGGCCCCGCCGCGGCCTGCCGTGGCTCGAAACGGCCTGCCGTGACCCGGCACGGCCCGGCGCGGTCCGACGGCCCGCCACGGCTCGGTCCGGCACGACCCGATCCGGTCCGAACGGGCCGGGTCGAGCCCCTGCCGGTTCATCTCCCGGTGTCTCCTGGTTCGCCCGCCGGCCGCCGAACGGCTGTCCCGCGTTGGCCCCGGGCTGTGAAGCTCTGTCCACAGGCTGTGGACAGAGCTGGGGGCAAGGGGTGGACACGACGACGGCCACGGCGGGCGGCGCGGTGCTCGCGCTCTTCGGCGGCGCACTGCTGCTCTGGTGCGCGTCCGAAGTGCGCCTTCGCCACCTGGTGCGGCGCCGTGGCGTGCCGACGGTGGCCACGGTGGTCGCCGAGGCCGACGCCCACGGTGAGCTGGACAGCGCACCGCTGCTCTCCTTCTCCGCACCGGCCGTCACCGGCGCCTCCGGCCCGGGGCGATGCGCCGAGCTGGTGATCACCCGCCCGCGCGGCCACACCCCGCTGCGCCGGCCGGCCCGCTTCGCGCCCGGGGCATCCGTCCGTATCTCCTACGATCCTCGGCGGCCGAGCCGCGCGGTCCTGGCGGCGGCGGAAACCGGCCGGGCGGCGGTGGCCGATCTGCTCTGGACCTCGCTCGGCACCGGCTGCGTGGCCGCGGGGGCGGTACTGATCGCCGCCGGCCTCACGGGCTGAGCCCCGTCCCACCGCCGCTCCGCCCGCCGCGAGGTGTCGATTTTCCGTTGACAGATTTTGAAATCCGTCATTCCATCCTTCGAAACCCGCCGAAGCCCCCCTCCACGGGGCGCGATCCTCCATCATCGGGTTACCGTTCGAGTGGCGTCGGTCGGCCTTGCCGGTGAAAAAGCAGGATCCTTCCGTTTGACAAGGGTGGCCGGGGTACGGTCACACTCCGCTGGTGGGGTCGTCGTGCAGCGGCGCCCCCGGGACGGTGGAGGGGTCGGGCGGAGCGCAGCCTGTGCTGCCGGCGCCGACCAGCTCACGTAACGACCGGGAGAGAAGAGCGAAGGTGTCCCCGAGCAGCGAGACCGCGCACGGACAGCGACTCGTCATTGTCGAGTCGCCGGCCAAGGCGAAGACGATCAAGGGCTACCTTGGCCCCGGCTACATCGTCGAGGCGAGCGTCGGGCACATCCGGGACCTGCCCAGCACAGCGGCAGAGGTCCCGGACAAGTACACCGGCGAGGTGCGCCGCCTCGGCGTCGATGTCGACCACGACTTCGCGCCCATCTACGTGGTGAACGCGGACAAGAAGTCCCAGGTCAGCAAGTTGAAGTCGCTGCTGGCCGAGTCCGACGAACTCTTCCTCGCCACCGATGAGGACCGCGAGGGCGAGGCCATCGCGTGGCACCTCCAGCAGGTCCTGAAGCCCAAGGTGCCGGTGCACCGGATGGTGTTCCACGAGATCACCAAGACCGCGATCCAGGAGGCGGTGGCCAACCCGCGCGAGCTGAACCAGCGCTTGGTCGACGCCCAGGAGACCCGCCGCATCCTCGACCGCCTCTACGGCTTCGAGGTCTCGCCGGTGCTCTGGAAGAAGGTCATGCCGAAGCTGTCGGCGGGCCGCGTCCAGTCCGTCGCGACCCGCCTGGTGGTCGAGCGGGAGCGCGAGCGGATCGCCTTCCGCAGCGCCTCCTACTGGGACCTGGTCGCCACCTTCGGCACCGGCCGCACCCCGGCCGACGCCGCCAACCCGGAGACCTTCGGCGCCCGGCTCTCGGCCGTCGACGGCAAGCGGATCGCCAGCGGCCGCGACTTCGGTTCGGACGGCCGGCTGAAGGCCGGCAGCGTCAACACCCTGCACCTGGACGAGCAGGCCGCCCGCGCGCTGGCCGCCGCCCTGGAGCAGACCTCGTTCGGTGTCCGCAGCGTCGAGTCCAAGCCGTACCGCCGCTCGCCGTACGCGCCGTTCCGCACCACCACGCTCCAGCAGGAGGCCAGCCGCAAGCTGGGCTTCGGTGCCAAGCGGACCATGCAGGTGGCCCAGAAGCTGTACGAGAACGGCTTCATCACCTATATGCGTACCGACTCCACCACGCTGTCGGAGACCGCGATCTCGGCCGCCCGGGCGCAGGTCACCCAGCTCTACGGGGCCGACTACCTGCCGGACGCGCCGCGCACGTACGCCAGCAAGGTCAAGAACGCCCAGGAGGCGCACGAGGCCGTCCGCCCCTCCGGCGACCGCTTCCGCACCCCGGCCGAGACCGGCCTGAGCGGCGACGACTTCCGGCTCTACGAGCTGATCTGGATGCGCACCGTCGCCTCCCAGATGAAGGACGCGGTCGGCAAGTCGGTGACCGTGAAGGTCGGCGGCCGTTCCGCGGACGGCCGGGACGCCGAGTTCTCCGCCTCGGGCAAGATCATCACCTTCCACGGCTTCCTCAAGGCCTACGTCGAGGGCGCCGACGACCCGAACGCCGAGCTGGACGACCGCGAGCGCAGGCTGCCGCAGGTGACCGAGGGCGACCCGCTGTCCGCCGAGCAGCTCACCCCGGAGGGCCACGCCACCAAGCCGCCGGCCCGCTACACCGAGGCCTCGCTGGTCAAGGAGCTGGAGGACCGGGAGATCGGCCGCCCGTCCACCTACGCCTCGATCATCGACACCATCATCGGGCGCCGCTACGTCTTCAAGAAGGGGACGGCGCTGGTGCCGTCGTTCCTCTCCTTCGCCGTGGTGAACCTGCTGGAGAAGCACTTCGGTCGGCTGGTCGACTACGACTTCACCGCGCGGATGGAGGACGACCTCGACCGCATTGCCGCGGGCGAGGCGCAGTCCGTGCCGTGGCTGAAGCGCTTCTACTTCGGTGAGGGCGAGGGCCACGCCCCCGGCGGCGCCGCCGAGGCCGGCAACGGCGACGGCGACCACCTGGGCGGTCTGAAGGAACTGGTCACCGACCTCGGCGCGATCGACGCCCGGGAGATCAGCTCGTTCCGGATCAGCGACGACCTCACCCTGCGGGTCGGCCGTTACGGCCCGTACGTCGAGCGCGCCTCCACCGTGGAGGGCGAGCCCGGCCGGCGCGCCGACATCCCGGACGAGCTGCCGCCGGACGAGCTCACCGTCGAGCTGGCCGAGGAGCTGCTGGCCAAGCCCAGCGGCGACTTCGAGCTCGGCCAGGACCCGGTCAGCGGCAACCAGCTGGTCGCCAAGGACGGCCGGTACGGCCCCTACGTGACCGAGATCCTGCCCGAGGGCACGCCGAAGACCGGCAAGAACGCCGTGAAGCCGCGGACCGCGTCGCTGCTCCAGTCGATGTCGCTGGACACCGTCACGCTCGACGATGCGCTGAAGCTGCTGTCCCTGCCGCGCGTGGTCGGTCTCGACCAGGAGGGCGTCGAGATCACCGCGCAGAACGGCCGCTACGGGCCGTACCTCAAGCGCGGCACCGACTCCCGCTCGCTCACCAGCGAGGAGCAGATGTTCACGGTCACCCTGGAGGAGGCCCTGGCCATCTACGCCCAGCCCAAGCAGCGCGGCCGGGCCGCGGCCGCGCCGCCGCTCAAGGAGCTGGGCACCGACCCGGTCAGCGAGCGTCCGGTGGTGGTCAAGGACGGCCGGTTCGGCCCGTACGTCACCGACGGCGAGACCAACGCGACGCTGCGCAAGGACGACGAGGTCGAGACCATCACTCCCGAGCGCGGCTACGAGCTGCTGGCGGAGAAGCGGGCCCGCGGGCCGGTGAAGAAGACGGCCAAGAAGGCCCCGGCGAAGAAGGCGGCGGCCAAGAAGACCGCCACCAAGAAGACCACCACCACCAAGACGGCCGCGGCCAAGACCACGGCCAAGAAGACGACGACCAAGGCCGCCGCGAAGAAGACGGCGACCAAGAAGGCCGCCGCGAGCAAGACCGCCGCCGTCGACGAGGGCTGACCCTCCACCAGCGGCATCGGGCCCGCGCCCTCTTCGGAGGCGCGGGCCCGAGGTCTGTGGGCGACCGGTGCGCGAGCACCTCCGGCGCGGGGTGGCGAGCGTGTGCGCGGCGCGTCACAACCCTGCAATGACGGGCATCCGGAAGCCCGCACCCCTCTTTTCCCACCGGTGCCGACCGCTACGCTGACCGTATGACGAGCGAGGAGCAGCCCACCCCCGGCACCGGCGGTGCCGCCAGAGCCGGCACGCCCGACCTGCCGGAGGTCGCGCCCGCCGGAACCCCCGGTGAGCGCGCCCGGGCACTGTTGCGGCTGCGCCCCTACCGCCGCCTCTGGACCACCCAGCTGATCGGCGGCACCGCCGACCGGCTCGGGCTGCTGGTGCTGCTCGCGCTGACGGTGATCGCGGCCGCCCTCGGCGGACAGTTCGGCGACCTGCCGCGCAGCCTCGCCTTCGCCGTCGCCGCGGTCTTCGCGGCCCGGCTGGCCGCCACCCTGCTGGTCGGCGCCGCCCTGCTCGGCCCGGTGCACGGGCTGCTCAGCGGCCGCCTGGACCGGCGCTGGACGCTGCTCGGCGCCAACGCGCTGCGGGCCGTGCTGATCGGCGTCGCGCCCTGGTGGATCGTCTGGCTGGGCTCCGACTCCGGGCCCTCCGCCGCCGCGACTTACGTACTGCTCGCCACCGTCTTCGTGACCGGTGCGGCCGAGCGGGTCTGGGCGATCGCCAAGGGCGCCGCCGTACCCGGCCTGCTGCCGCCGGCCAACCCCTTCGCGCCCCCCGGGGAGCAGCGTCCGTCCGCGGCCAACCTGGAGAGCGTGCGGACGCTGGACCGCCGCACCGGCTGGGCCACCGTGCCGCTCGCGGCAGCCGCGCTGGTCGCGCTCACCCTGGTCAACAACGTCTTCGCGGCCCTCGGCTCGGACTGGCTGCGCGTCCACCAGACCACCTTCGCGGCGCTCGGCGCGGCCGCCCTGTTCACGGTCTCGGCCGTCCGGGCGTACCTCCAGCAGCTGCCCGGCGGTCCGACGGTGGCCCCTCCGCACTCCCCGCTGCGGAGCCTGCGCGCGCCGACCGACGCCACGCCCGGCCCCGCGCTGAGCAAGGGCCGCACCGGCGCCGCCCCCTACTTCACCTTCTCGGTCGCCGCCGCCTTCGCCTCGATGGCGGGCGTCGCGGCGCTCGCGCTGTTGACCGCCGCCGAGCACCGGGCCGGGCCGATCGGCTACGGCCTGCTGGTGCTCGCCGCCGTCGGCACCCCGGCGCTCGGCTCCCGGCTCACCCGGGCCACCCTGCCCGCGCTCTCCCGCCGCCGGCTGCTCGCACTGGCGCTGCTGACCGAGGGCGTCGCGCTGATCCTGGCCGGCCTGGTGCTGGACTTCGTCCTGGTGCTGCTGCTGACCGTGCTGGCCGGCCTGGCCGCCGGGATCGTCGTCTCGGCCGGGCGCTCGCTGCTCGCCCAGGAGGTCGAGGAGGCGCGGCTCCCGACGGTCGACGAGCACCTGTACGCGGTGCTGCGGGCCGTGGTGGGCGGCGCGCTGATCCTCGTCCCGCTGGTCGCCGCGGCCTACGGCGAGGTCGAGTACGGCACGGTCGAGCCCGGCTCGTTCACCTTCATCCACGGCGGCGCGGCCCTCGCGGTGGCCACCGCCGGGCTGCTGACGCTGGTGCTCGCGGCCGTCGTGCTGCTCAAGACCGACGACCGGCGGGGCACCGCCCCGTTCGGCCGCGACCTCGTCGACGCCGTGCGCGGCGCCGCCGGTCCGGCCCCGCACCGCACCACCGGTACCGGCTTCTTCATCGCCCTGGAGGGCGGCGACGGCGCCGGCAAGTCCACCCAGGCCCAGGCGCTCGCCGAGTGGATCCGGGGCAAGGGCCACGAGGTGGTGCTCACCCGTGAGCCCGGCGGCAGCCCGGTCGGGCAGCGGCTGCGCGGTCTCGTCCTGGACGTCGGCAACACCGGTCTGTCGCACCGCGCCGAGGCGCTGATCTACGCCGCCGACCGGGCCGAGCACGTCGAGAACGTCATCCGCCCGGCGCTGGCCCGCGGCGCGGTGGTCATCACCGACCGCTACATGGACTCCTCGATCGCCTACCAGGGCGCCGGGCGCGACCTGGCCGCCACCGAGGTGGCCCGGATCTCGCGCTGGGCGACCGGCGGGCTGGTGCCCGACCTGACCGTCGTCCTCGACGTCGACCCGACCAGGGCCCGGGAGCGGTTCACCGAGGCGCTGGACCGGCTGGAGTCCGAGCCGACCGAGTTCCACCAGCGGGTCCGGTCCGGCTTCCTCTCGCTGGCCGCCGCCGACCCGGCCCGGTACCTGGTCGTGGACGGCAGCCAGCAGCCCGGCTTCGTCACCACCGCGATCCGCCACCGGCTCGACCGCGAGCTGCCGCTCTCCGAGCAGGAGAAGGCCGCCCGGGTCGAGCAGGAGCGGCTGGCCCGCGAGGAGGCCGAGCGCCGCGCCGCCGAGGAGGCCCGCCGGCGCGCGGCCGAGGCGGAGGCCGAGCGCAAGCGGTTGGAGCTGCTGGAGCAGCTCCGCGCCGAACAGGCGGAGAAGGAGCGGCTGGCCAAGGAGGAGGCCGAGCGGGTCGCCGCCGAGGCGGCGCGCAAGGCGGCCGAGGAGGCCCGGCGCAAGGCGGAGGAGGAAGCCCGCCGGCGGGCCGAGGAGGAGGCCAGGCAGCGTGCGGCCGAGGAGGCCCGGCTCGCCGCCGAGGCCGCCGAGCGCCGGCGGCTCGCCGAGGAGGCGGCCGCCCAGGCGGAGCTCCAGCGGCAGCGTGAGCTGCAGCGCGAGGAGCAGCGCCGGCGCGCGGAGGAGGCGCTGCAGCGGGCCGAGGAGGCCCGGCTGGCGCAGGCCGCCGCGCTCGCCGCGGCCGCTGCCGCCGCCGAGAGCGCGGCGGACCGGGCGGACCGGCCCGCTCCGCCGGCCGACGACGTGACCACCGAGCTGCGGATCGTGCCGGAGCCCGAGGACGCGACCCAGGAGATCTCCGAGCGGGACCGCCGGGCGGCCGTCCGGGCGGCCGAGGCGGCCGGCGCCGCGGGAGCCGGTGGCGCTTCCGCGTCCCCGGCTCCGGAGGCCGACGCGACGGCGAAGCTGCCGGTCGTCCCCACCGCTCCGGCGGACGAGACGGCGGTGCTGCCCCGAGTCCCTTCGGCGGACCCCGACCGGTCGGGTGCCGGGCGGCGCGACCACGCCGACCGGACGGAGGTGCTGCCGCGGGTGGAGCCGACCCGTCCGGCGGACCGGACCGAGGTGCTGCCGCGGGTCGAGCCGACCCGCCCGACCCGCCCGGCCGGACCGGCCCGGCGGGAGACGCCGGTCGACAGCACCCGCGAGCTCCCGGCCGTGGAGGAGCAGCCCGCCGCCGAACCGCGCCCCCGGCCGTCCTGGGCCGAGGAGACGCCGATGGACGACCTGCCGAGCCTCACCGACACCCTGCTGGGCTCGCGTGACGAGTGGGCCCGCTGGGAGCAGGGCGGCCCCGCCGACCCGGCGCCGCAGGACCCGCGCGGTGGCGCGGCCGCTCCTCCGGCCGGCCCCGGCGGGCCGGAGAGCCGTGGCAGGACGGACGCCCAAGGCGGGTCGGACGACCGGGGCGACGGCAAGGGCAAGGGCCGGCGCTGGGGGCGCCGGAGCTGACTCGGTCCCGGCCCGCGCGGTCCCACGCGGTCCACGCGGTCCACGCGGTCCACATGGCCCACTCGGCCTGGTGGGCCGACTCGGCCGGGGCGGGGCAGGGGCCTGAAGGACGGTGGGCGGTGCGGCCGGGGCGGTGCTCCGGCGGCACCGCCCGCCGTCGTACCGGGCACGTATGCTCGACTCCGGGAAACCGTGCCCGGAGCGCCGTCCGCCGCCCGGGTGACGGGCGCCGGCGCAGTCCGTACCGAGCTTGGGAGCAGCAGTGGCCGTCTGGGACGACCTGGTGGGCCAGGAGCGGGTGGTCGAGCAGCTGAGCGCCGCGGCCCGGGCGGCCTGGGCGACGGCCGCCGCCGGTCGCGGGGCCGCGCCGGAGCCGGGCGGCAACGCCTCGCTGATGACGCACGCCTGGCTGTTCACCGGCCCCCCCGGAGCCGGCCAGATCACCGCGGCCCGCGCCTTCGCCGCCGCCCTCCAGTGCACCAGCCCGGATCTCGCGCTCGGCGGTACGCCCGGCTGCGGGTTCTGCGACGGCTGCCACACCGTGCTCGCGGGCAGCCACGCGGACGTGAAGTACGTGCGCACCGACGGCCTGTCGATCGGCGTCGGCGACATGCGCGCCCTCGTGCTGCGGGCGTCCAGCTACCCGACCGGCGGCCGCTGGTCGGTGATCCTGGTCGACGCCGCCCACCGGCTCACCGAGGCCGCCGCCAACGCCCTGCTCAAGGGGGTGGAGGAGCCCTCCCCGCGCACCGTCTGGCTGCTCTGCGCGCCCTCCGTGCAGGACGTCCTGCCCACCATCCGCTCGCGCTGCCGCCTGCTGGTGCTGCGCCAGCCCGCCGCCGAGGCCGTCGCCGACATGCTGGTGAACCGCGACGGCGTCGACCCCACGACGGCCCGGATTGCCGCGCTCGCCGGCCAGGGGGACATCGAGCGCTCCCGTCGGCTGGCCGTCGACGACCAGGCCCGCACCCGGCGCACGGACGTGCTGCGGATCCCGCTGGAGGTCGGTGACATCGGTGGTTGCCTGGCCGCCGCCCAGCGGCTGGTCGACACCGCGAAGGCCGATGCCGAGGCGCTCGCCGAGACCCAGGACGCCAAGGAGACCGGCGACCTCAGGGCCGCGTACGGCGCGGCCGAGGGCAGCAAGGCTCCGCGGGGCATGGCCGGCGCGGTCAAGGAACTGGAGAAGCGCCAGAAGAGCCGGGCCACCCGGACCCGCCGGGAGACGCTCGGCGTCGCCCTGCTCGACCTGCTGAGCTTCTACCGGGACGTGCTCGCCCTCCAGCTGGGCTCCACCGGCGCGCTCTCCAACGAGGACCAGCGGCAGGCCCTGAACCGCGTCGCCCAGGCCGGCCCGCCGGAGGGCACGCTGCGGCGGATCGAGGCGGTGCTCGCCTGCCGGCAGGCGCTGGACCGCAACGTTGACCCGCTGCTCGCCGTCGAGGCGATGACCGTCGCCCTGCGCGCGGGCTGAGTCGGCGGACGCGGATGGCGGCCGGGCGGGGCCGTCACCGGTAGGACCGCCGGGGGGCCGCCGGTAGGGCCTCCCGCGCTACCCGGGTGTCCCACCTTCGAGTGAACGGGCCGTACGCGCCGGGGACACCTGCGTGTGACGGCCGGATCGCCCTGCACGCTGGGGCCGACTGCGCCCCGACGCCGGGGCCGTCGCGTCCCGTCCGGCACCGGCCCCCACCGGTCGTCCGGCCCTCCTCCCGAGGCGGTGCGTCCCATGGTCCGTTCGCTCCTCGTCGTCCCCCTGCTGGCAGCCGCCTCGGGCGGAATCTGGCTCGCCCGAGGCGCCCTGCTGCGCTGGCGCGACCTGCGGTCCGCCGAGACCTACGAGCTGACCGGTGATCAGCGGCCGATGCTGCTGCGCGCGGCCGGCGCGATGGTCTGCGGCATCTGCGTGACGGCACTGACCGTGTTGACGGCCCTGGGCACCTTCGGCACCTTCGGCGGACCGGCCTCGCGGTCCGACTCCGCGGAGCTCACCGCCGACAGCACAGGCCAGGGCGGGAGCCGGCAGGCCGCGCCGCCCGCCGACGAGGCACCCGCTCCGGTCGCCCCGGCTGTCGCGCCCGCGCCCGCGCCCGCTCCTGCTCCCGCCCCCGCGCCGGCACCGGCCGCCAGCCGGTTCGACAGCGTCGGCCACCCGGGCGGTGGCGAGCTGCTGCAGTCCGCCGTCCCCGGCCCGGACGGCCACCCCCGCAACGTCCGGGTCTGGCTGCCCGCCCAGTACGCCAAGGACCCGAACGCCCGCTTCCCGGTGGTCGTGATGCACGCGGCCACTCCCCGGATGACCGCCGACACCGAAGTCCCGGACGTCTTCGAGGGCCTCGGCTCCGCCGTCCAGACCGGCAAGGCCCGCCCGTTCATCCTGGTGGCCCCCGAGGCGCCGAACGGCACCGCGCACCCGTGCGAGCTGGTCGCCGCCGCCCCCCAGGCCATCGCCGACGACGCCGCGCTGCGCACCACCATCGCGGCCACCTTCCGCACCCTGCCGGCCGGCCCGGCCTCCTGGGGCACGCTCGGCGTCGAGGCGGGCGCGCCCTGCGCGGTGGCCGCCGGGCTGGCCCGCCCCGACCTGTACGGCGCGGCCGCCGCGGTCTCCGGCCGGTACGACACCGTCGCGCTGACCCGGACGGGGGCCGAGGCCCCCGCCAACGCCGCCCCGAAGCTGCTCCTGGCCGCCGCCAAGGCCGACGCCGCGGGCCTGGACGCGGCCCGCAAGCTGCAGACCGCGCTGCACGGCGGCGCCGGCGCGTCGGCCCGTGCCGACGTCCGGATCTCCGAGAACGTGCAGGACTACACGGCCGACCGGGAGCGGCTGCGGCTGGTCCGCCAGGCGGTCCAGTACCTGGCCGAGACGCTGGCGAAGGCGTCCTGACCAGGGTGTCCGCGGAGGCTACGCTTCGCGGTACCCAGGGCGCCGGCAGCGGCCGCGCCCCAGCACCTGAGAGGGACCGGATGAGGTCGGAGCGGGGCATGCGGGCGCGGGTGGTGGCCGCGGCACTGGCGGTCGCGGGGTTGTTGGTCGGCGGGTGCAGCTCCTCCTCGTCCACCCCCGGGGCGGCCTCCTCGGACACCACCGCGCCCGGCGCCGCCCCCTCCGGCGCCCTCGCCTCCGGGGGGCCGGCGGCGGCCGACGCCCGTCCCGGTGTCACACCGCTGGAGCCGCTCCCGGCCGCCCTTCCCGCCGCGCTGGCGCCGTACTACGGCCAGCGGCCCGCCTGGCAGCCCTGCGACGACGGCTTCGAGTGCACCACCTTCACGGTGCCGCTGGATTACGACCGCCCGGGCGGCGGCGACCTCACCCTCTCGGCGGTCCGGGCCGTCGCCGTCCCGGCGGACCCGGACCAGGGCGGGGCCCCCGGCGCGGCCGGCGGCCGGCTCGGGTCGCTGCTGCTCAACCCCGGCGGCCCCGGCGGCTCGGCGATCGAGTACGTGGAGGCCGTCGCGAAGACCTACGACAGCGCCGTGCGCGCCCGGTACGACCTGGTCGGGCTCGACCCGCGCGGCGTCGGCCGCAGCAGCCCGGTGACCTGTCTGACCGGGGAGCGGATGGACGCGTACACCGCCGCCGACATCACCCCCGACGACCAGGCCGAGATCGACGCCCTGGTGGCCGCGGACCGGGAGTTCGCGGAGGGCTGCCGGCAGCAGGCCGGCGACCGGCTCGGCCACCTCGGCACCGTTGAGGCGGCCCGCGACATGGACGTCCTGCGGGCGCTGCTCGGCGACGAACGGCTCAACTACGTGGGCAAGTCCTACGGCACCTTCCTCGGCGCCACCTACGCCGGTCTCTTCCCCGGCCGGACCGGCCGGATCGTGCTGGACGGCGCGATGGACCCGTCACTCGACTCGATCAGCGGCAACCGCACCCAGGCCGGCGGCTTCGAAACCGCCTGGGCGGCCTTCGCCAAGGACTGCGTCAAGCGCGAGGACTGCCCGCTCGGCCGCACCGAGCAGCAGGCGGGCGAGCAGCTCAGCGCCCTGTTCGCGGCCATCGACGCCAAGCCGCTGACCACCGTCGACGGCGCCCGCCGGCTCACCGAGTCCCAGGCGACGACCGGCGTCATCCAGGCCATGTACGCCGACTTCCTCTGGCCCAAGCTGCGCACCTCGCTCGCCGACGCCAAGGCCGGTGACGGCACCAGCCTGCTCAAGCTGTCGGACTCGTACTACGAACGCGGTCCGGACGGCTCGTACCCGAACCTCATGTTCGCCAACATGGCGGTGAACTGCCTGGACCTGCCCGCGCCGTTCACCGGCCCGGCCGACGTCCAGCGGGTCGTGCCGGACTTCGAGCGGACCTCGCCCCGGTTCGGCCGCGACATGGCCTGGATGGCGCTGACCTGCAGCTACTGGCCGGTCCGGGCCACCGGCGCCGCGCACACCGTCCGGGCCGCCGGCGCCGCTCCGATCGTGGTCATCGGCACCACCCGCGATCCGGCCACCCCGTACGCCTGGGCGCGGTCCCTCGCCGGGCAGCTGGAGTCCGGGCGGCTGCTGACCTTCGACGGCGACGGCCACACCGCGTACGGACGGCACGACGAGTGCGTCGACGGGGCGGTCAACGCGTACCTACTGGGCGGTCCGGCGCCGGAGCAGGGCAAGCGCTGCGGCGCGTAGAGGGGGGAGGGGATCGGCGGGTAATTTCGGCTTCAACCGCCGACCGGTGCGACGTTACGATGAGCGCCCCGCAGCCCCTGCCACCCCCACCGGAGCCCACCGTGCTCGGAGTCAACGACCTGGCGACGTACATCCTCGGCGCCCTCGTGATCATCCTCCTCCCCGGCCCCAACTCCCTTTACGTGCTGTCCGTCGCCGCCCGCAAGGGCGTCCGGACCGGCTACACCGCCGCCGCCGGCGTCTTCGTCGGTGACTTCACCCTGATCAGCCTCACCTCGCTGGGCGCCGCCTCGCTGCTGGAGGCCAACCCCGCGGTCTTCGCCGTGGTGAAGTTCGGCGGCGCCGCCTACCTGCTCTGGATCGGCGTCGGCATGCTCCGCGCCGCCCGCCAGCTCTGGCGCGAGCACCGCGCCGCCGCGGCCGCCCCCGACACCGCCACGGCCGCCGTCCCGGACTCCACCGAGCGCCCGTTCCGCCGCGCCCTGGTGATCAGCCTGCTGAACCCGAAGGCGATCCTCTTCCTGCTCTCCTTCTTCACCCAGTTCGTCGACCCGTCCTACGGACAGCCGGCCCTCTCCTTCGCCCTGCTCGGCGGCATCCTGCAGACCTTCAGCCTGCTCTACCTCTCCATGCTGATCTTCGCGGGCACCACCCTCGCCACCGCCTTCCGCCGCCGCAAGCGCCTCTCCGCCGGCCTCACCAGCGGCGTCGCCGTCCTCTTCGCCGGCTTCGCCGCCAAACTGGCCGTCGCCTCCGCCTGATCCACCGCCGCGGAACCCCGTTACGGATCACCCGCGAACCTGTGTAGACTGGCCCGCGTTGCCACCACGTGCGGCAACGGTGCCGCCTTAGCTCAGTTGGCCAGAGCAACGCACTCGTAATGCGTAGGTCATGGGTTCGAATCCCATAGGCGGCTCTGTAGAAGCCCCAGGACTCACTCGCCGTGACCTGGGGCTTTTGCGTAGGCGGATGCCCTCGCGTCGACGGATGTCCGCGAACGGGTGTGCAGCGGTCCCGGTTCGAATCTCGGTCCGGAGGCGCCGGGTGGGCGTGGGTTCGGATTCCGCGGGGTGAACGTTGTGGTGGGGGCCCGGTCGCTTGGCGCGGCCGGGTCCTTCGCGTTGTCCCGGGGGTGGCGGTAGGGGGTGGGTAGGGGTGGGGTGGGGGTGCGAGAGGGGGGACGGGCATCTGGTCGTGGTGGGGCGGCGGGGCTTGAATGGCAGCCAGGGTGGGCCGTCGTGGGTGGCCCCGGGGAGGGGGAGGGGATGGGAATGCCACGGTACGCAGCAGCGCCGGAGCGGAGCAGTCTCTGGATCCGGCGGTTCCAGCCGGCGCCCGCCGCGCCGGCGCAGTTGGTCTGCTTTCCGCACGCCGGGGGGTCGGCGGGGTACTTCCTGCCGGTGGCGCGGGCGATGCCCACCTCGGTGGACGTGCTCGCGGTGCAGTACCCGGGGCGGCAGGATCGGGCCGGGGAGGCCTGTGTCGAGGACGTGCACGCGCTCGCGGACCACGTGGTGCGGGAGTTGCTGGTGTGGGCGGACCGGCCGTTCACGCTGTTCGGGCACAGCCTCGGGGCGTCGGTGGCGTTCGAGGTGGCGGTCCGGATGGAGCGGGCCGGGATGGCGTTGCAGGGGGTGGTGGTCTCCGGGCGGCGGGCGCCGTCGCGGCCGCGGGACACGGCGCAGGACGTGCACCGGTCGGACGACCGGGCGCTGATCCGGTCCCTGGAGCGGTTGAGCGGGACGGATCCGTTGATGCTGCGGGACTCGGAGTTCCTGGAGATGGTGCTGCCGTCGGTCCGCAGCGACTACAAGGCCGCCGAGACGTACCGCAGCCGGCCCGGCCGGGACCGCATCGGGCAGCCCGTCCTGGTGCTGACCGGGGACGCGGATCCGCAGGTCACCGCGGCGGAGGCGGAGGCCTGGGCCGAGCACACCACGGCGGGCTGCTCGGTGCGGACCTTCTCGGGCGGGCACTTCTTCCTCGACGACCACGCGCTGTCGGTGATCTCGGCGATCAGCGGATTCGCCGCCGGTCGGCACCTTCCGGCCCGGCTCGGTTGACCGGGGTCGTGGGCCACTGATCGTCCGCCCGCCCGTCCCTCTCCGGAGGGGCGGGCGGTTCGCATTTCCGGGATCTTTATGACGGGCGGAAGAATCGTTTGGCCATCTATTATCTGACAAATTGCGGCGCTTGTGATTCTTTCCAAAAATGCCTCGCATCCCCTTCCGTGCACCGTTAGTATCAGAACGAATGCTTTCGGTGATCGTCCGAGCCGGCTCGCGAAGGGGGTAGCCATGGGTGAGCGGTTGCGCTCCGCGCTGCGTCACGTCGCCTACCCGTTCCTGCTGGTCACGCTCGTGTCGATAGCGGTCGCGGCCCTGCGTTGGCGCTGGGACCTCGGGCGGGTGAGCCAGTTCTTCCTGCTCGGCACGATCGGCTATCTGACGGTTCTGGAATGGCTGATCCCCTACGAACCGGAATGGCGGCCGAGCGTCGGCGAGTGGGGCTGGTACGGCGCCTATTTCGTGCTGACGATGATCGGTGGGGCACTGTCGCAGGTGCCGGTGTCGGCCATGGTCGGGTGGGCGGCGCCGCCGCATCCGGTGCTGCCGCTCTGGGTGGAGATCCCGGCGGCGCTGCTGCTCGGCTCGCTGGCCAACTACCTGATGCACCGCTGGAGCCACACCAATCGCTGGCTCTGGCGCCTGCACGGGGTGCACCACGTGCCCGACAAGGTCAATGTCGCCAACAACGGGGTCAACCACATCGTCGACGTGGTGCTCACCCAGGGCGCCGTGCAGCTCTCGCTCGCGTTGGCGGGGTTCTCGGCCGAATCGGTGTTCGTGGTGGGCCTGTTCGTGGTCGCTCAGGGCTATTTCGTGCACGCGAACGTCGATGTCCGGATCGGTGCGCTCAACCACGTCTTCGCCGGCCCGGAGCAACACCGGCTGCACCACAGCGTCGATCTGGCGGAGGCCGGGCACTACGGGTCCGACCTCTCGATCTGGGACCACGCCTTCGGGAGTTTCACCTGGCAGCCGGGCCGCCGGCCGGCCGCGGTGGGGCTGCTGCGCCCGTCCGACTTCCCCCGGACGCGCGAGGTGCTCGCCAGTCATCTCCAGCCCTGGCGAAGGCCGGTGCGGGCCGACGACTTCCCGGCCTGACGCCCCGCCGACCCGGGCGGTCCGCCCGCCCGGCGCCCCTGTCCGTCCGTTCCGACTTCTCGCAGACCGCTGCCTCCTCTTGTCCGCTGCGATCCCGAACCCGTTCCGGTGGCGTTGCCCCGCGACTCCGTAGTCCCTTGCCTCGCGTCCACCACCCGCCGCCCATTCCCCGCTCGCACTCCTCGCCGGCCCTCGGCCTGTCCCCTTCGGCCGGTCCGGTCTCCGGCCTGCCTGGAACCGGTCCGCAGCCGCCGTCCCCACGCCCGTGCGGTGCTCCCACGCCCGTGCCGCGCGCGCGAACGCAGCGACACAAGGACTCGACCATGACGGATTCATGCCTCGCCGCAGTTCCCGATCCCTCTGATTCCCCGACCGCCTCCGACACCCGCTACGCCACCGCCGCCGCTACCGCCGCCTCCGTGCCCGCCGCCGCTTCGGCCACGACCGCCGTCGTGCCCGCTCCCGCCGGGCCCGCCGACGGACCGGAGCGGATCGACGGACCGGAGCGGATCGCGATCATCGGGATCGGCTGCCGGTTCCCGGGCGGTGCCAGTGACCACCGGTCGTTCTGGCAGAACCTGGTCGACGGCAAGGACTGCATCACGCCGACGCCGCGCAGCCGGTACGACGTGGCCACCCTCGGCAGCCGGGACAAGGCCAAGCCGGGCCGGCTGGTCGGCGGCCGGGGCGGCTACATCGACGGCTTCGACGAGTTCGACCCGGCGTTCTTCGGGATCAGCGGCCGGGAGGCCGACCACATGGACCCGCAGCAGCGGAAGCTGCTGGAGGTGGCCTGGGAGGCGCTGGAGGACGGCGGGCAGAAGCCGGGTGAGCTGGCGGGGCGTGACGTCGGGGTCTACGTCGGCGCGTTCACCCTGGACTACAAGATCGTCCAGTTCTCGGACCTCTCCTTCGAGACCCTGGCCGCGCACACCGCCACCGGCACCATGATGACGATGGTGTCGAACCGGATCTCGCACTGCTTCGACTTCCGGGGGCCCAGCGTCTCGCTGGACACCGCCTGCAGTTCCTCGCTGGTCGCCGTCCACCTCGCCGCCCAGAGCCTGCTGCGCGGCGAGACCGACCTCGCGCTGGCCGGCGGCACCCTGCTGCACATCGCGCCGCAGTACACCATCGCCGAGACCAAGGGCGGCTTCCTCTCGCCGGAAGGCCGCTCGCGCACCTTCGACGCCTCGGCGGACGGCTACGTCCGGGCCGAGGGGGTCGCGGTCGTCGCGCTCAAGCGGCTCTCCGACGCCGTGCGCGACGGCGACCCGATCCACGCCGTGATCATCGGCAGCGGGGTCAACCAGGACGGCCGCACCAACGGGATCACGGTGCCCAACCCGGACGCCCAGGTGAGCCTGATCGAGCGGGTCTGCGCCGAAGCCGGCATCACGCCCGGCAGCCTCCAGTACGTCGAGGCGCACGGCACCTCCACCCCGGTCGGTGACCCGATCGAGGCGAACGCCCTGGCGCGGGCGCTGGCGGTCGGCCGCCGCCCCGGCGACAGGTGCTACGTGGGCTCGGTCAAGACCAACATCGGGCACACCGAGTCCGCCTCGGGCCTGGCCGGGCTGATCAAGTCGGCGCTGGCGCTGAAGCACCGCCTGATCCCGCCGCACATCAACCTGGAGCGGCTCAACCCGGCGATCGACCCTGCCACCCTGCCGTTCGAGATCCCGTCCGAGCCGACCCCCTGGCCGGACCACCGGGGCCCGGCCAGGGCCGGGGTCAACTCCTTCGGCTTCGGCGGCACCAACGCCCACGTCCTGCTGGAGGCCGCTCCCGAGCCGGCACCGGCCGAGGAGCCGTCCGAGCCGCCGGAGGGCCCGGCCGTCCTCCCGCTCACCGTCCTGCCGCTCACCGCCCGCGACGCCGCCGCCCTGCCCGAGCTGGCCGCCGGGATCCAGGGCGAGCTGGCCGGTGCGCGCGGCGGCACCCCCGCCCGACCGGCCGACCTCGGGCACACCCTGGCCCACCGCCGCCAGCACCTCGACTCCCGGCTCTCCGTGGTCTACGACTCGCGCGAATCGCTGGACGAGGCGCTCACCGCGTACCTGCGGGGCGAACCGCACCCCCGGGTGCTGACCGGCCAGCGGCGCGAGGCGCGGCACCGCCGGCTGGCCTGGGTCTTCACCGGCATGGGTCCGCAGTGGTGGGGGATGGGCCGCCGGCTCTTCGCGACCGAGCCGGTCTACCGCGAGGCCGTCGAGCGCTGCGCCGAGCACCTCGCCGAGCTCACCGGCTGGTCGCTGACCGACGAGCTGGCCGCCGACGAGGCGCACTCCCGGATGGCCGAGACCTGGCTCGCCCAGCCCGCCAACTTCGCCGTCCAGATCGGCCTCGCCGCGCTCTGGCGCAGCCGCGGGGTGCGTCCGGACGCCGTGGTCGGCCACAGCACCGGGGAGGTGGCCGCCTTCCACGAGGCCGGGGTCTACGACCTGGCCGACGCGGTCAAGGTGGTGGTGCACCGCAGCCGGCTCCAGCAGCGGCTGGCCGGTACCGGCGGCATGCTGGCGGTCTCCCTCTCCGAGGCCGAGGCGGTCCGCCGGATCCGCCCGTACGGTGACGCGGTGTCGGTGGCCGCGATCAACAGTCCGACCTCGCTCACCCTCGCCGGGGACGAGACGGTGCTCGCCGAGCTGGCCGCCGCGCTCACCGCGGAGCAGGTCTTCGCCCGCCCGCTGACCGTCGAAGTGCCGTACCACAGCGCCCGGATGGAGTTGATCAAGGACGAGCTGCTGGAGTCGCTCGCCGACCTCAAGGCCCGCCCCGCCCAGGTGCCGCTCTACCTCACCGGCCGGGAGGGCACCGCGCACGGCACCGAGCTGGACGCCGGCTACTGGTGGCACAACGTCCGCGACAGTGTCCGCTTCCAGCAGGCCGTGCAGCGGCTCGG
This sequence comes from Kitasatospora sp. NPDC005748, assembly GCF_040630735.1. Classification (NCBI taxonomy): domain Bacteria; kingdom Bacillati; phylum Actinomycetota; class Actinomycetes; order Kitasatosporales; family Streptomycetaceae; genus Kitasatospora; species Kitasatospora sp. NPDC005748. Next base: position 232,114 of record NZ_JBEXYD010000002.1, read on the forward strand.
GGACGACGGGTACAGCCTCTTCCTGGAGGTCGGACCGCACCCGGTGCTGGGCCGCTCGATCCAGGAGACGCTGGAGGCCCGGCCCGGCGGCGCCGACCGCCCCGACGTCCGGACGCTGCCCTCGATCCGCCGCCAGGAGGACGAGCGGACCACGTTCACCGCCTCGCTGGCCGCCCTGCACAACCTCGGGGTCGAGGTCGACTGGTCGGTGCTGCAGCCGACCGGGCGCCCGGTCCCGCTGCCGCGCTACCCGTTCAAGCGGGACCGGCACTGGGTCGAGCCCCGGGCGGTGGAGCAGGTCCGCCGGGGCCGGCAGGACCACCCGCTGCTCGGCCGCCGCCTCGCGGGGGGCGAGCCCGCCTGGGAGGCCCGGCTGGACGCCGAGGTGCTGCCGTACCTGGAGGACCACCGGATCCAGGGCCGGGTGCTCTTCCCCGCCGCGGGGTACCTGGAGATGGCCGTCCAGGCGGTCCGCGCGCTGACCGGCGGGGCGGACGCGGCGCTGGCCGGGATCGAGCTGCGCAAGGCGCTCTTCCTGCCCGACGAGGAGAGCCGCGCCGTCCAGCTCACCCTCTCCGCCGAGAACGGCTCGTTCACGATCACCACCGGCTCGGCCGTCACCACCGGCTCGGCCGGGACGGACGGCGACGCCGACGGCCCCGGCGGGGCCGGGCCGGACCGCACCGTCCACGCCGTCGGCACCGTCCGCCCCGGCCAGCGCCGGCGGCCCGGCCACCGGCTGGACGCCGAGCCGATCCGTGAGCGCGCCGCCCGCCACCTGGCCGGCCCCGACTGCTACCGCGAGCTGGCCGGTCTCGGCTACCACTACGGGCCGGCGTTCCAGGGCATCGACGAGGTCTGGATCGGCCCCGGCGAGGCGCTGGCCGTCGTCCGGCCGACGGCGGCGATCGCAGGGCAGGGCGCCGGCCACCAGGTGCACCCGGTGCTGATGGACGCCTTCTTCCAGACCCTGCTGACCCCCCAGCTCCTGGTGGCGGCCGGCCCTGCCGGCACCGGCATCAAGCTGCCGCTCGCCATCGACGAGGTCCGGCTGGACCCGGTCGGGGAGCAGCCGCTCTGGGTACACGCCACGGTGACCCGGGACGGCGGCGACGAGCTCGTCGGGGACATCGCCGTCTACGACGGGAGCGGCACCCCGCTCGGCGGGATCACCGGGTTCCGGGCCGCCGACGTGGAGAAGGCCTCCACCGCGGTCGGCCTCGCCACCATCGACGGCTGGCTGGTGGAGCCCTCCTGGTCGGAGCTGCCGGGCGCCTCGGACGCCCCCGACCTGCTGGCCGAGCACCCGGACCACTGGCTGCTGTTCGCCGATGCCGGCGGCGTCGCCGAGGAGCTGGCCGACCGGATCACCGGGCGCGGTGGCAGCTGCCACCTCGTCCGCCCGGGCAGCGGCTACCGGACCGCCGCGGACGGGCGGGAGTCCGCCGTGGATCCCGGCTCCGCCGCGGACCTCGGCCGGCTGCTGGCCGACCGGCGGGCCGCCGGGGCCGCCGATCCGGCCGCCGTCGTCCACCTGTGGAACCTCGACCGGCCCGCGCTGGCGGGCGCCGACCACGCCACGGTGGCGGGTCACACCGGCGCCGGCGCCTACAGCCTGGTCACGCTGGCCGCCCTGCTCTCCGCCGAACTGCCCGACTGCAGACTGCACATCGTCACCCGGGCCGCCCAGGCCACCGCCCCCGACGAGCCGGTCGAGCCGCTCGGCGCGCCCGCCTGGGGGATCGGCCGGGTGCTGCGCCACCAGGAGCTGCCCGGCCACCCCGGCAAGCTGATCGACCTCGGTCCGGCCGGTCCGGCCGGTGCGGAGGCGGCCGCGCTGCTGCGCGAGTTCGCGCTGGCCGACGAGGACGAGATCGCGCTGCGCGGCGGGCGCCGGCTGACCAACCGGCTGCGCCCCGCCGCAGGGCTGACCGGTCCGCTGCCGCCCAGCCTGCGCGCGGACGGCAGCTACCTGGTGACCGGAGCGTTCGGCGCCCTCGGCCGGCTGCTCTGCCGCACCCTGGTCCGTCGTGGCGCCCGCCGGCTGATCCTGGTCGGCCGCAGCCCGCTGCCCCCGCGCGAGCGGTGGCGCGGCCTCGACCCGGAGAGCCGGGCCGGTCGCGGTGTCGCCTTCCTGCGCGAGCTGGAGTCGCTCGGCGCCCAGCCCGTTCCGGTGTCGCTGGACATCACCGACGAACGCGCCCTCGCGGACTGGCTCGCGGAGTACCGTGCGCTGGAGTCGCCGCCCGTCCGGGGCGTCTTCCACCTGGCCGGGCAGGTCCGCGACACCCTGGTGGCGGAGCTGGACCGCGAGGTGTTCGACGCCGTCCACGGCCCCAAGGTGCTGGGCGCCTTCACCCTGCACCGGCAGCTGGCCGGCGAGCCGCTCGACCACTTCGTGCTGTTCGCCTCGATCGCCTCGTTGCTGACCACCGCCGGCCAGACCAACTACGCGGCCGGGAACGCCTTCCTGGACGCGCTGGCGCACCACCGCCGCGCCCTCGGCCTGCCCGCCCTCAGCCTGGACTGGGGCCCCTGGGCGACCGGCATGATCGAGGAGCTCGGCCTGGTCGAGCACTACCGCAACAGCCGCGGCATGAGCTCCCTCGCGCCCGAGAGCGGGATGGCCGTGCTGGAGCGGGTACTGGGCCAGGACCGCGCCCAGTTGCTGGTCGCCACCGTGATCGACTGGCCGGTCTTCCTGTCCTGGTACCCGGCCCCGCCGCCGCTGGTCGCCGGTCTGGCCGCCGCAGCCCGGGAGAACGCGCCGGCGCCGCGGCGGAGCAGCCTGCTGGAGGTGCTGCGGGCGGCCGGCGAGGAGGAGCGCCGGGGCCTGCTCACCGAGCGCTTCGTCGCGCTCGCCGCCACCGTGCTCCGGGTGCCCGCGGAACAGATCGAGCCCCGTACCGGCCTGAGCGGGCTCGGGCTGGACTCGCTGCTCGCGATGGAGCTGCGGGCCCGGCTCAACACCGAGCTGGGCACCGCCCTCCCGGTGGTGGCGCTGCTCTCCAACGCCCCGGTGGCCGAGCTGGTCGCCCAGCTGTACACCGGTCTGGCCGAGCTGATCGAGGACGACGGCACCGGCGCCGGCGCGGCCGAGGTCGAGCGGTACGAGGACGAGTCGCAGCACCCGCTGACGCAGAACCAGAAGGCGCTCTGGTTCCTCAAGCAGCTCAACCCGGACGGCTTCGCCTACAACATCGGCGGCGCGGTCGAGGTCCGGGTGGAGCTGGAGCCGGAGCTGATGGCCGCCGCCTTCCGGACGATGGTCGGGCGCCACCCCAGCCTGCGGGCCAACTTCGTGCTGGACGGCGGCCACGCCGTGCAGCGGGTCCGCGCCGAGGTCGAGCCGGACTTCGGGGTCTTCGACGTCCAGGGGCTGGAGTGGGCGGAGGTCCACGACCTGATCGTCCGCGAGTACCGCAAGCCGTACGACCTGGAGCGCGATCCGCTGGTGCGGTTCCGGCTGTTCAAGCGCGGGCCGGAGCAGTGGGTGATCATGAAGGCCGTCCACCACATCATCTCGGACGCGATCTCCACCTTCACTTTCATCGAGGAACTGCTCGCCGTCTACGAGGGGCTGCGGCAGGGCCGGGCGCCGGAACTGCCCCCGGTCACCGCCCGCTACCTGGACTTCCTCAACCGGCAGAACGAGTTCCTGGCCGGCCGCGAGGCGCCGCGGATGCTCGACTACTGGCGCTCGCACCTGCCCGCCGAGGTGCCGATCCTCAGCCTGCCCACCGACAAGCCGCGCCCGGCGGTGCAGACGCACAACGGCGCCTCCGAGTTCTTCGTGCTGGACGAGCGGCTCAGCGCCCGGGTGCACGCGCTGGCCCGGGAGCACAACGTCACCGTCTTCATGGTGCTGCTCAGCGCCTACTACCTGCTGCTGCACGCCTATTCGGGCCAGGACGACATCATCGTCGGCAGCCCGGTGACCGGCCGCACCGACGAGGAGTTCGGCTCGGTCTACGGCTACTTCGTCAATCCGCTGCCGTTGCACGTCTCGCTGGCCGGGGCGCCGACCGTGGCGGAGCTGCTGGCCCAGGTGCGCACCACCGTGCTGGGCGGGCTGGACAACCAGGAGTACCCGTTCGTGCTGCTGGTGGAGAAGCTCGGACTGCAGCACGACCCGAGCCGCTCGGCCGTCTTCCAGGCGATGTTCATCCTGCTGCACCACAAGGTGGCCACCGAGAAGTACGGCTATCACCTGGAGTACATCGAACTCCCGGAGGAGGAAGGGCAGTTCGACCTCACGCTGTCCGCCTACGAGGACGAGGCGGAGCGTCGCTTCCACTGCGTCTTCAAGTACAACACCGACCTCTTCCTGCCGGAGACGATGGCCCGCCTCGCCGGGCACTACACCAACCTGCTGGAGGGGCTGACCGGGGCCGGCGCCGAGCAGCCGGCCACCGGGCTGGAGCTGCTCGGTCCGGTGGAGCGGGCCCGGGTGATCCAGCGGTGGAGCGGTGCCGAGCGGCGGGTGGCCCACGAGGAGCCGGTGCACGAGCTGATCCTCCGGGCGGCCGCCGCCGATCCGGCCGCCCCGGCGGTGGCCGCTCCGGCGGAGTCCGGCCCGACCGCCCGGCTGAGCTACGGCGAGCTGGCGCGCCGTTCCCGGAGCGCGGCGGCCCGGCTGAGGGCCCTCGGCGCCGGGCCGGGCTCGGTGGTGGCGCTCTGCCTGGACAAGTCGCCGGAGCTGGTCGTCGCCCTGCTGGCCGTGCTCCGCACCGGGGCGGCCTACCTCCCGCTGGATCCGGGTCACCCGGCCGACCGGCTGGCGTACATGATCGAGCACGCCGGCGCCGGGCTGCTGGTCGGTGACCCGGAGCGGCTCGGCGGGCTGCCGGTCCGGATCGTCGCACCGGCGGAGCTGACCGGAGCGGACGAGCCCGGCGGGACCGGCAGCACCGGCGGGTCCGAGGCGTCCGCGGCGTCCGCGGGGTCCGAGGGCTCCGCCGGCGAGTTCACCGACGAGCCGGAGCCGGTGGACCTCGACAGCCCCGCGTACGTCATCTACACCTCCGGCTCCACCGGCCGGCCCAAGGCCGTCCGGGTCTCGCACCGCAACCTCGCCTCGGCCTACCAGGCCTGGCGCGCCGAGTACCGGCTGGACACCGACGCCAGGGTCCACCTCCAGATGGCCGGCCCGTCCTTCGACGTCTTCACCGGCGACTACGTCCGCGCGCTCTGCTCGGGGGCCACCCTGGTGCTGGTCGGCCGGGAGCTGCTGTTCAACACCGCGCGGCTCTACGAGGTGATGCGGACCGAGCGGGTGGACGCCGGGGAGTTCGTGCCCGCGGTGGTCCGGACCGTGATCGGCCACTGCGAGCGGTCCGGCCTGCGGCTGGACTTCATGCGGCTGCTGGTGGTCGGCTCGGACGTCTGGAAGGTCGAGGAGTACGAGCGGCTGCGCGCGCTGTGCGGCCCGCGGACCCGACTGATCAACTCCTACGGCCTCACCGAGGCCACCATCGACAGCGCCTACTTCGAGGGCCCGGCGGACGGTCTGGAGCCCAGCCGGATGGTCCCGATCGGGCGGCCGTTCCCGAACAGCGCCTTCTACCTGCTGGACGAGCAGGGCCGGCCCGTCCCGCCCGGCGTGCCGGCGGAGCTGTGGATCGGGGGCTCCGGAGTGGCCCTCGGCTACGTCGGCGACGAGGAGCGGACCGCGCGCCGCTTCGCCACCCTGCCGCTCGGCGGGGCGGACGGTACCGAGCCGGTCCGGCTCTACCGCACCGGCGACCTCGCCCGCTGGGACGCCGACGGCGGGGTGCACCTGCTCGGCCGGGCCGACTCGCAGATCAAGGTGCGCGGTCACCGGATCGAGCTGGGCGAGATCGAGGCCCAGCTCGCCGAGTGGCCCGAGCTGGCCCAGGCGGTGGTGACCGTCCGGCCGGACCGCAGCGGCGAGAACGTGCTCTGCGCCTACTGCGTCCCCGCCCCCGGGCGGACGGTCGACCGCCGGGAGCTCCGTCGCCACCTGGCGGGCTACCTGCCGACCTTCATGATCCCGACGTACTTCGCCGAGCTGCCCGCGCTGCCGCTCACCGCCAACGGCAAGGTGGACGTCGCCGCCCTGCCCGCGCCCCGGGCGGAGGCCGAGGACCGGGCCGCCGAACCGCCGGTCACCCTCTACGAGGTCCGGATGGCCGAGCACTGGCGGGCGCTGCTCGGCGTCGAGGGGCTCGGCCTGGAGCACGACTTCTTCGAGTGCGGGGGCAGTTCGATCAAGCTGATCGAGTTGATCCACGGGCTGCAGGGCGAGTTCAACATCAGGATCCCGGTCAGCCAGCTGTTCAAGGTCACCACCCTGCACGGGATGGCCAGGACGCTGGAGCACATCATCACCGGCCGGCTGGAGGGCGCCCAGCCGTACCTCTGGTTCAACCAGGAGCAGCAGCAGACCATCTTCTGCTTCCCGCCGGCCGGTGGCCACGGCCTGGTCTACCGGCAGTTCGCGGCGCACCTGCCGGAGTACCGGATGGTCGCGTTCAACTACGTCGCGGGGGACGACAAGGTCACCCGCTACGCCGATCTGATCGACACCATCCAGCCGGACGGGCCGTGCGCGCTGCTCGGCTACTCGCTCGGCGGGAACCTCGCCTTCGAGGTCGCCAAGGAGCTGGAGCGGCGCGGCCGGGCGGTGCCCAATGTGGTGATCATGGACTCGCACCGGATCCCGGAGTCCTTCACCCTCGGCGACGAGCACGTCCAGGCCTTCGAGCAGGAGCTGGCCGAGCACCTGCAGCGGCACACCGGTTCGGAGATCGTCGCCCAGGAGACCCGCGAACAGGCCAGGGACTACCTGCAGTTCTGCAGCCGTACGCCCAACCTGGGGGTGATCGCCGCACCGGTCAGCGTGATCTCCGACGACGTGAAGGTGGCCCTCTACGCGGCCGGCCAGCACGGTGCCTGGCACGGCAGTTCGGCCACCGGTACGGCGGTGTTCCGCGGCTTCGGCACCCACGCCGAGATGCTCGGCCACGAGTACATCGCGCGCAACGCCGGGCTGGCCAGGGAGATCCTCACCGGGGCCACCGCCGATGCGTCCTGAGTCGTGCACCTCCCCGCGGCCCGGGTCCGGCGACCCGGCCCGCCACCCCGGCAGTCCCAGTAGCCCCCATGGCCATGGAAGTCCCTCACGAGAGGTGGACCACCTCATGCTCAGGCAGCAGCCGCCGCTGTCCTACCCGTTCGCGTCGCTCGGCCTCGACCTCCACCCCCGGTACGCCGAGCTGCGCGAGCAGCCGCTGGCCCGGATCCGGCTGCCCTACGGTGACGGCGCCTGGCTGGTCACCCGCTACGAGGACGTCCGGACGGTGCTGGCCGACCCGCGCTTCAGCCTCGCCGAGGCGATGGGCCACGACCAGCCCCGGATGCGTCCGGTCGCCCGCAGCGGCGCCGGGCTGTTCTCCACCGAGCCGCCGGAGCACACCCGGCTGCGCTCGCTGGTGGCCAAGGAGTTCAGCGCCCGACGGGTCGAGCGGCTGCGGGTCCGGGCCAGGGAGCTGGCCGGCGAGCTGGTCGACGGCCTGCTCGCGGCGGGTGCGCCGGCCGACCTGGTCGAGGACTTCGCGATCCCGATGCCGACCACCATCATCTGCGAGGTCCTCGGCATCCCCGCCGAGGACCACCGGATGCTCTGGCAGTGGGCGGAGACGGTGCTCTCCGCCGTCACCCCCGGCGAGGTGCTCGCCGTCGAGGGCCAGGCGTTCATCGAGTACATGGCCGGCGTGCTGGACCTGCGCGGCCGCGAACCCGGCGAGGACCTGCTGACCGTCCTGGTCCGGGCCTGCCGCGAGCAGGGGCTGATCAGCGAGGACGAGCTGCTCTCGATCGCCTGTGACCTGCTGATCGCCGGCTTCGTCTCCACCACCAACCAGATCGGCAACTTCTTCCACCAACTCCTGGTCAACCCGGAGGAGTTGCGCCGCCTTAGGGCGAAGCCCGAACTGATCCCGAAGGCCGTCGAGGAGCTGATGCGGTACGTGCCGCTGCTCACCGGCTTCAGCCTGCCGCGCTACGCCACGGCCGACGTCGAGCTGGGCGGGGTGACGATCCGAGCCGGTGACGCGGTGATGATCGCCACCGCCGCGGCCAACCGCGATCCGGAGGTCTTCGAGGAGCCGGAGCGCCTCGTGCTGGACCGCCAGGGCAATCCGCACATCGGCTTCGGCCACGGCGTGCACTACTGCATCGGCGCCCATCTGGCCCGGCTGGAGCTCCAGGTGGCGATCGAGACGGTGCTGGACCGCCTGCCCGGCCTGCGGCTGGCCGTCCCCGAGGACGAACTGCGCTGGAAGGCGGACGCGATGGTGAACGGACTGCAGGCGCTCCCGATCGCCTGGTGACACAGCGCCCGGCACGCAGCGCACAGCGAGCAGCGAACAAGTACGCGGCACACGGCACACGGCACACGGCATGACCACGAGGAAGGCCAGGGAATTGGCACGGCACAAGGCGCCAGCGCGCAGACGAGAAACGATGATCATCGTGGGCGGAGGCCTCGGCGGCCTCTCCACCGGGTGCTACGCCCAGATGAACGGGTACCGCACCCAGGTCTTCGAGATGCACGAGATCCCCGGCGGCTCCTGCACCGGCTGGGACCGCAGCGACTTCACCTTCGACTGGTGCATCAGCTGGCTGCTCGGCAACGGCCCGGGCAACGAGATGTACCAGATCTGGCTGGAGCTCGGCGCCCTCCAGGGCAAGGAGATGCGGCACTTCGACGTGTTCAACATCGTCCGCGGCCGGGACGGCCGGGCGGTGCACTTCTACTCCGACCCGGACCGGCTGGAGGCCCATCTGCTGGGCATCTCGCCGGCCGACGCGAAGCCGGTCCGCGAGTTCTGCGACGGCATCCGGACGTTCCGTAAGGCGCTGGCGGTCTACCCGTTCCTCAAGCCGGTCGGGCTGATGGGGCGGATCGAGCGCTGGCGGATGCTGGCCTCCTTCCTCCCGTACTTCAACACCATCCGGAAGTCGATCACCGTCCTGATGACCGACTACTCGCAGCGCTTCCAGGACCCGCTGCTGCGCGAGGCGTTCAACTTCATCCTCTACGAGAAGCACCCGGCCTTCCCGGTGCTGCCCTTCTACTTCCAGCTGGCCTCGCACGCCAACCAGGCCGCCGGGGTGCCGGAGGGCGGTTCGCTCGCGCTGGCCCGCTCGATCGAGCAGCGGTACCGGAAGCTCGGCGGCGAGGTGACGTACAACGCCAAGGTCGAGGAGATCCTGGTCGAGGACGACCGGGCGGTGGGCGTCCGGCTGAGCGACGGGCGGGAGTTCCGCTCCGACATCGTGGTCTCCGCCGCCGACGGCCACACCACGGTGATGAAGCTGCTCAAGGGCCGCTATCTGAACGACACCTACCGCAGGCTCTACACCTCGCTGATCGACGAGCCGGGTCAGTTGTCGCCCGGCTACGTCTCGCTCTTCCTGGGCCTGCGCCGGCCCTTCCCGGAGGGCGACCCGTGCACCACCTACCTGCTGGACGAGCAGCGGGCCGCCGAGCTCACCGGCATCCGCTGCCCGAGCATGAACGTGCAGTTCCGCACCCGGCACTACCCGGAGCTGGCGCCACGGGAGTCCACCGTGGTGTTCGCCACCTACTTCTCCGACATCGACCCCTGGCGGGCGCTGCACGACGGTCCGGAGCAGTCCTCCCGGGTGCGGCGCGGCGAGGAACTGCACACGCTGCCGGTCAAGCACGGCCGGGAGTACATGGCGGCCAAGCGCAAGGTCCGCAACGGCATCGTGGCCTTCCTGGACGAGCGCTTCCCCGGTTTCAAGAGCGCCGTCGCGGTGGCGGACGTCTCGACCCCGCTCACCCAGGTCCGCTACACCGGGGTCTACGACGGGACGTTCCCGGGCTGGAACCCCTTCGTCGAGGGCAGCGAGACGGTGGAGGAGGAGATCAAGAAGAACGGTCCGGTGCTCCCCGGGCTCTCCGACTTCTACCTCTCCGGCGTCTGGGCCACCATCGGCGGCCTGATCCGGGCGGCCGCCGCCGGCCGGCACGTGATGCAGTTCATCTGCCGGGACGACGGGCGGGAGTTCCGCGCCGAGATCGACCTGAGCGCGCCGCCGCCCACCCATCTGATCCTCCCCGTCGGCCGGCCGCCGAAGCAGCAGACCGGGCCGGTCGAGGAGATCCCGTCCACCAGTACCGTTTCGACAGGGGCCCTGGCATGAAGCTCGAGAAGTGGGTGGTCCGCGAGCACCTCGACGGGGTGCCGGACGTCAACCGGATCTACCGGAAGGTGGTCGAGGAGGTCGACGTCAGCCTCCGGCCCGACGAGATGCTCTTCCGGACCAGGTACGTCTCGGTCGACCCGTACCAGAACGGCCTCGCGCTGGAGACGCCGATCGGCCACCACATGGGCGCGGACTCGATCATGGAGGTGCTGGAGGCCGGTCCGGAGGCGGCCTTCCAGGTCGGCGACCTCGTCCAGGGCTTCGGCGGCTGGCGCAGCCACGTCGTCCACAACGGCGCCGAGGAGCTGTGGAAGACCGGCGTCTTCCCGATGCTCTTCCCCGCCTACCGCCGGCTCGACCCGGCCCGGTACGACGAGCGGCTGCCGCTCTCCACGGCGCTCGGCGTCATGGGCGCGCCCGGGATGACGGCCTGGGGCACGCTGACGAAGTTCCTGGAGGTGCGGCCGGGCGACACCGTGGTGATCAGCGGTGCCTCCGGCGCGATCGGCACCCTGGTGGGCCAGTTGGCCAGGCGCGCGGGCGCCGGCCGGGTGGTCGGCACCACCGCCTCGGCGGGCAAGGCCGCGTACCTGAAGGAGCTCGGCTTCGACGACGTGGTGCTCTACGACCAGGCGGACGACGCCGAGAAGGTCCGCGCGGCGCTGCTGCTCGCCGCCCCGGACGGGGTCGACCGCTACTTCGACAACCTCGGCGGCAGCGTCACCGACGCGGTGTTCACCATGCTCAACGTGGACAGCCGGGTGGCGGTCTGCTGGCAGTGGGCGACCACGGTGAACGGGGAGCTGACCGGGCCCCGGCTGCTGCCGTACATCATGTTCCCGCGCACCACCATCCGCGGGATCTTCGCCCAGGAGTGGTTCGACGAGCCGCAGTTGGCGGCGATGCACGCGGACCTCGGCGAGCTGGTCCGGCGCGGCGAGATCCGCTACCACGAGACCGTGCACAAGGGCTTCGACGAGATCCCGAAGGCCTACCGGAGCCTCTACGTCGACCGGGAGGCGAACCGGGGCAAGGTGCTGGTCGAGGTGTGAGGGCCCCGGCCGGGTGAGCCCCGCCGGGTGAGCCCCGCCGGGTGAGCCCCACCGGGCTCACCCGGCGATCACTCCGGGGTCACTCGTCGTCGAGGTCCAGGCCGCCCGGGTCGCTGCCGTCCGGGGTGCCGCTGAGCGCGTACCCCTGGCGGCGCGCCTCGTAGCAGGCCACCGTGGCGGCGGCGGAGACGTTGAGCGAGCCGACGCGGCCGAGCTGCGGGACGAACACCACCTGATCGCAGAGCGCGAGCGCGTCGGGGGTGATGCCGCGGTCCTCGTGGCCCAGCACGAAGGCCACGGCCGGGGTCAGCTCGGCGGCGAACATCGGCACCGCCTCGTCCGCCAGCTCCAGGCCGACCACCTTGAAGCCGTCCGCCTTGGCGGCGGCGACGGCCTCGGCGACGGTGGGGAAGTGCTCCACCTTGAGGTACTTGTCGGTGCCCATCGCGGCCTTCTGGGCGCCGGAGGAGCGGACCGACGGGGTGTCGCCGGTGAGGTACAGCTTCTCCGCGCCCATCGCGGCACCGGTCCGGACGACCGAGCCGACGTTGAACGGCGACTGGAGGTTCTCCAGGATCAGCGCGAGCCGGAACTCGTTGCTGCGCCGCCACTGGCGGTGCAAGCGCTTCAGTTCGGTCCCGCGGAGCTGCTTCACGACGTCGTACCTCGTCCACTCTCGGGGCCCTCGCCCTCCGGGCGGGGCCGCGCTTCCAGAATCCGGAACCCGTTGACCGACGTCACGCGGGTGGTCGGGTAGCCCTGGTCGTTCAGCCACTTCTGCAGCGAGTCCGAGCCCAGGTGCTTCTGGACCACCAGGAACGCCGAGCCGTCCGGGGTGAGCCGGCCGAGCCACTGGTGCAGCAGCCGGCGCAGTTCGCCCTTGCCGACCCGGATCGGCGGGTTGGAGTAGATCGCCGCGAACCGCTGGTCCTCGGGGACGTCCTCCGGCAGCGCGGCCTGCACGTTGCCCAGGCCGAGCGCCTCCGCGTTGAGCCGGACCAGCTCCAGCGCGCGGGTGTTCACGTCCACCGCCCAGACCGGCAGCCGCTTGCGCCTGGTCGCCCAGGTCAGCGCGATCGGGCCGTAGCCGCAGCCGACGTCCAGGATCGGGCCGCGGACCCGGGGCGGCGGCGCGTGCTCCAGCAGGATCCGGGTGCCCGGGTCGAGCCGGCTGCGGGAGAACACACCGGCGTCGGTGGTCAGTTCCAGGGTGACGTCCGGCAGGCTGACCGTGATCGGACGGCGCTCGCTGGCGACCTCGGGTGCACTGGTGAAGTAGTGCGAGCCGGACATGATTTCCCCGTCGTTCGTAAGGGCTTCGGGGCCACCGGGTGGGTGAGGGTAAGCCCTGCTGGTACGGCACTGATCGTACCCCCGGCGGCCGGGCACCCGTTTTGCGCGCCGGTGGCCGGGCAGGCGGGAGGCCGGTCCGCAGGCCGCGGACCGGGACCGGACAACACGCCGAAGGCCCGGTGGCGCATCGCGTCCGGGCGGCCCTCGGCGGATACTTCCAGTACCCCAACGGGCCCCGTGGGAGCCTCCGAGCAGCAAGGACGGACGCCATGCCGCAGAATCACGAGGACTACCTGGACGAGGTCGCCGAGGCGGTCGAGCCGGACGACGAGGCGGACGAGGGCGACGAGTACGACGAGCTGGCCGAGCGGCGGGCGCTCGGCGCCGATCCGGCCACCGAGGTCGCGGACGTCGCCGAGCAGAGCCGGGTCGTCGAGCTCGACGAGGACGAGTACCGGGAGTAGCGGCACCGCGCCCCCGCCGGCGTCACTGCCCCGCCGCCACAGCGCTCCGCCGCTACGGCGCTTGCGGCGCTCCCCGCCGCTACGGCGGCTACAGCGCCCCGCGCCGTTGCAGCCAGGCGAAGGCCGCCCAGCCCGGCAGCACCGGCAGCACCAGGGTGAGCAGGCGGTAGAGCGCGACGGCCGCCAGCGCGCCGCCCTCCTCCATCGAGGCGGTGTGCTCCAGCAGTGTCACCAGCGCGCTGTCCACGGCGCCGGCCCCGCCCGGGGTCGGCGCCGCGTTGCCGACCGCGTTGCCGATCAGGAAGACCACCGCGACCGAGGCGAAGGCCGGCTCCCGGCCGACCGCCCGGACGCAGCAGTACAGGCAGGCGACCAGACAGAGCGAGACCAGCAACTGCCCGGTCACGCCGACGGCCAGCCGGCCCGGGCTGCGCAGCAGCTCCAGCAGCCGGGGCAGCACCTCGGAGGTCAGCGGCCGCAGCCGGGCGGCCAGCCAGCGGCGGGCCGGCGGCACGGCGGAGACCCCGGCCAGCAGCGCCGCCGCGCCGGCCAGGCCGCTCACCACGGCCGGCAGCGCGTCCAGCTCGGAGCCACCGGGCTCCAGGTCCAGCAGGTAGACGAAGGCACCGAGCTGGAGCAGGTGCAGCACCAGGCCGAAGAGCTGGCCGACGCCGACGCTGGACAGCGCCTGGGCGGTCGGGATGCCGGCCCGCTGGAGGAAGCGGGTGTTCAGGGCGACCCCGCCGACGCCGCCCGGCGAGACCAGCTTGACGAAGGAGCCGGCCAGCTGGGCGAGCACGGCGTTGCGGAAGTCCAGCCGCTCGGGGACGAAGCCGACGAAGCCCATCGCGGCGGTGAAGTGGCTGGCGGCCGCGGCCAGCACGGCGAGGGCCAGCCAGAGCGGGTCGGCGTCGCCCAGCGCGGCGATCGGGTTCTGCTCGGAGGCGAAGAGCTGCGGCAGCAGCAGCCAGCCGGCGACCACGCCGCCGCCCACGGCCAGCAGCGTCCGGGGCCGCAGGCGCTCCACCTTCACCGCTCGGACGGGTGCCTGCGGCTGGGTCCGCAGGACTTCGGCGCGGATCGCGTCCAGCAGCTCGCCGGGCGGCGCGGGGGCGGGCGCCCGGCCGGCGGCGGTCGCGCCGGGAGCCCTGGGAGCGCCGGGAGCGCCGGGAGCGCCGGGAGCGCCGGGAGCGCCGGGAGCGCCGGGGGCCGCCGGGGCGAGGGCGGCGCAGTGCGCCCGGGCGGTCTGCTTGAGCGCGGTCCGGGTGGTGCGGGCCAGGGCGATCGGCTGCAGCAGCGGCAGGGCCGCGCCGACGGCGTCCGGCCCGAGCACCGCGACCGCGCTGCGCACCGACCGCTCGGCACCGACCCGCAGGGCGAGCGTGGTGAGCAGCTGGGCGATGTCGCAGCGCAGCACCAGCTCGCTCGCCGCGATGTCGCCGTCCGCGAGGTCCACCAGGTGCACCGCGCCGGCCCGGTCGACCAGGAGCGAGGAGGGGACGAGGGCCCGGTGCGAGATCTCCCGCCGCTGGAGCAGGGCGAGCTGGGACCAGGCGTCGGCGAGCAGCTGGTCGGTCAGCTCGTCGGTGGCGAGCTGGTCCAGGGTGCGGCCGGGCAGGTACTCGTACGCGACCAGGGCGCTGTCCCGGCCGAGCCCGGCGGTGGCGGCGATCCGGCGGGTGCGGACGCCGGCGGCGACGGCGGCGTAGGAGACCAGGGCCTCGTGCTCCAGCCCGGTGCGCAGCGAGCGCAGCGCGCGGGGGTGCGGGGCGGTGCGCAGCCGTAGCCGGCGCCAGGCGCGCTGGACCAGGGCGGCGGTGACGGCCTGCCGGTCGAGCAGCTGGACGTCGAGGTCGGGGCGGTCGGCCTCCTGGCGGACCAGGTAGCGGTCCGGCCCGGCGGGGTGGGCGGCGACGGGGCGCAGGCCCGCCTCGCGCAGGCTCTGCAGGAGCTGGGCGGGCCGGGGCCGGGGGTCGGGGGTGCCGACGGCGTAGAGGGTGCCGTGCGCGGCCGTCCAGCCGAGCAGCAGGCCGAGCAGCAGGGCGGTCGGCGTGGCGTACCCGGCGGCCAGTCCGGCGAGGGCGGAGACCGACAGGACGATCCGGGGGACCCGGTGCTCGCGAGCGGCCGAGGCGGTCATGAAGGCGAGGACGGGGGCGAGGTAGCCGTAGACCGGTTCGGTGTGGGCGAGGCCGGCGCCGGGTAGCGGCTGGGTGAGGGCGGCGACCAGCGAGGCGGGGGCGAGCTCGTCGAGCCCGAGGTCCATGGCGACGCAGGCGCCGTAGGCGAGGACGGCGGCCAGCAGTCCGTCCGAGAGGTGCTGGAGGATGCGCCGGCGGTCTGGCACCGCCGAGAGCAGCCGGCGGACCGCCGACCAGACCGGTACCAGCAGCAGGGCGGCGGTGGAGAGCCCGCCCGCCAGCGCGGCCAGCGGGCGGGGCACCAGCCGGGCGGCCTGGGCGACGTCGGCGGCGATGCCGCTGGTGGTGGCGCGGGCGTAGTCGGCGAGCAGCAGGGTCAGCGCGATCGTGGCGAGGCCGACGAGCAGCCGGATCAGCGCCACCGGCTGGCGGACCCGGCCGGCGGCGGCGGGGCCGGGCGTACCGGGCCGGGCCGCCGGTATGTCTGGCGGGAACGCGGGACCGGCCGGGCCGGGCGCGGTGGCCTGCCCGGAGAGAGCGGTCGGTCCGGGGACGGCGGGCTCGGTGACCCCGGCCTGCCCCGGGGCACGGTCCGGCCCCGGCGTACCGGTGGGCCCGGGCGGGCCGCCCGCCCGGGCACCGCCGGTGTCGCTGTTCGTACTCCCCGCCACGATCGCCACGGTTGGCATGCTCCCACGACGGCCCGCCGCCCGGTGGGGGAACCCGGGCGGGGCCGCCGACGGCTCAGGCCTGCCGGGTCGGCAGGGCGACCAGGTGGCGGAGGTTGACGTGCCGGGGGCGGGTGACGGTGTAGGCGATCAGGTCGGCGATGTCCTCGGAGGTCATCGCCGGGATCGCGGCGAACATCCCGCCCAGCTGCTCGCGCAGCGCGGGGTTGTCGATGTGCCCGGCCAGCTCGGTGTCGGTCAGCCCGGGCTCGACGGTGCTGACCCGGACGTCGCGCGGGCCCAGCTCGGTGCGGAGCGCGGCGGAGAGCTGGGTGACGGCGGCCTTGGTGGCCCCGTACACGGCGTAGTCGGGGAAGACGACGTGCGAGGCGATGGAGGAGACGTTGACGAGGTCGGCGGTGCGGCCCTCGCCGGCGGCCGCGGTGAGGTCCGCGGTGAAGGCGCGCAGGATCCGCAGCACACCGGTGAGGTTGGTGTCGATCATGCGGGTCCACTCGTCGAGCCGGCCGTCGGCGACGGGGTTGGGCAGCATCACGCCCGCGTTGTTGACGACCAGGTCGACCGCGCCGTAGGCGTCGTGGACGGCCTTGACGGCGGCGTCCACCGAGGCCTGGTCGGTGAGGTCGGTGGTGACGGCGAGCGCCTGGCCGCCGGCCGAGGCGATCTCGGCGGCGAGCGCGTCCAGCCGCTCCGTGCGGCGGGCCAGCAGGGCGACCCGGGCGCCGCCCGCGGCGAGCAGGCGGGCGGTGGCCTCACCGATGCCGCTGGCGGCTCCGGTGACGACGGCGGTACGGGTGGCCAGGGCGGCGTAGCTCATGAGGTCCTGCCTTCGTGGTCCTTGCGGTCGGGCTGACGGGACCACTCTGCGCGGGCCCGGGCGGGCCATCCAGGGCCACCGATGTCCTGGGAAAGCGCAACCCGGGGACAGCCTTTCCCGGGACCACGGTTCCTGGTACCGCCTTTCCTGGGTAAGGCCGTACCACCCTCGCGGCACGCGGCCGCGGCTACGCTGCGGGCATGGAGAACACCGTCGGGGACTTCCTCCGCTCGCGCCGGGCCCGGATCCAGCCCGAGGAGGTGGGCCTGCCCTCGCACGGCCGCCGCCGGGTGCAGGGCCTGCGCCGCGAGGAGGTCGCGCAGCTCGCCGGGGTCAGCGTCGACTACTACGTCCGGCTTGAGCAGGGCCGGGGCGGCAGCGCCTCCGACGCGGTACTGGCCGCGGTGGCCCGGGTGTTGCGGCTGGACGACGTGGAGGCCGCGCACCTGCGCGCTCTGGCCCGCCCGGCGCGCCCGGCCACGACGGCCGGCGGCGGGCGGGCGGTCCGCGAAGGCACCCGGCTGCTGCTGGACCTGATGGCCGGGGTGCCGGCCTTCGTCCTCGGCCGCCGGATGGACGTGCTCGCCTGGAACGCCCTCGGTGACGCCGTGCAGGGCTACTCGGCCACCCCGCCGGACCGGCGCAACGCCGCCCGGTACGCCTTCCTCGATCCGGCGGCGCGGGAGTTCTACCCGCAGTGGGACGCGGTGGCGGCCGAGACGGTCGCCTATCTGCGGCTGGACGCCGGCCGGCACCCCGAGGACGCCAAGCTGGCCGCACTGGTGGGCGAACTCTCCGTGCGCAGCGAGGAGTTCCGCCGGCTCTGGGCGGACCACCTGGTGAAGCAGAAGACCCACGGCGTCAAGCTGATCCACCATCCGCTGGTCGGCGAACTCGACTTCGGCTACGAGACCTTGAGCGTCAACGGCTCGCCCGACCAGCTGCTGGTCGCCTACACCGCCCCGCCGGGCTCGCCGACCGCGCAGAAGCTCGCGATGCTGGCGAGCTGGACGGCCCCGGGGGAGCGGGTCCCCGCGGAGTGAGCCCGCCGTGTGACGCGGGCCCGCGTCACACGGCGTGGCCGCCGCACGGCCGGGCAGCAGACGACGGGCAGCAGACGGCCGGGCGGGAGACGGCCGGGTGCGGCCCGGCTCGGGCGTGTCTTGGGCGCCCGCCCGGGGCTGCCGTCACTACTCTGCGTGCATGAGCTCCTGCGAAGACCTCGCCACGGCACCCCAGGACATCGCGCCCCTGCCACCGCCCGACGGCTGTGCCGACTGCCTGGCCGCGGGCAACCGGGACTGGGTGCACCTACGGCTCTGCCTGGACTGCGGGCACATCGGCTGCTGCGACTTCTCACCGGGGAAGCACGCCACCGCGCACTTCCACAACAGCTCCCACCCGGTCATCCGCTCGTACGAGCCGGGGGAGGACTGGCGCTGGTGCTTCGTCCACGAGGTCATGGGCTGAGCCCAACCGCCCCCGCCCCACCCGTACCGCCCCCGCCCCGCCCGTACCGGCACCGCCCCGCCGGCACCGGCTCGCGCGGACGTCGCCGGCCGTCCGGATGTGTAATCCTGCCCAATCCCGGACATAACGCCCGTGCGGCCCTCCCGGTCGACGCCCCTCGTGGGCCGGTGACCGCCGAAGGGAGGTCGATGATGACCAAGCGAACGCCGAGCGGCACCGACAAGCTCCGCCGGGGCACTCAGGAGCTGCTGGAGCGCCGGGGCATGGCGATGACCCCGAAGCCGCTCCCCCCGAGGCTCGGCACCCGTGCCCCGTCCGCCGCCGGGTCCGGCTCCGACGGGGCCTTCCGGCACGGCGGCCGGGACGTCGGGACGACGGCCATGCACTCCGCCCCCGCGATGCACGCCGAACTCAAGGGCCACCGCCACCGCGGCGCGGAGAAGCACTCCGCGCACTGAGCGGGACGCCTTTCGTCAGGGGGCGGGCGCCGAATGCGGCGCCCGCCCCCTGACGTGTGCCCGGGAGCGTCCCCGAACCGTCTCGGGGTCGCCTCCGGGGCAGCTGGGGGCCCGTCCCGGATGGCCGGTGCGCCGCGCTCCCGAAGACTCGTTCCCGGGTGGACCGCCACCCGCTGGGAGAGCGTCACCCGCCGGACGAGCCGCACTTGGAGCGCAAGCCGATGAAGACCCCCGTACGCGACCGCCGTTGGAACACCCTCGCCGTCTCCGGCGCGCTGCTGGTGGCCGCCGTCGCGGGCATCGCGACGCCCGCCCTGGCGGCCGACCGCCCGACGGACAGCGCGAGTTCGGCCGCCGCCGTCCGTCTGGCCGGGCCGCCGGACGGCGCGGCACTGGCGCGGACGCTCGCCGACCTGCCGACCGGGGGCGTCACCGGCGCGCTGGTCCGGGTCGGCGGCCGGGGCGGCCAGTGGTCCGGCACGGCGGGGGCCGGGGTGTCGGCGGACGCCCGCTTCCGGATCGGCAGCATCTCCAAGGTCTTCACCGCCACCGTGGTGCTCCAGCTCGCCGCCGAGCGGCGGATCGACCTGGACGGCACCGTCCAGCACTACCTGCCGGGGCTGCTGCCGGCCTCCTACCCGCCGGTCACCGTGGGCCAGTTGCTCGACCACACCAGCGGGCTGCCGGGCGGCGGCGGTCTGACCTCGGGGGACGGCACGGAGAGCTGGTTCGCCGCGCACAAGGCCGACTCCTGGACGCCCGCCCAGGTGGTCGCGGACGCCGTCGCGCAGCCGATGGGCTTCGCGCCGGGCACCGCGCAGCAGTACAACGGCATCAACACCTTCATCGCCGGGATGCTGGTCGAGAAGGTCACCGGCCGGACCTTCGCCCGCGAGGTGCAGACCAGGATCGCCCGGCCGCTGGGCCTGCGCGACACCGTCGTCCCGGACCGCGACGACCTCGCGCTGCCCGCCCCGCATGCTCCCGCGTGGGTGGACGTCACCGGCCCGGACGGCGTCCGGCAGCGGGTGGACGTGACCGGGCAGAGCCCCTGGCCGTGGGCGGAGGGCGGCATGGTCTCCTCGGCCGCCGACCTGGACCGCTTCATGACGGCGCTGCTGCGCGGCCGGCTGCTGCCGCCCGCCCAGCAGGCCGAGCTGTTCGACGTGCCGGACGTGCCCAACCACCGGAACAAGAACTGCGAGATCGGTCCGACCGCCGGTCACGCCTGCTTCAGCAAGGGCCTGATGAGCGCCACCCTGCCCAACGGCGTCCAGGTCTGGGGCAAGACCGGCTCCCGGCCCGGGTACACCAGCGGGGTGTTCGCCACCAAGGACCTCGGCCGCAAGGTGGTCTACTCGATCAACCCGACCGGTCTGTCCGGTGCGGAGTTCCCGAAGGTCTGGCAGATCGTGACCACCTCCTTCGACTCGGCCCAGGAGTACCCGACGGCGGGGTGACCGGAAGGGGGCGGCCCGGGTTGTCAGTGCCCTGCGGTACGTTCACCGTGATCTCTGGCGAGGCGAGGACACGGGGGCGCGCGATGGCCGACCTGATGACGGACGAGCCGGTCGAGCCGGTCGAGCTCCAGCTGGAGCGGTACCGGACGGAGCTGACCGGCTACTGCTACCGCATGCTCGGCTCGGTCTTCGAGGCCGAGGACGCGGTGCAGGAGACGATGGTCCGCGCCTGGCGCGGCCACCGGGGCTTCGAGGGCCGGTCCGCGCTGCGCTCCTGGCTGTACCGGATCGCCACCAACGTCTGCCTGGACGCGCTGAACGGCCGCAACGGCCGAGCCCGTCCGATGGACCTCACCGGGCCGTCCACCGTGGCCACCGCCACCGAGGCGCAACTGCCCGAGGTGACGTGGATCGGGCCGGCGCCGGACGGCCGGATCCTGCCCGAGACGGGGGACCCGGCCGAGGTGGCCGCCCAGCGCGACTCCGTGCGGCTGGCGTTCGTGTCGGTGCTGCAGCGGCTCGCGCCCCGGCAGCGGGCGGTGCTGATCCTGCGGGAGGTGCTGGGCTGGAAGGCGGCCGAGGTCGCCGAGCTGCTCGGGGTCACCGTCGCCTCGGTCAACAGCGCGCTCCAGCGGGCCCGGGCGGTGCTCGCGGCGGACGCCTCGGCCGCCCGTCCGGCGCCCGCGCTGGACGACGACCACCGCGCGCTGCTGGCCCGCTACGTCAGCGCCTTCGAGGCGTACGACATGGACGGCTTGGCCGCGCTGCTGCACGAGGACGTCACGCTCAACATGCCGCCGTACGAGCTGTGGCTGACCGGGCACGCCGACATCCGCGAGTGGATGCTGGGCCCCGGCCACGGATGTCGGGGTTCGCGGCTCGTTCCGGTGGAGGCCAACGGCAGTCCGGCGTTCGGCCAGTACCGGCCGAGCCCGGCGGGCGGGCACGAGCCGTGGGCGCTGATCGTGCTGGAGGTGTCAGCGGGCCGGATCACCGGTCTCACCAACTTCCTGGACACCGACACGCTCTTCCCGCTCTTCGGTCTCCCGCCCCGGCTGGACGGGTAGCGCCCCGGCGACCGGCAGGGCGCCGGCCAGGCCGCTGAACGCGAGCAACTCCCGCAGGGGGCCGCTCGCGTTCAGCAGTACCACCCGCACACCGTGGCGCCCGGTGGCGAGCCGGAGCCGGGCGAGGGCGTCGACCACCGCCAGGTCGGGGGTGGTGAGGGCGCCGACGTCGCAGGTCAGCGTTGGGCGGGTGGGGGGTTCGCGGTGGGTGTGGTGAGGGCTGTTCGGGTGAGTGTCCATGCAGGGCAGACCGTGCGGGCGGTCCCGGCTCATCGGCCTGCGGCGAGGTTCCTGGAGCAGGCGGCGGCGAAGTCTCTCGGAGAAGTTCGGAAAAGTCTCCGGTGGAGCGATGAGTTCCGCGGCCGGCCCCGGTCTACCCCTGTGAAAGCGACGCACCGCGGAAGCCCCGCACCGCGGAAGCACCGCACCGCACCACGACCACGACCACGACCACGGAGGACACACCATGAGCGAGAACCTCGGCGAGCTGACCATCACCCGCGAGCTGCCCGCCACCCCGGCGGTCGTCTTCCGGGCGTACACCGAGCCGGAGCGGTTCGTCCGCTTCTGGGGCCCGGTCGGCACCCACGTCCCGCTGGACACCGTGACCATCGAGCCGAAGGTTGGCGGGCGCTACGACAGCACCATGGTCATCGACGCGACCGGGGAGCGCTATCCGCTGCGGGGCGAGATCATCGACATCCGGCCCGGAGAGCTGCTGGCCTTCCAGGAGGAGGGCGTCGGGCTGCGCTCCAGCCTCACCCTCACGGACCTCGGCGACGGCCGGACCGAGGCCGTCCTGCACCAGACCGACGCACCGGACTTCTACTGCGGTCCCGAGGCGCGGGCGGGCCTCAACTCCAGCTTCGACCGCCTGGTCGAGTACCTCCTGGGCCAGGCCTGACCGGCCGGGCGCGGGGAGCGGCAGTGGTGGCAGAGTGGGGCGCAGTGATCCCCGCGCCGTAGGAGGCCCGCTGTGTCGGCTGAGCCCTTGAAGTCCCGCGATGAGTGGCTGGCGTCGCTGCCGCGGATCTACGCGGCCGCCGGCTGCGTGCTGCGGGACGAGTCCGGCCGGATCCTGATCGTGAAGGCCGGGTACCGGGAGCACTGGCAGTTCCCGGGCGGCACGATCGACCGCGGCGAGGGTCCGGTCGCGTGCGCCGAGCGGGAGCTGACCGAGGAGACCGGGCTGGTCCGCCCGGCCGGCGAGCTGCTCGTCATCTCCTGGACCCACCCCTCGGACGAACTCGACCACCCGGCCGAGCACTTCCTGTTCGACTTCGGCACCGTCCCGGACGGCACCCCCGTGACCGTCCCGGCCGGCGAACTGGACGACCACCGCTGGGCGACCGATCAGGAGGCGCTCGAACTCCTCGGTCCGGCCCGTTCGTTGCGCCTTCGGGCGGCGATGGAGGCGGCTGCCGACGGGCGGGTGCGGATCATCTCCACGCCCATCTCCGGCTTCTGAGCGGTCGGGGGCCCCGGCGGGCCGGAGCCCCCGACGGGCGGGTCACTCCGGCGAGCCGGTGGTCGCCGCGATGAGGGCCGTGACGGCCTCCGAGGTGAAGTTCTCGACCTCGGCCTTGGCCACGCCGAGGTCGGCCAGCGGTCCGGTGCCGTCGGCCTGCTCCAGCAGCGCCAGCAGGATGTGTTCCGTGCCGACGTAGTTGTGGCCCAGCTTGAGCGCCTCCCGGAAGGTCAGCTCCAGCACCTTCTTGCCCTCGGTGTCGTAGGGGATGAGCCCGGGCACCTCCTCGACGGCGGCCGGCAGGGCGGCGGTGGAGGCCTCCCGGACGGCTGCCGGGGTGACGCCCTGGGCGGCCAGCGCCTTGACCGCCAGGCCCTCCGGCTCGACCAGCAGGCCGAGCAGCAGGTGCACGGTGCCGATCTCGGCGTTGCCCGCCGTCCGGGCCTCCTCCTGGGAGGCCATCACGACGTGCCGGGCCCGGGGGGTGAAGCGGCTGAAGCCCTGGCTCGGGTCGAGGTCCGAGGGCGCGCCCGGGTCCTTGGGGACGAACCGCTTCTGGGCGGCCTGCTTGCTGACGCCCATGCTGCGGCCGATGTCGGTCCAGGACGCGCCGGAGCGGCGGGCCTGGTCGACGAAGTGGCCGATGAGGTGGTCGGCCAGCTCACCGAGGGCGTCGGCGGCGATGACCGCGTCGGAGAGCTGGTCCAGCGCGTCGGAGTGGACCTTCTTGATCGCGTCGATCAGGTCGTCGAGGCGCATCGGTGTGGTCTTGGGAACAACGGGATTCTCCATGCGTCAACCGTAGGTTGTCGACCCGAAGGTCGTCAACCATCGGTTGACGATTGGGCGAGTTGGCCCCGACCGGCCCCGCTCAGCCGGACTTCTCCCAGACGTACGCGGCCGAGACCGGGTGGCTGCGGTACTTCTCCCACTTGGGCTTCAGTGCGATCCACGCGTCGTCGACCACCGCCTCGGCCATCTCGGCCAGCCGCCAGCCGGCCGCCAGTCCGGCGCTCAGGTGGTCGGAGACCAGGTGGACGTGGGTGGTGATGGCGACGTCGGCACCGGCGGCGCTCGTGAAGTGGGTCGGCATGCCGGCCGCCATGATGAAGTACGGGTGCAGACCGACCAGGACGCAGCGCCCGCCCGGGCGGGCCAGCCGGAAGGCCTCCCGGTAGAGCGGGCCGAGGTCGGCCAGGTGCTCGTCGATCAGCGAGGAGATCACCAGGTCGTAGCCGCCGCCGGGCAGTCCGGTGGCGGCGACGTCGGCCTCGGTCAGAGTGTCGTGGACGGCCTTGCCCTTGGCGACCGCCAGCATCTCGGGGGTGAGGTCCACGCCGTCCAGGACCAGGCCGTCGGCGGCCTTCCCGCGCAGCCAGACGCCGGTGCGCCCGGTGCCGCAGCCGAGGTCGGCCGCGCGGGTCACCTCCGCCCAGTCGGGGGTCGCGAGCCGCTCCAGCACCGCGAGGTCCATGGCGTCCTCGACCGTTCTCTCGTACGTCTCCACCCACTGGGCGTAGCCCGTACGGACGTCCACGGTCGGGTAGTTGCGGGTATCGAAGTCGGAGAAGCGCACCATGGCGCGAGTATCTCCGCCCGGGGCGAACGACCGCGAACGATTTACCGCACCCGGCCGGCGCACCCCGCTCCGCGCACCCCGCTCCGCGCACCCGCGGCCCGCCCACCCCGTGCGTTCAGAGGGACAGTTTGAACCCGTCGTGGCTGCGCGCGAAGCCGAGCGAGGCGTAGAAGCGGTGCGCCTCGGTGCGGCGCTTGTGGCTGGTGAGCTGGACCAGCGTGCAGCCCCGCCCGCGCGCCCGCTCGACGGCCCGGGTCAGCAGGTCCCGCCCGAGGCCGCCGCCCCGGCGGTCCGCGCGCACCCGGACGGCCTCGATCAGGGCGCGCTCCTCGCCGCGTCGGCCGAGACCGGGGATGTAGGTGAGCTGGAGGCAGCCGAGCACCGTCCCGTCGCCCTCGTCGAGCACCAGCAACTCGTTGCGGGCGTCCGTGTCCACCGCGGCGAACGCGCGGGCGTAGGCTTCGTCGACCTGCACGGTGGCGGGGTCGGTCACCCCGTCCTCGTCGGTGAGCAGCGCGATGACGGCGGGCAGGTCCTGGCGGGTCGCGGTTCGGAGGTTCACGCCCGGAGTCTGCCAGAGCGGGCGGCGGCGACGACCCTGGGAGGGGCATGCGCATAGTCACGCTTCCGGAGACCGCCGTGCCGGACGAACTCAAGCTCCAGGTGGCCGGGTTGCAGGAGCAGGCCTGGCCAGGGCCGCCGGCGCCGTCCACCGCTCCGGTGCACGACCCGGCGCTGCGCCCGGTGTCGATGCTGCTGCTGGACGGCGGCCGGGTGGTCGCCGCGCTCGACGTGCTCTCCAAGCGGCTGGAGCACGCCGGGCGGACGTACGCGGCGTGCGGGCTGAGCGCCGTGGTCACCGACCGGGTGGAGCGCGGCCGCGGGTACGGGCGCCGGCTGGTCGCGGCCGCCCGCGTCCTCGTCGAGGAGGGCGGCGCGGACCTCGGGCTCTTCACCTGCGACCGGGTGCTCCGGCACTTC
Source organism: Kitasatospora sp. NPDC005748 (assembly GCF_040630735.1). NCBI lineage: Bacteria > Bacillati > Actinomycetota > Actinomycetes > Kitasatosporales > Streptomycetaceae > Kitasatospora > Kitasatospora sp. NPDC005748. The sequence continues at coordinate 257,253 of NZ_JBEXYD010000002.1, forward strand.
TACGAAGGGGCCGGCTGGGAGCTGCTGCCGGGCGCGGTGCTGGTCGGCGGGACGCCCGAACTGCCTTTCCCCAGCGACCGGGAGGGCTTCGACAAGGTGACCATGGCGGGCTTCTTCACGGAGCGCGCCCGCCGGCACCGGGCGGACTTCCCGGGCAGCCGGATCGCCCTCCACCCGGGTGAGATCGACCGGCTCTGGTAGCGGAGCGGCCGTAGCGGGCGGAGCGTCAGATCGTGCGGTCGGGACGGGAGTCCAGCAGGCGGGAGCGGACGGCGGCGAGGTCCGCCGGGTCGACGCCGGCTACCAGCAGGTAGCCGGCCGGGTCGAAGCCGTCCAGGGTGGCGTGGAGGGCGGCCTCGGCGGTGGTGCCGGCCTCGGCGAGCACCGTGTCGATCCGGCGGTACTGGTCCGGCAGGCCGAGCATGCCGTACAGCGGGCGGACGTTGGCCGCGCTGAGCAGGTAGTCGGCGACGATCTCGGACGGCTCGACGCCCGCGAGGGCGAGCAGCAGCAGGGTGGCGAGGCCGGTGCGGTCACGGCCGGCGCCGCAGTGCACGACCAGCCCGCCGGGCCGGGCGCCAGCCACGGTGGCGACCAGTTCGGCGGCGGCGCGCGGGCAGTGGTCGAGGTAGGGGCGGAGGGCGAGCGGGGTGCCGTCCAGTCGTCCGTACCGCTCCCACCAGGCGGGGCCGGCGAGTTCGTCCAGGGGGACGCGGACCAGCTGGACGTCCTCGGGGAGCGGGAGGAGCGGGCGGTACTCCTCGATGTTGCGCAGGTCGACGACGGTGCGTATGCCGTGGTCGAGCAGGGTGTCCCAGCCCTCGGCGGTGAGGCGGTCGAGGTTGTCGGCCCGGACGATCGCGCGGTGGGCGGTGCGGGTGCCGTCGCCGGTGCGCAGGCCGCCGAGGTCGCGGACGTTGAGGCAACCGTCCCAGTCGAGCGTGCGGTCCTCGGTGGTGGTCAGCGCGTGCGTCCGGCTCATCAGGATCCCCGTTCCTCGCCGGGGGTCCGTTACCCCCTCGTTATATGGACTCCGGAGCCGTCCCGATGGTTCCTCTGCTGTGCGGCAGGCCGTCGGGGGCGGGCGGGGTGGAGCGGGTCGGACGGGTGGTGCGGGTGCGGTGGATCAGGTGGGTCAACGTGCTTGCGTTGCGCGGTGGTTGGTGGTTCAGAGGCCGGTCGGCTCGGCGGCCTCGGTGCGGACCAGCTTCTCCATCGGGTCGGCGGCACGGTGGCCGAGCACCGAGCCGGCCGCGATCGCGCCGATCAGGAAGGCGGTGGACAGCCAGGCCATGGTCGAGACCGGCAGGGTGAAGGCGCCGACCACCCGGGCCACGCACTCGGTCAGCAGGGCGGTGCCCCAGATGCCGGAGAAGAGCCGCTCGTAGCGGCGGAAGGAGCGCGAGCGGGCCGCCCGGCCGTCGGCCAGCCGCTGCCAGGCGGCGGAGCGGGCCCGGTCGCCCTTGGTCAGGAAGGGCATCAGCATCGGCGACATCATCGGCCGGCCGAGGAAGACGGAGACCAGGATCGCCAGCGCGAGGGAGCCGCTGAGCGCGCCGTCCTTGGCGAGCATCAGCCGCGCGTCGCCGGTCACGGTGGTGAGCGCCAGACCGATCACGTTCACGCCGAGCATCATCGAGGCCCACAGGTTGACCTTCCGCTCGCGGACCAGGCCGACGACCGTCCGGACGGCCGGGACGGCGCCGCTCCAGGCGAGGGCGGCGAACTGGCTCATCCCGAACGCGGAGTGCAGCAGGTAGTAGCCGGCCAGCGGGGTCACCACGTCCAGCGCGAGCGGGCGGAGCGTGGCGGCCAGCGGGTTCGGGGCCTTGGCGGCGGCGGTCCCGGTGGTGGCGGTGGTGGCGGTCTGGCTCATGATGGGCTCTCCCCTGGCTGGTGCTCGGCCTGCGGGCCGGTGCCCGCGTCGTGCCTCCAGTCTCCCGAGCCGACCCTGCGTCAGAGCAGTGTCGTCCGTTGCGGGATCCGCATGACAGTTGTCACGACGCGCACCATGACAGCGCCGTTGACCTGCGCGTTCAGTCGGTGGGCGGGTCGATGTGCCAGAGCGGTCGGCCGAGCGTGTCGACGCAGCGCACCGCGCGGAAGCGCTCGTCCCCGACGGAGAGGAACCCGCGGGCGACGCCTTGGAGGACGGTCCGCGCGACCGTGTCCGCCCCGGTCCACGCGCCGGTCAGGACGAGCTCCTTGTCGACCAGCTCGGCGCGCTGGATCCGCGCGACCGAGACGGCCGGCAGGACGGCGTTGACCTGCTTCAGCCCGGGCGGTGTCCGGAGACAGGTCTCGCCGGTGCCGGAGCGGTCCCGCTCGGCCCGGCGCCGCAGCTCGGACAGGCCGTAGTGGTCGACGGCGGCGATCGAGTCGTCCAGCGCGACCCGCCGGCACGGTCCCGGCCGCACCTCCCACCAGACGTCCTCGCCGACCGGCAGCACCTCGCCGATCCGGGCCCGCCAGGTCTCGACGCCGGTCTCCGCCGGGGCGTGCCGGAGGGCAGGGGCGGCGTAGACGGTGGCCCGCGAGCGGGGGGAGCGGGAGCGCGGGAGCACGTCGTGGAGGGCCGGGCGGGTCGGCCGGGCGGCGCGAATGGCGCATGATGTGGCGGGTGCAGAGTGCAGAGCGCCCCGGAGCGGGCACCGACAACCCCGTCGGCCGGTCCGGACCGGCACCGGTGTCCGGCGGCCCCCCGCCCGGCCCGCCGCCCGGCCCGCCGTCCACCGCGTCCGTGGGGCCGCCCGCGGTCCCGCCCGCCGGGCCGGGCACCGCCGTCGACCTGTCCGAGGCCGTGCGGGCGGCGCAGGACGGGGACGAGGAGGCGTTCCGGCTGCTGTTCCGGAGCGTCCAGCCGGGCCTGCTCCGCTACCTCCGGGTGCTCGTCGGCGGCCGGCCCGAGGACGCGCAGGACGCCGAGGACATCGCCTCCGAGGCCTGGCTGCAGATCGCCCGCGACCTGCGGACCTTCTCCGGCGACGGGGACGGGTTCCGCGGCTGGGCCGCCACCATCGCCCGCAACCGCGCGCTGGACCACCTGCGCGCCCGCCGTCGCCGCCCGGTGGCCGACCTGCCCTTCGAGTACCTGGCCGAGCTGGCCGCCGGGGACGACACGGCGGGGGCGGCGCTGGCCGCCGTCGGCACGGCGGACGCGCTGGCCCTGATCTCCCGGCTGCCGCGCGACCAGGCCGAGGCGGTGCTGCTGCGGGTGGTGATGGAGCTGGACGCGGAGAGCGCCGCCCGGGTGCTCGGCAAGAAGTCCGGCAGCGTCCGGATGGCCGCGCACCGGGGGCTGAAGCGGCTGGCCAAGCTGCTGGAGCAGCCCCTCGCGGCGGGTGTGGGAATTCCGGCGCACCGGCCGGCGACCGGGCCGTCCGGGCAGCCGGCCCGGGCAACGGCAGGGCCTGCCGGACCGGCCGGGGCGGGGGGTGCCGGAGGAGGCGTCGGACAGGGCGCGGAGGATGGCAGGAAAAGAGTTCCTCCGCAGGGTGTGACAGAACGCAGGGCCGCGACGCTGAAGGACATGAGATGAGCACCAACCGATCCCGTCGGATCGACCGTGACACGGCCGAGCAGTTGCTCGGCGGTGCCGTGGGCGGCCCGTCGGCCGGGCAGGACGCCTCGCTCACCGGACCGGATGCCAGTACCGGGCGTACGGGGGTTGCCCACGTGTTGGCCGCCGCCGCCGCCCCAGCGGTGGCGGATGAGCTGGCCGGTGAGGAGGCCGCCCTGGCCGCGTTCCGGGAGGCCCGTCTCGCGCCCGTCCCCGCTGTTCCCGCTCCATCCGCACCCGTCCGGAGACGATCGATGGCAACCGCCGCGCTGGCCAGGGCCTTCAGCACGAAGGCTGTTGCCGTCGTGCTCGGAGCCACTGCGCTCGGCGGTGTGGCGGTCGCGGCCGGGACGGGCAACCTTCCGTCAGCGCTCGGCGGCGGTTCCGAGGAGCCGAGGCCTTCGCTGCTGGCGCCCGCCACGGCCTCCTCCGCCCCGGTCGCCTCGTCCGCCGCGGGCGGCGGTTCGTCCACGCGCCGGCCCTCCACCGGGCCGTCCACCGTCGGGCCGTCCGCCGGGGCGTCCACCGCCGGTCCGTCCACCGGTGCGGCGAAGCCGCCGTCGCCGGGCGTCTCGCCCTCTGCCTCCACGGAGACCAGGGGCCAGCAGGCCAGGGCCGCGCTGGTGGCGCTCTGCCAGGGCTACACCGACCGGAAGGGCAAGGGTGGGCACCCACGCCCGCTGGTCACGGATCCGCAGTTCGCCGCGCTGGTCGCGGCGGCCGGCGGTCCGGACAAGGTGGACGAGTACTGCGGGGAGGTCCTGCGGCACAAGGACGACGACGACCGTCAGGCCGTCCCGTCCCCGTCCCGCCCCGGCAATGCCGACGGCGGCGGCCGCGACGGCGGAAAGAAGGACGACGGCAAGACCGCCGACGGGAAGAACGGCTCCGGTGGCGGCGGGAGCGGGCCCGGCCCGCTGCCGACCGCGGTGCCGACGCTCCCCGGCGTCCTGCCGAAGCCCGACCGCTCCGGGCAGTCCGCCGACTCCCCTCCGGGGAGGTAACCCCAGAACTCCGGATGGGCGGCGGGCGAAACCCCCCGGGCCCGTCGCTCATCCGGACCGCTCCACCGCTCCAACCTCACCACCCGCAGACCCCGGGTGGCCGGTCGGCTCCCCCGTGCCAACCGTCCACCCGGCCGGCCCCGGCCGGACCGGACGGCGCACCCCGGACGCGCCGCCGGCCCGGCCAGGGCCGCACCCTGTGGCCCGCCCGCCCCGCAGTCGGGCGGGCCGCAGGGCGCACCCAGCGCACCTGCACTCCGCGAGACCAGACCTGGACCCGACCGTGACCGTCACCTTGTACGACCACGAGCCGGCGGCCGGGGAACCGCTGCCCGGTTCCCCGGCCGCCACCCCTTCCCGGCAGGCCGCCGAGACCACCGCCGCCCCGGTGTTCGTGGACTCCTCCGGCCGCCGCCAGCGGCGGGTCCGCCGACTCGGTCTGCTGCTCGCCGTGCCGGCCGCCGGCTACCTGGTGCTGCTCGCCGGCACGGTGCTCGGCGGCCCCACCGTCAGCGCGTCCTTCCTGCCGCTGCCGGCCCCGCCGAGTGTCGCCCCGCCCGCGCCGGCCGGCGAACCGTCGTCCCCGGTGCCGACGATCACCGGCACGGCCGGGCCGGACAGTGTGCAGCCCGCTGCGGCGCGGCCCACGGAGACCGACCACCGGACCACCGCCCCGGTCGCGGCCACCACCGCACGACCGTCCGCCCCGGCAGCCGGTCCCACACCGTCGCCCGCGCCCGCCGCTCCGAGCGGCAACGGGAACGGCAACGGGAACGGCAACGGCGGAGTCACCGCCTCCCCCACCGCCGGGCACGGCCGGCCCACCGACGCGCCGGGCAACTCCGGCAACGGCGGCGGCAAGCCCGGGAAGGCCTCCCCGACGCCCTGACCCCGGCCGTCCGCCCCCGTCCCCGCTCCGTCCCGGCGCCGGCCGCCCTGCCCCGGCGCCGAACGCCCTGCCCGGGCCATGCCCGTACCCACACCCGGGCCCGGTCCGGGAGGCCCCGCGTCACGACGCCCCGGTGTACGGCGACGCCCTGGGCCGCCAGCCTTCCGGGTACCAGGCCCCCGGATACCCGGCCCCCGGGTACGACGCCCCCGGGTACGACGCCCCGGGCTACGGCAGCCCGATGCACGCTCCGCCCGGGCACGTTGACGCCGGGGGCTATCGTGCACACGTGCACGAGGCGGTCCGGGGCCCCGGGCAGGGCACGTGAGGGGAGCGGTTCCAGGTGATCGGACGGGCGCTTAACGGACGGTACGAACTCGTCGAGATACTCGGCGTCGGCGGGATGGCCACCGTCTGGCGGGGCGTGGACCACGTGCTGGGCCGTCAGGTGGCCGTCAAGGTCCTCAACGGAGGCCTCGCCGACGACCCGCGCTTCGCCGAGCGGTTCAGCCGCGAGGCGCAGCACGCGGCGATGCTGGTGCACCCGCGGATCGTCATGGTCTTCGACTCCGGCGTGGACCAGGGCTCGCCGTACATCGTCATGGAGCTGGTGCACGGCCTCTCGCTGGCCACCCTGCTCGCCCAGCAGCCCGGGCTCCCGGTGGAACGCGCGGTCGGCATCGCGGCGGCGGTGTGCGAGGCGCTGGAGGTCGCGCACGGCGCGGGCCTGGTGCACCGGGACATCAAGCCCGGCAACATCATGATCACCAACGACGGCGGGGTGAAGGTCGTCGACTTCGGCATCGCCCGGGCCGGGTCGTCCAGCAACCTCACCCAGGCGGCGATGGTGCTCGGCACGGCCGCCTACCTGTCGCCCGAGCAGGCCACCGCCGCCGAGCTGGACGGGCGCACCGACCTGTACGCGGTCGGCTGCGTGCTGACCGAGATGCTCACCGGCGCACCGCCGTTCACCGCCGAGACGCCGGTGGCGATCGCGTTCAAGCACGTCACCGAGCAGCCGCTGCCGCCGTCCGCGCGGCGGGCCGGGGTGCCGCCGGCGCTGGACGCGGCGGTGCTGCGCCTGCTCGCCAAGGACCCGGCCGACCGGCCCGGCACCGGCGCGGCCGCGCGCGCCGAGCTGCTGGCGACGATTCCGGGGCTGGCCTTCTCGGACCCGACCAGTGAGCTGCTCGCCACCGGTGCGGCCGGTCAGGCCACCCAGTTGCTGCCGCCGGTCCCGTTCCGGCCCGCGCCCGCCGCGACCTCGGTGATGGCGCCGGTGCCGGCGATGGCCCCCGTGCCGGACGGCGAGGGGCCCGTCCGGGAGAGCCGCCGCAAGCCGCTGCTGTTCGGCGCGTTGGGCCTGGTGGGGGTCGCGGGCGCGGCGATGCTCGCGATCACCGCCTTCGACGACCCGGCCACGCCCACCGCCGCGCCGCCGCCCAAGCCGACCCGGTCGGTCTCGGCCGCCGCGACGCCCACGCCGACCACGGCCGCGCCCACCACCCCGACGGCGCTCCCGACCCCGTCGGCCACGCCCGCCGCCGCCACCACCCCGCCGCGCGGCCAGGCCCCGGCCGTCCAGCTCAACGCCCTTCGCGGGGCGGTGGCGCAGACCCAGATGACCAAGGAGCGCGACCGCCAGCTCGACCTGCTGCACACCCTCGACGGCGCCGCCGCCCGCCTCAACCAGGGCAAGGAGGAGGACGCCGCGCAGGAGCTGAAGAACGCCCAGCGGACCGTCCGGGACCTCGCCAAGAAGCACGCGATCGACGGTCAGACGGCCCAGAACTGGAACACCCGCCTCAGCACGCTGATCACCGCCCTCAACGGCTCCGACGACCACGACCAGAGCGACTGATCCGGTGACCGGGGAGCCCCGCGTCCGCGCCGTGACCGCCGAAGCCGGTGCCGAAGCCGGTGCCGAATCCGACGCCGGTGCTCGATCGAAGATCGTCGAGAAGTAGGCTCGCTTCGCAACACGACGCGAGGGGGAGCTCAGTGGCGCGGGTTGCAGTGATCGGTGGAGGCATCAGCGGGCTGGGGACGGCGCTGATGCTGGGTCGGCGGGGTCACACGGTCACCTTGTACGAACAGGACGCGCGGGAGGCCGGCGCGGACCTGGAGCAGGACTTCTTCGAGTGGGGCAGGCCGCGGGTCCCGCAGGCCGTCCAGCCGCACTCGCTGCTCGCACCGGTGCGCACCGTGCTGCGGGCCGAGGCGCCCGACGTCTACCAGGACCTGTTGGCGCGCGGGGCCCGGGAGTTCCACGATTTCGACTGGTTCGACGAGCACCCGCCGCACCGGGACGGTGACGAGGACCTGGTGACCCTGCGCACCCGCCGGATCGTGCTGGAGGCCGCCCTGACCGCGGCCGTGCGGCGGGAGGCCACCGTGGAGGTGCGGCGGGGGCGCCGGGTGAGCGGCCTCGCCGTCGGGGAGGGGCGGCCCGTCCGGGTCACCGGCGTGCGGGTCGGCGCGGAGACCTTCGGGGCGGACCTCGTCGTCGGTGCGGCCGGCCGGCGCTCGCCGGTGCCCGCCTGGCTGGTGGAGGCGGGCTGCCGGCCGCCGGTGGTCGAGAGCCACCGCACCGGGATCGCCTACCTGTGCCGCTGGTACCGCCTGCGGGCGGACGGCCCGCGCGACCCGGGGCGGGGGGTGAAGACCGGCTCGGCCGCGTCGTTCGCGCTGGCCGGGGTCTTCCCCTCCGACAACGACACCTTCGCGGTGAACCTGCTGCTCTCCACGGCGGATCCGACCCGGGGCGCGCTCACCGACCCCGAGGTGTTCGAGGCCGTGGCGCGCCGCTTCCCCGCCTGCGCCGCCTGGCTCGACCTGGACGCCGAGCCGCAGTCGGCCGTGCTGGCGATGGCCGGCCTGGACAACCGCTGGACGGCGCTCGCCGACGCGGAGGGACCGGTCGTCACGGGTCTGGTCAACGCGGGGGACAGCCTCATCCACACCAACCCCACCTCGGGCCACGGGGTGTCCCTGGGCCTGCGTGCCGCCCAGTACCTCGCCGGACACGTCGACGAGGTCGTCGCGGACCCCGCCGGCTACCACGCGTGGACGGTGGAGGCCCTCCGCCCGTGGTTCGACGCGCAGGTGGCGTCCGACCGCGCCAACGAGCAGCGGCTCGCCGAGAGCGCGCCGCCCCCGGAGCGGCGGGCGGCGGCCGTGGCCACCTGCGCCTTCGAGGACCCGGTCGTCATGCGGGCCCGCGCCAAGGTGCGGCACCTGGTCTCGCGACCGGACGAGGCCTACGCCACCGAGGAGGTGGACCGCCACGTCACCGCCTGGCTGGCCGCCAACCCCGACTTCGAGCCGGAACACGACGGCCCGACCCGCGACCAGTGGGACGCGCTCATAGCGGGCTGAGCGCGGGGCCGACACCCCCCGCACGGCTGCCGGTCGGCGGTCACGGACTGAGCGGCACCGGTGGTCCCGGTCTGAGCGGCACCGGGTTGTCCGGCCCGTCCAGCCACACGGTGTGGCCGGACGGGGTCACCGTGAGCCCGAAGCGGTCGAAGCCCGGTCGGCCCTTGTCGCGCCACCACTGCCAGGCCGCTGCCACCTCGTCCCAAAGTCGCCGGGGCCCGGACTGCACGACCTCGTACGCGGCGCGGCCGGGCTCCCAGTCGGCGGTCGCCCACGAGGTGACGGCGGTGTCGTGCAGCCACAGCGTGTACGTGCCGTCGTCGTAGCGCTCGGTCAGCGGGAACACCCCGGGCAGTCGGACGCCGACGGCGAACATCTCCAGCCATCCGCCGACCGTCTCGGGAGACAGGCTGGTGGTGGACGCGGTGCCGTCCGCGGGCCAGGGGCCGGAGAGGTAGGCCAGGCTGTCCGGCCGGGCGCTCCGCTGCCGGCGCAGCCGCATGAAGGCCGACGAGCCGACGAACCGGCCGCTCGCCGTGCCGTCGTCGGCGGCGGTGAGGCGTACGAGCGCCTCACCGCCGTACTCCGGCCCCCACGGCGCGACGATCACCGCGCCGGGCCGGGCCTGTGCCACCCACGGGTGCGGCACCCGGCCGACCGAGCAGGTGGCGATTACCCGGTCGTACGGCGCCGCCTCCGGATGGCCCTCGGCGCCGTCACCGACGACGAGGCGCGGGGTGTACCCGGCGCGGGCGAGACGGCGTTCGGCGGCGGCCGCGCTGACCCGGTCCACTTCGACGCTGACGACGTTCCCGGAACCGACCCGGTGGGCCAGCAGGGCGGCGTTCCACCCGGTGCCGGTGCCGATCTCCAGGATCCGGTGGCCGTCCTCGACGTCCAGGGTGGCGAGCATCGAAAAGACCATGGTGGGCATGGAGTTGGACGACGTGGGCATGGTGCCCACGTCGTCCCCGGTGTGCTCACCGTCGTCCCACTGGGTGGTGAGCGGCACGTCCGAGTGGACGGCCTCCCACCAGGCCGCCGGGTCGGTGTCCCGGTGGACGGCCCGGCCCTGGCGGACGCCGTCGGCCCGACCGGGCCAGATCGTGTCCGGGACGAAGAGGTGACGGGGAACGGCGTCGTACGACGCCAGCCAGTCCGTGGTGAGCGACCCGTTCGCGATGAGCGCGGAGGCCAGCCGGGCCCGACCGGCCTCCGCTTCGTGCTTCCCGGTCACCGGCTACTTACCGTCCGCCGGGCCCTTGCCGTCCGAGGAGTTCCCACCCTCGGACGACCCGCCGCCGCCGTGCTTGTTGCCGCTGTTGGAGTCGTCCTGCTGACCGCCGCCCTTGCCGTCACCGGTCCCGCCGCCGTGCTTGCCGTCGAACGTGGGAATGGCCACCTGCTGCCCCTCCGTCGTCACCTCGGGCCGGGGGGAGCCCCCGACCCGGCCTGCGTCTTGTTCGCCCCCGTCCCGGTGTGACCGGGACGGGGGCGAACAAGGGGCGTCAATGATCGACGCCAATGACAAGCACGCTAGGTGCACGAAGCCGCTGGTGGGTGGGTGATTCGCAGATATTCCAGACGCGGTGCCCGAGGTTCGCGCGGATTCCCCCGGGGCCTTCGGGGCAGTCCCTTCAGCACCCGAGAATATTCGAGAATCACCGCTGCCGGATTCCCGGCTGGCGCCGATCATGGGACCTTCCTGTCTCTCGGCGAGAGGAACGGCCATGGCAAGGCGACTGCGGGTCATCGGGAGCACGTCGGGAGTTGGTGACTGCCCGACGCTGTACGAGGATGTGGACACTGGTGAAGTGGTCGTGCAGGGGTACGCCGTGACGGACCCCGAGGACGTGAGGCAACTCAAGTACGTGAGGGACGATGAGGGCTTCGTCGTCGTCCCCCGCGAGCTGCTCGTGAGGTTCGCACCGAAGGAGGCAACGTCAGTGCCGGAGTTCGTGCCTCAGCAGAGGATCACCGAGTTCATCAACGACGGATTCGAGCACACCGCGTGGCGACTGGAGACACGGACCGGCTACCTCTCCGACAAGCAGATGCCCTCCTACGACGAGTTCCTTCGTACCGGTGACACGGCTGGTGAGGTCGGGCACCCCTGGTTCGAGAACGTGCGCCGCATGGTGGACAAGGGCAAGAGGTTCGAGCGGGTCCGTCTGGTGGATGATCCGCCGACCGAGGGGCAGCGGTATCTGTTGGCGTGCGCCCGGACCAACGTGGCGGCCGGCGAAGACATCCGGTACATGTGGCGCTCGGACGCGGCAGAGGCGGGAATGGCAGGGCTGTCGGATTTCTGGCTCTTCGACTCCCGCACGGTCGCGCGCTTCCACTTCGAAGGAGAGCGCACCGTAGGGATGGAGCTGGTCACTGACCCGCTGGAGGTCCTGCGAGCCTGCCAGACTCGCGATGCCGCCTGGCACCACGCAACGCGCTACGCGCGGTTCCGGGCTCAGGTACCTTCCGGCATGTGAGCACCGACTATCAGCAGGCACGGCTCGCTCTCGGTGCCCGGATGCGTGAACTCCGCACCAGGAGCGGCCTGTCGGGACGCGCCCTGGCCGCACGACCGGGCTGGACCGAGGGCCGCCGATTGGGTCAGACCGCGGGGTCGGTGAGGTGGTCGAACTCGCCGGCCTTGATGCCCTGGAGGAACTTGGCGAACTTGAGCGGGGTGGTGCGGACGATGATCTCGCCGTCGTCGGACTCGCGGAGTTCGATCAGTCCGTCGACTGCGCGGGCTTCGAGACAGTCGGCATTCGCGCCGGAATAGCTGGACGTTTGCCAAACGAAGCTATCCATGTTTGCTCTCTACCTCATTCACAACGGGTCGGAGAAGTCCCATGAGTCTTCCTCCGAAAGGAGGGCCACGGATGCCATACGGGCAAGGATCTCCCGGTAGTTTGCCGGCTTTCGAGCCGGTTGAAATCCCGTGCTCACTCGCCGTAGGCCCCTGCGGCGCTGAACTCGCGGTGTGGAGTGGCGAAACGCCAGGCGGCATCCCGCACCTGGCAGGCGCGGGCAACCTGAACAGGGTCGTTGATCAGCTCGACGCCGATGAGGTCGTCATCGGCGTCGAAACGCAGCAGGGCGATCACACGGGAGTCGAACAGCCAAGCGTCCTCGTTCGGAAGGCTCAGGCGGTCGGCGTCGGCGCGCCAGAGGTAGCGGATGTCCTCGCCGACGGCGCCGTTCCGTTCGGCATTGTCGAGGAGGTACCGCTGCCCGAGGGTCGGAGGGTTGTCCATGATCCTCACTCGCTCGAAACGCTTGCCCAGGGCCGCCTGTTCGCGGCGCGAACGGCACCAGGGGTCGGGTCGTCCAAGTCCCAGCCGGGTGCCTGTCCGGCGGCGAAACGCCGGTAGGTCTCGGTCTGCTCGTCCGAGCGGTACCGGCGGCGGGTCTCCAGCCGGAAGGCGCTGTGCTGAAGGCTCTCAAACATGCCATCGAACTCGTCGAAGCCGATCAGCGCTCCCACAACATGCTCCCCTCGTCGTCGGACCGACGGGACCAGGATGCCTTCGAAGTGCGCCCTGGTGAGGGCTGTTTCGCGAAGTTGGGGGCGGGTGTGGATCGGCGGCCCTCGCTCGGTTGAGCGAGGGCCGCCGATCGGGTCAGGTCGTGAGGTCGGTGAGGTGGTCGAACTCGCCGGCCTTGACGCCCTGGAGGAACTTGGCGAACTTGAGGGGGGTGGTGCGGACGATGACGGCGCCCGTGTCGGACTCGCGGAGTTCGACCAGTCCGTCCAGGGCACGCACTTCGACGCATTCATCGTTTGCGCTTGAGTAGCTGGACTTCTGCCACACGGTACTAGCCACGCTTGCTTTCCATTTCCTTCTTGATGGATCGCACGAAGTCTCGGGATTCCTCTTCGGAGAGGGCAGCCGACGCGATCTGGGCGAGCAGGGATCGGAACCTTGCCATGTGGGCCGGGGCATCGAAGAGTCGACAACCAAGACCCGTGTCAGTCTGCGCTCCGTCGAGCTCGGGAATCGGACCCTCGGCGTAGGTGAAGTTGTCACTGGAGCTGGGCATGGCAGCGATGTCGAACGGCACTACTCGCACCGAGATGCTCGGTTGCTCGGAGTCCTCGATGAGGGCGCCGAGCTGTTCGGCAAGGACAATCGGCCCGCTGAACTGCATGCGCAGTGCGGCTTCGTGGACGAATGCGGAGTAGGGCACGGAGCCGGATCGGATGGCGCGTTGGCGCTGCATGCGGAAGGCTGTCCGGAGATCGACCTCATGGCGAGGAAGCGGCGGAAAGGTCTGCGCGAAGACGGCGGAGGCGTATGAGCCGGTTTGAAGTAGTCCAGGGATGAACGTCATCGTGTAGGTGGACAGCTTCGTTGCCTGGCTTTCGAACTCCGCGACGTCAAGGAAGTCCGCGGCCAGAGTGCCTCTGTACTCTTCCCACCAACCGACCTTTGCGCGTTCCGTGATCATGTCGGCGAGGGCATCGATCAGTGAATCGTTGATGCACATGCACGTTGCAGCGATGGTGCGCAGCCGGTCCACGCTGATGCCGATCTTCCCGGCCTCCATCTGCGTGACCTGCGCTGGGCTCATTCCGACGGCGCGGCCGAGCTGGCTGCCGCCAAACCCGGCTTGCTCTCGCATCCGTCGCAGCTCTGCGCCCAGGCGTCGCTGGCGGAGCGTGGGGTTCGTGCGTGCAGCCATGACGTCCTTTCGGGCGGGATCGTTCCAAGTTTGCCGCGCCGCTTGCTGGTCGGTCCATCTGGGCAGCGGTCAGGCGGTTGTTAACACGGTAGAGGGAACATCTTGATTCTGGGTAAAAGTTGACCCAGTGATGCGCTACGGTCGTCTCACATCGATCCGATGGATCGTCAGTAACGCCTGTTCCCAGGGCAGTAGGCGCCTGCTGCCCGCGCACCGCAGAGCAGCCGTACGCGGCACTCCCAGTCCCGTCCCGGCCTGGCTCACGGCGACGTATCCGCCGGTTCCACCACACCCACTCCACTCCGCCTCTCTTCGGAGGTCCCTCATGTGTGCCTTCACCCTGCCCGAACCGCCCGACTGGTCCGCCGCCCGCGAGGAGCTGCGCGAGGCCCTCGACCTCGCCGGCTGGCCCGACGACCTCATCCACGACGCCGAACTCGCCCTCTGCGAGCTCTACATCAACGCCTGGCGCCACGGTGGCAGCCCCGCCCCGCTCGTCGTCGTCCTGCTGCGCGACCACACCCTGCGCGTCTCCGTCGCCGACGACAACCCCCACCTCCCCGAGCCCCGCACCCCCGCCGACCCCTACGCCCTCTCCGGCCGGGGCCTGCACCTCGTCCGCTCCCTCACCCACCGCTTCGGCACCGACCCCCGCAAGCACGGCAAACGCGTCTGGTTCGAACTGGACGCCGCCGCGTGACCACCACCCCCCGACCCGACACCGAGAGGAACGAGCCGTGGGAGTCCTGATCCCCCTCGTCACCGAAGCGATCCACACCGAACGCACCACCGTCGCCTACCTCAGCGTCGAACACGCCCCCGACGCCACCGTCCAGCTCCGCCTCGCCGTCGACCTCGACATCCACACCGGCCCCGGCGAACACCTCGCCCTCCCCCTCACCCACGACCAGGCCCACGAACTCCTCCACGACCTCGCCGCCCACCTCGGCCACCGCGCCCTGCGGATCCGCCGATGAGAACCGGCACCGCCAACCTCCTCGTCGGCGCGGCCCTCCTCACCCTCCTCGCCCTCGCCCTCACCACCGTCGCCCTCGGCGTCCTCACCACCCTCAAAATCAACCACCACCCCCAACCGCCCCCGCCCCCACCCATCACCCCCCACGGCCGCTGGGAACTGCGCACCCGCCCCGACGGCACCCACGAATACGCCTGGATCGCCCGCCAGGCCGGCCACTACGGCCCCGAAACCCACCACCGCACCCCACCGAAGAAACCCGCACGCCACGCCCAACCGCACTGACCGGACGCCCGCGCCGGGGTGATGGGCCATCCGCCCGTCGCTCCGGGCGACCCGGGTGGAATTCCCGGTGGCCGGAGCTCGCGACCGGGCAGAATCGGGCCCATGTTGACCATCGGATCCATCGTGTTGGGTGTCGCGGACGTGCGGCGGGCCGTCGACTTCTGGACGGAGGCGCTGGGCTACGCGGCCCGTGACGAGGTCGAGGACCACTGGGCCGTCCTGGAACCCGCCGAGGGGCCGGGCGTGCAACTGGCACTCGGCCTCAGCGGATCGCCCCTCCAGGAGCACCCCCGCGTCCACCTCGACCTGTACACGGCGGACGCCGCCGAGCAGGCGGCCGAGATCGAGCGGCTGCTCGCCCTCGGAGCCAGCTCGGTCGACTGGGACAGCTACCCCGAGGACCCGGACTTCGTCGTCCTCGCAGATCCCGACGGCAACCGGTTCTGCGTGATCGACACCACCCACGGCTGACGGCCGGTCGGGCTCCGTCAGTCGCCCCGCTCGTCGTGTTCGTCCTGCTCCTCCGCCCGGTGACGGCGGCGGGGGAGGCCGTGCCGGTGCTCCCCGCCCTGCGCCCGGGGGATCCGGCTCTCCAACCCGGTGCGGAGCCGCTGCGTCAGTGTCCCGGCGGCGGTCGCGAGGAAGACGAAGTTGTAGACGATCTGCAGGATCACCACCAGCCGGGGCCCCTGCCCGGCCGCCGTGATGTCGCCGTAGCCGACGGTGGCCATCGTGACGACGGTGAAGTAGAGCGCGTCGAGCCGGGTGTGCAGGCCGTCGAACTCGCCCACCGAGGCGGCCAGCACGTAGTACGTGCCCGCGAAGACGTTCATCGACAGGCAGATCAGCACGACCAGCCACAGCCCCGGCCGTCGGCCCGTCCCGCGCAGCAGGTCGAGGACCCGGCCCAGCAGCAGGCCGCTCAGCAGGGTCAGGACACCGGCGAACACGAGCCAGCTGAGGACCGGGCGGCGTTCGCCGAAGTAGCGCAGCGGCAGCGTGAAGTACGCGAGCATCAGCACGGCGAACGAGCCGAGCAGCAGGAACCAGGCCCGCACGTCGACGCGGTGCTCCTGGGCGAGGGGGGTCGGGGTCGCGGACATCCCGCTCAGCCTGTCGCAGTGCCACCGGTCCCGCTCGCCGGGCTGCTCCGAACGGACCGGCCGGCCAGGGCGGGGCCCGGACACGACGAAGCCCCCACCGTTGCCGGTGGGGGCTCGGTCGGAGAAACCTCAGGCGGTGGTCGTGGCCCGGGGGGTCTCGGTGGCCTTGGTCACGTTGGTCGGCGCGACCACCTGCGGGGCCACCGGCTGCTGCGGCGCGGTCTGCGCCTGCGGAGCAGCGGTGCTCTGCGCCGTACCCGGCGCGGGGGCGGCAGCGGCGTCCGCGGCCGGAGCCTCGTCCTCGCGCAGCGCCTTGGTCTCCGCCTTCAGGATGCGCATCGACTTGCCGAGGCCACGGGCCATCTCCGGCAGCTTCTTCGATCCGAACAGCAGGATTACGACAGCCAGCACCACCAGGAGGTGCCAGGGCTCAAGACCGTTCCGCAGCATCCCCGGCCACCGGTCCCTTCTTGTCTAGAGTCACGGGTGGGCAAAGCGCCCGACCTGGCCAGTATGCATGGCCGCGGAGGCGAACGTATACACCGGTCGGGAAACGCTGGTCAAAAACCAGGTGTTGACCAGGCGGATGGCGATTAGTCGCAGGCCGCGCGGTGAATTCCGGCCACCGGGTCAATTGGCGTATCCGATGATGAGGCCGCAGAACACCGCCGCCACCAGCGCCACCCCGACGGACAGCACCAGCAGGACCCGGGTGCCCGGCAGCGGCGCCCCGGCGCGGATCGCCGCCTCGACCCGGATCCACCGCCGGTACGCGGTGGCACCGAGCACCGCTCCGCCGAGGGCGCAGATCACGGCCAGGGCGATCCGCAGCGGCGCGGGGGCGACGTCGGGGGTCAGCTGGTCGACGGCGATGCCGCCCGCGAGCAGGCCGAGTGCCGTCCGGATCCAGGCGAGGAAGGTCCGTTCGTTGGCCAGCGAGAACCGGTAGTCCGGCTCGCCACCGCCCGGCGACCGCGCGCCGTCCGCTTCCGGCCCCGGCCCCGGCCCCGGCTCCGCCTCCGGCATCGGCCCTCCCGCCGCTCTCCCGAGTGTTCCCGTCGAACCCCAGGCTGCCCTGGCGTGCCCGGCCCCGCAGCTCAGGGCCGGGCGGGCCGCCCGGCCGGCGGGAACTCGGGTGCGGAGGGCGGCCGGCCTCGGCCAGACTGCCGCGATGAGCATCGACACGGCCGGCCCCGCGACCCCCAGCCCCGCCCAGGAACGAGCCCTGCGGCACGTCACGGCGCTCGCCACCGGCGGCCCGCTCGCCGCCGGACTGCGCATCACCCTCAACTTCCACCCCGACCGGGCCGACGGCGGCCGGGACATCCTGGAGGCGCTCGCCCAGGACGGCGTCTACCGCTCCCAGTTCGTCACCGGTACCGGCAACGGCGGGCTGACCGCCCACCCCGGCGGTGACCGCTGGCGCTGGGAGAGCCGGATCTTCGGCGGCGCCTACGACGAGGCCCCGGCGGAGGAGCGCCCGGTGTACGGGGCGCTGGACTACCGGCGCAAGCCCGTCGGCGCGGCGCCGCGCTTCGGCTCGGCCCATCTCCGGCTCGCCCCGCACGCCCTCGCCCGGGCCACCTTCTGCTACCCGGACAGCTACCTCGACCCGTCCGACTTCGGCACCGCCGACCGGATGGCCCTGATCGCCCTCGCCGAGGCCGACGACGCGGACGAGCTGGACGACTACATCGAGGCCCAGGTGCACGGGCCGGTCCGGCTCGACGGGGACGTGGAGGCGGTGGTGCTGGACCCGAGCTACCGGGGCACCGCGGTCGAGGAGCGGGCCCGCCGGCTGCCGTGCCCGCTCGCCTGGCACCCCGGCCTGCGGCTGTCGACCGAGGAGCTGAGCCGCCACCCCGACTACCGGGGGGCCGAGTTCGTCGCCCTCGGCCTCGCGATCGCCGAGGACGGGCTGCTCGACCCGCGCGTCATCGGTGACGCCGTCCGCACCGGCCGGCACGATCCGCAGGCCCTCAAGCGGGTCTGGCACTACCTGGCGCGCTTCGGCTCACCCGTCGAGTAGCCGGTCGGCCTGCGCCCCCCGTGGCGTCGGCCCCGTGACGTCTGCTCCCGGTGACGCGGCCCCGGTGGGGTCGGCGTCCCGACGGGCCGGCAGGTAGCCCCCGCCGGGTGGCCGCCTACGGGCGAGAGCCCCCGCCCGGGGGCGGGGGCTCTTGATGACGCGCGGGGGCGGACTGCTCCGATCAGCTTCTTCGCTCAGACGGTGGCGGGCTCGGCGCCCTTTCGGTCGACACCCTCGGTGTCGTCCGTGGCCGGCCGGGCGGGGAGGTGGGACATCAGGCGGTAGGCGAGGAGGGCGGCGCCGACCGCGAAGACCAGGCCGACCAGGGCGGCCACGTGCAGGCCGTCGGTGAAGGCGGCCCGGGCGGTGTCGAGCAGCTCGGTGCCGAGGCGGCCGGGCAGCCGGGCGGCGACGGTGACCGCGCCACCGAGGGTGTCCTGGGCGGTGCGGGCGGCCTCGCCGTCGATCCCGGCGGGGAGGGCGCCGTCCAGCCGAGACCGGTAGACCGCGGCGCCGGCCGCACCGAGCAGGGCGATGCCGAGCGAGCTGCCGAGTTCGACCGCCGTCTCGGAGGTGGCGGAGGCGGTACCGGCCCGCTCGATCGGTGCGGCGGAGACGACCATCTCGGCGGTGAGCGTCATGGTGCCGACGGTGCCGGCGGCCAGGACCCCCGCCGCGGTGAGGATGAGGGCGAGCGGCGAGTCGGCGCCGACCTGGGTCATCATCGCGAAGCCGGCCGCGCCGATCAGGAAGCCGCCGGCCATCAGCACCGCCGGCCGGACCTTCCCGGCGAGCGCCGCGCCCAGCCCGACCGCCGCACCGACGCCGACGCTGGGGACGAGCGACCAGAGCGAGGCCGTCAGCGGGCTCATGCCCTTGACCAGCTGCAGGTACTGCGAGGTGAAGAGGGTGAAGCCCATCATCGCGAACATCGCGACCATGTTGACGCTGATCGCCCCGGTGAAGGCGCGGATCCTGAACAGGCTCAGGTCGAGCAGCGGGGCGGCGGCGGTGCGCTGGCGGAGGACGAAGAGGGCGGCGAAGACCAGCCCGACCGGGACGGCCGCGGCGGCGAGCGGGCTCCAGCCGTCCACCGCGAGGGTCTTGACGCCGTAGACCAGCGGCAGGATCGAGGCCAGCGAGAGGCCGGCGCCGAGCAGGTCGAAGCCGCCCTGCTGCGGGGAGCGGTACTCGGGCAGCAGGAAGGGGGCCACGACCAGCAGCAGGGCCATCACGGGGACGGCGACCAGGAAGACCGAACCCCACCAGAAGTGGGCCAGCAGGAACCCGCCGACGACCGGGCCGAGCGTGGCCCCGGTGGTGAGGACGCCGCCCCAGGCGCCGAGGGCGAGCTGCCGCTGCTTGGGGTCGTGGAACATGTTCCGGATCAGCGCGAGGGTCGAGGGCATCACGGTCGCCCCGGCGGCGCCGAGCACGGCGCGGGCGGCGATCAGCTGGCCCGCGCCGTCGGCGTAGGCGGCCAGGACCGAGGCCCCGATGAAGCCGGCGGCGCCGATCATCAGCAGCCGGCGCCGGCCGATCCGGTCGCCCAGCGAGCCCATCGTGATCAGCAGCCCGGCCAGCAGGAACGAGTACATGTCCATGATCCACAGCTGCTGGGTGCCGCTCGGCGCAAGCGTGGTGGAGATGTACGGGACGGCGAAGAAGAGCACGCCCATGTCCATGGTCAGGACGAGCGTGGGGAGCAGGAGGACGGCCAGGCCGATCCATTCGCGACGGCCTGCGCGGCCGGTGGTTGCGGTCATGGGGAAGACGGTACGGGCGTGTCAGACGCTTGTCTAGTACAAGCGTCTAAATCATTTGTCTCAGGCTTTCGTGTGAGACGGACGTGCAAGACATCTGTCCAGACAGGCCGTAGCATCGGGCCATGGGAAATCGTGAGGACCTGCTGGCCGGCGCCAAGCGCTGTCTGTACGAGAAGGGCTACGGGCGCACCACCGCCCGGGACGTCGCCACCGCCTCCGGCGTCAGCCTGGCGGCGATCGGCTACCACTTCGGCTCGAAAGAGGCGCTGCTCAACACGGCGCTGATCGAGGCGACGGGGGAGTGGGGCGTCGCACTGGGCGCCGTGGTGGCGCACGCGAACGAACTCGCGGACGGGCCGGAGGAACGGTTCGTCGCGGTCTGGGACGGGGTGAAGGAGACCTTCGTCGAGCACCGCGGCCTCTGGGCGGCGCAGTTCGAGGCGATGGTGCAGACCGACCGGGCACCCGAGCTGGCGGCGGCGCTCACCGCGGCGCAGAAGGGAGGGCGGCTCGGGCTCGCGGCCCTGTTCCAGGGCCTCGCCGAGGTGCCGGACACCGAGGACGAACTGGCCCGCGGAATGTTCTACCAGGCGCTGCTGGTCGGCCTGGCCGCCCAGTGGCTGGCCGCGCCCGAGATGGCGCCGACCGGGCGGGACTTCCTGCGCGGCCTCCAGCTGGTCGCCCCCTCCGTGCTGGGCGCGGCCGCGCCGTAGGCCGCCGTGGGCCGCGTCGCCCGGCGGGGGCGGCTACGCCGTGACCGCCGTCAGCAGCACCACCGAGTCGACGTGGGCCAGCAGCCCGTGCCGGTCCTGCGGGATCGGGTGCAGCTGGCCCGCCGACAGCTCCTGCAGATGCCCGGCGACGGTGAGCGAGACCCGGCCGCGCAGCACCTGGATGCTCGCGGCGGCGGGGGCGTTGTGCTCGTCCAGCGACGTCCCGGCGGTCAGCGCGATCACGGTCTGCCGCAGCACGCCGTCGTGCACCACGAGGTGGGCGCTTCGCCCGTGCGGGCTCTCGGTGGCTTTGGCCGCGTGCTCCACGGCGAGCTGTTCGAGATCGACCATGGGTGTCCTCCTGGGCCTGCCTGCCGGGTCCGTCGGCGGGTCCGTCGCCGGGCCTGCCTGCCGGGCCGTTCGCGGCGGCCCTGGGGCCAGCGTCGCGGACGGGCCCGGCTCCCGCACCCCGGAGCGGCTCGGCGTGCGGGGATCGCCGACTGCGCCCATGGTGGACGCATGGCGACCAATGACAGTTTCCTCAGTGGCTTCCAGGTCAACCGTTCGCTGCTGGCCGGCGGAGCGGTGCTCACGGGCATCGGCGCGGTGCTCGGCGCGGCCGGTGCGGCCATGGTGTGCGCGGCGCTGGCCACGGCCGGGCGTACGTGGATCAGGCGGTTGGAGACCCCGCCGACGGCGGTCGCGACGGCCGTCGCGCAGCGGGCGCTGCGCGAGGCGAAGGTGGCCTCGGCGGCCGGCTGGGAGGCCTGGCGCGCCGAGCACAGCTCGCCCAACTGAGCGGCCCCGGGCGCGGTCCGCGTGCCGTCCCGCTGCCCGCCGGCCCGCCCCGCCGCCCTCTCCACCGTCCCGCCGCGCCGCCCGGCTTCACCCGGGCGGCGCAACCGTCATGACCGCGCGGGCGGGGGGAGCGCCGGCGGGCCGCCATGGGGGTGCGGCCCGCCGGCGTTCCCGGCTGCGCCGGCCCGGTGGGTGCGGCCGGCCCGGCTCCCGTTGCGGGGGTCCTCGCCGCCGGGCGCTCGCCGCCGGGGCCTTGCCGCAGGGGCCCCGCCGCAGGGTCCCCGCTACAGGCCGAGCGACTTCGCGACGATGCTGCGCATGACCTCGCTGGTGCCGCCGTAGATCCGGAACACCCGGTTGTCGGTGTAGAGGCGGGCGATCGGGTACTCCAGGATGTAGCCGTAACCACCGTGCAGCTGGAGGCACTTGTCGATCACGCCGGAGGCCGACTCGGTGCAGAACAGCTTGGTCGCCGCCGCGTCCGCGACCGTCAGCTCGCCGCTCTGGTAGAGCTCCAGCGCGCGGTCGACCATCGACTGCTGGGCGACCACCTGGGCCTCGCAGTCGGCCAGCGTGAACTTGGTGTTCTGGAACTCGGCCACCGCCTTGCCGAACACCTTGCGGTCCTTGACGTACTGGACCGCGAACCGCACCGCCGCCGCGGAGGCCGCGTAGGCGCCGACCGCGATCGCCAGCCGCTCCTGGACCAGGTTGTGGGTCAGGTAGGAGAAGGCCTTGCCCTCCTCGCCGAGCAGGTTCTCCACCGGCACCTTGACGTCGCTGAAGGCCAGCTCGGCGGTGTCGGAGGTGCGCAGACCGATCTTCTGCAGCTTGCGGCCCACGGTGTAGCCCGCGGAGGCCGTGTCCACGCAGAGGATGGAGAGGCCGGCCCGGCGGTTCTCCGGGTCGTACGGTGCGGTCCGGCAGATCACCAGGACGAGGTCGGCGAGCACGCCGCCGGTGATGAAGGTCTTGGCGCCGTTGAGGACGTAGTGGGTGCCGTCCTCGGAGAGCCGGGCCGTGGTGGTGATGCCCGCGAGGTCGGAGCCGGCGCCCGGCTCGGTCATCGCGATGGCGGTCATGATGTCGCCGGAGACGAAACCGGGCAGCCAGCGCTGCTTCTGCTCCTCGTCGGCGTACTCCAGCAGGTACGGCAGCACCAGGCCGGTGTGCACGCCCGAGGAGCCGAAGCTGACACCCGCCCGGGCGGTCTCCTCGGCCACCACGGCCTGGTACTTGAAGCCGCTCTCGCCCGCGCCGCCGTACTCCTCGGGGACCTCGATGCCGAAGACGCCGAGCGCGCCGAGCTGGCGGTAGAAGTCGCGCGGCGGGTGGCCCTCGGCCTCCCAGCCCTCATAGACGGGCACGACCTCGTTGGCGATGAAGTCCCGGATGGTCTCCCGGAAGGCCTCGTGGTCCTCGGTGAACACGGTGCGGCGCACGACGGCGCTCCCTTCGGTGGTGCCAGGCGGTGCGGGCCGGCACGGGCGGCTGCGGGCCGGTGGACAGCTGATCGCCCCACAAGTTAATCCCGGGTAGCTTCGACTTGTCCAGGGTCGGCGCGGCGGTGTCCGTACCGTGACCGAGCCTGCTGTGACCGGCTCCGGCTCCCCACAAGTGAATCCTTGCTAGCCTACGGTCGGCGGGTGGCACCCGTAGTCCGCTCCGACCGCGGTGCGGGGCCGCGGCGCCGCAGACCTCGTGGACCGGCATCCGGGCGAGGTGCCCGGCATACGGGCTGGCGAGGGCGAGGAGCGACGTCATGGTGGTACGACGGCCGCCCGCGCGATCCCGGCAGGCGCAGATCCTCGCCGTGGCCGCCGAGCGCTTCCACCGCAGCGGTTACCACCAGGTCTCCATGACGGAGGTCGCCGCCGGGGTCGGCATCACCGCGCCGGCCCTCTACCGGCACTTCCGGGGCAAGCCCGAACTGCTGGACCGCACTCTCCGGTTGGGGCTGGACGAGCTGTCCGGCGGACTGCGCGCGGCTTCGACCACGGCTGACGTCGGCGCCGCGCTGGCCGCCGTCGCGGTCGGGCACCGGCCGCTCGGCACGCTGGTGCAGCGGGACGCCCGGTTGCTGCCGCCGGTCCGACGGGCCGGACTGCGCCGCGAGCTGCGCGCGGACGTCGCGCTGATGGCCGGGGTGCTCCGGGCGGAGCGCCCGGAACTCGGGAGCGCCGACGCCGAGTTGCTCTGCTGGTCGGCGCTCTCCGCCGGAGCCGGCCTCTCCTACCAGTCGGCCGTGCCGCAACCGCGCCGGGCCGAGCGGCTGGTGCGCGAGCTGGTGGCGGCGATCCTGGCGGTGCCGCTGGGCGACACCTCGCCCGACCCGCGGGACTACTGCCCGGCGGCCGCGCCGGTGTCCCGGGCGCAGTCCCGCCGGGAGGAACTGCTCGCGGCGGCGGTGCGGTTGTTCCACCAGCGCGGGTTCGACAACGTCAGCACCGACGAACTCGGCGCCGCGGTCGGCATTTCGGGGCCCAGCGTGTACCGGCACTTCGAGAGCAAGGCCCAGCTGCTGGCCGCCTCGCTGGTGCGCAGCAGGGAACGGCTCTGGCACGAGGTCGAGGGCGCGATCGCCGTCGCCGACGGGCCCGGGCCGGCCCTGGAGGCCGCGCTGGCCGCCTACGTGGGCTTCGCCCGGCGCAACAGCGACTACCTGGGCGCGATGCTGAGCGAGACCGAGCGGCTGGCCGCGCCGGACCGGCGGGCCGCGGTGGACTTCCGCCGGGACTTCCTGCGGACCTGGGTCGAACTGCTCTGCCAGGTCCGCCCCGAGTACGACGCGGCCCTGGCCAGGATCCGGGTGCACGCGCTGTTCGCCCTGGTCAACGACGGGGTGCGGAACCGCCCGTACTGTGAACGGCCGGACCTCGGGGACTGCCTGCGGCGGCTCGGCCGGGCCGTCCTGGGCCTCCCCGGGCCCGCATAGCGACGGCCGGGTGCCCGCCCCCGAGGATGGTGGGGGCAGGCACCCGGCCGGCGTCGCGACCCGGTGGATCCGGTCGGGGCCGCGAGCGCACTGGTGCTCGGTCCGGGTCTCGCCGCCGCCGGAGCGGAAGCGGCGGCGAGGAGGGCCGGGACTAGAAGAAGATGTGCGGGTGCACGTCGGCGGCGAGGTTGCCGTTGCCCTGGAGGGCGCCGACGTTGCCGGCGTTGCCGGCGACCGCGAGGCCGTTGTTCTGGTTGCCGGCGCCGGAGCCGGTGGCCGTCTGCTGGGTGCTGACCAGGTTGCCGGTCACGTTGCCGATCACGTTGCCGGAGCCGTTGTTGTTCACGACGCTGCTGTTGGAGTGGTCGTTGGCACCGGCACCGTTGTCGGCGTACGCCGTGGCGGACCCGAGACCGACCAGGAGGAAGGCCCCGAGGGCGGTGACGGCGGCGGCTGCGCGGATACGGGACACGCTGATCTCCCTGAGAGAGTGCGAAAAAGTGGCGCGTTCCGGGGTGGCCGCCCCGCAGCGCCGGTTCCTGACGTCGCACGACCAGCATTCACCAGCACCTGGGCGAACTCCACCGAATGGGTGGCAATTCGCCCGATGGTGTCATGAAGACGACGAACCGGGAGGGGTGGGAGGAGCCGCGCGCGGTCACGCGGAGAGCGGCAAGTTCCCTCGAAGGAGGGCGGATTGGGTCCACCGGACGGCGGCTTCGACGGGACTGCACTGTCAATGCCAGGTTGACCGGTCCTCCGGTGTCAGCCCGGTGTCAGGCCCTCTCAGGCCGAGTCCCGGTCGACCCCGGACCGAGTCCCGGTCGATCCCGAACCGATTCCGGGCCGGCCTCAGAAAGAAATGGTCGCCGGATAGTCGCACTGGCACACTGAGGACCCATGTCTGATGGTCTCCCGCCCGACCCCGTGCCCACCGAGGATCTGCGTACGACCGAGGTCGATCTCGGCGGACTGGTGAACGTCCTCGCCACCCACCTCTACTCCACCCCGCTGGTGGCCCTGCGCGAACTCGTCCAGAACGCGCACGACTCGCACACCCGGCGGCTCCTGGAGGACCCGGACGGCGGCCACCGCCCGCTGATCCGGGTACGCGCCGACGCCGTCCGGCGCACCGTCGGCATCGAGGACACCGGCGCGGGCCTCACCGAGCCGGAGATCCACGCCTACCTGGCCACCGTCGGCACCGGCTACACCCGGATGCTGCGCGAACTCACCGGTAACCAGGAGCTCATCGGCGCCTTCGGGCTCGGCTTCCTCTCCGCCTTCTCGGTGGCCGACGAGGTCACCGTCACCACCACCTCGCACCGCGAGCCGCTGCTCGGCCACCGCTACCGCAGCTTCGGCGGCGAGCAGTACAGCGTCGAGCGGGTGCCCGCCCGGCCGGCCCCCGGCACCCTGGTCGAGCTCGCGCTGAAGACCGAGCACGCCCACCTCGCCGACGAGAACGCGCTGCGCGAGGTGCTCGGCCGGTACTGCGTCCTGCTGCCGATCCCGGTCTACGTCGGCGACGACGAACAACCCGTCAACGCCGTCCCGGTGCCCTGGCGCCAGGCGGTCGACGGCGACCCGTACGCGGCCCGGATGCGGTTCGCCGGCGCCTTCGGCCGCCGCTTCGAACCGCTCACCGCCTTCCCCGTGCAGCCCGTCGAAGGCGGCAGCGACGCGGTCGGCCTGCTCTGGGTCCAGGACGGCGGCACCTACGGCAGCAGCGACAACCGCGACCTCGCCGTCTACCTGCGCGGCATGCTGCTCGCCGAGGA
This sequence comes from Kitasatospora sp. NPDC005748, assembly GCF_040630735.1. NCBI lineage: Bacteria > Bacillati > Actinomycetota > Actinomycetes > Kitasatosporales > Streptomycetaceae > Kitasatospora > Kitasatospora sp. NPDC005748. The sequence goes on from NZ_JBEXYD010000002.1 coordinate 283,158, forward strand.
CGCCCGCGACCTGCTGCCCAGCTGGGCCGGGTTCATCGGCGGTGTGGTCGAGTCCAGCCGGCTCACCCCCACCGCCAGCCGCGAGGACCTCCAGCGCGACGAGCACTACCGGGCGCTCCAGCAGGCCCTCACCGACGCCGTGGTGGAGGGCCTCTACGAGACCGCCCGGCTGCGCCCCGCCGTCTGGCGCCGCATCCTCGCCCGGCACGGCCAGGACCTGCTCGGCGCCGCGCTCTGCGACGACCGGCTCTTCACCCTGCTCGCCGACGACGTCCCGGTGCCCACCTCACAGGGCGACCTGACGGCCGGTGCGCTGCGGGCCGCCGGCGGCGGCGCGGTGCACGTCGCGCTCGGCAGCGGCGGCGGCTTCGAGGAGATGCTGTACCGGGCGATGCAGGTGCCGATCGCGCGCGGCGACCGCTACGCGGTACTGCCCTTCCTGCGCCGCTACGCCGCACTGCGCGACTGCCGGATCGTCGAACTCGGCAGTGAGAACGGGAACCGTGAGCTGTTCCGCGACCCGGAGCGGCCGCTGCCGGCCGAGGAGACCGCCTGGCTGACCGGCGCCCTGGCCGACCCCGGCGAGCAACTCGTCCCGGCCCGGTTCGACCCGCCGGGCCTGCCGCTCGTCCTCGTCCCGGACCGCGAGGCCGAGCTGAAGGCGCGGATCGAGGACGACCAGGCGGACGCCCGGATCCCGTCCGCCGCACTGCGTCTGGCCCGGGCCTTCACCGCGCGGTCCGGCGGCGAGGTGAAGGCCCGGCTCTACCTCAACCTGGCCTGCCCGGCCGTCCAGGACCTGCTCACCGCCTACCGCGGCGGGCACACCGGCAGCGCGACCGCGGCGGGGCTGCTCCGCTCGCTCAAGGTGATCATGGCGGCGGCCTCGGCCGGGTCCGCCGGGTCCGCCGCGTCCGCCGGCTCGGGCTCGGGCGGTGGCGACCTGGGCGGCGCGCTGGCGGGCATCGGGACGGCGGTCTCCGCGCTGACCGCCGCCGTGCCGGCCGGGCTGGGCACGGTGCCGGACAGCCCCGGCGAGCTCGGGGAACCGGGCGGACCCGGTGACCCGGGGGGCCTTCGCGACCGGGGCTGAACGGCGCGGCCCCCGAGGCCCGCCCGGGGGTCATGCCCCGCACCGGCCGTCCAGGGCCCGACCGTCCGGGACCTGCCCGTTCGGGTCCCGGTCGGCCGGAACCTGTTCGGCCGGGACCCGCCCATCCGGGACCCGCCCGTCCGGGACCGTCGGACGGATTGTCAGAGGTGGTCAGCACACTGTCCACCAGCACAGCGCACCACCCGCAGGGGGAGACGCAAGCAGTATGAGCACCGACATCTGGGCCTGGGTGCACGACACCCACCAGCAGCTGGCCGAGGCCGGCCACCGGCGGCTGGCCGACGCCATCTACGAACTCCCCGGCCACGCCAACGAGGGGCGCAACGACCAGCTCGACGCCGTCTACCCGGAGGCGGTCGCCGCCGCCCGGGCGCTCGGCCTGCCCTGGGTCGAGGTCTACCTGCGGCACTGGCGGATGCAGAACCTGCTGAACAAGCGCCACCAGGGCGAGCAGGCGCTGCCCGAGGCGGTCGACCTGCTGGAGTTCGCGCACCGCGAGGAGACGGCGGGCTGCCCGCAGTCCGTCTGCGTGGTGCAGGACTTCGCGATCTGCCACGCCCGGGTCGACGGTCCCGGCTACGTGCCCGAGCGGCTCGCCGTGCTGAGCGAGACGCTGGAGCGGATCGAGCCCGCCCGGGCCTGCTTCGACTGCCTCTCCCGGGAGTACTCGGACGCCCTGGAGGACGACGGTCGGCCGGCCGAGGCGCTCAGTCACCTCGACACCGCCGCCGCCCGGATGCAGTCCGCCGGCCAGCGGCTCTCGCTGCACTTCCACCACTCCCGGGCCGGCACCCTGCACCTGCTCGGCCGGCACGAGGACGTACTGGCCCTGCTCGACACCGCCGAGCAGGCCGAGCGCGGCCGGGGTCGTGAGATCGACGAGAGCGACCGGCGCTGGGGCGCCGTGCTGCGCGCCCGCGCGCTCGCCTCGCTCGGCCGCACCGACGAGGCGCTGGCCCTGCTGCCGAGCCTGGCGGACGCCGAGCGCCACGCCGACATCCGGGCCGCCTGGACGGCGACGGTCGAGCTGCTGGTCGCCGCCGGCGCCCGCGAGAACGACGCCGAGCTCGGCGCCGCGCTGGCCGGCTGGGTCGGGTACCTGGACGGCACCGGTTCGCACCGCCCCTGCGTCGACCTGCTGCTGGCCGCCGGCCGGCTGGCCGTCGCACGCGGCGCCCGGACGATCGCGCTCACCCTGGCGGCCTTCGGCGAACGGAAGCTGACCCGGCTGCGCCGCACCGACGGCGTCGCCGAGCAGGTCGCCCGGCTGCGCGCGGACGCCGAGGCGCTGCCCGTGCCGGAGCTGCCCGTCCCGGCGGCCGAGCTGTCCGCGTACCTCGGGGAGGCGCAGGTGCCCTACGAGGCAGGCGCCGACCTGCTCGCCGCCGCCCTGGACGAGTACCGGGGCGAGCCGGCCGGCGCCACCGGGCTGGCGCTCGACCTGGCCGCGGTGCTGGGCGGCCTCGGCCACTCCCGGGCCGCCGCGGACCTGCTCTGGGACCGGCTGGACGCCGACCCGGCGAGTGAGGGCCTGACCGCGATGCTCGGCAGCGCCCTGATCGACGCCGGGGACGACGAGGGCATCCGTCGGCTCGCCGACCGGATCACCGGGACCAACCCGTCCGGCGGCCACTGGATCCGGGCGCGCTGGGCCGCCGCCGAGAGCCGCTGGGCCGACGTGGTGGAGCAGTGCGAGGCGATCCTGGCCCTGCACCCGGACCGGATCAACACCCGCCGGCTGGCCGCCGCCGCGGCCACCGAGCTGGGCGACCACGCGGCCGCGCAGCGGTACTACCAGGAACTGCTGGAGCACGCGCTGCCCGCCGAGGGCACTCCGGACGAGCAGCGGCACCGCACCGTCCAGGAGCCCGACCTCTGGCACCTGATCACCGCGGCCACCGTCAACCGGGACTGGGCGACGGTCCGCTCGACCGGCGCGCTGATAGGCATGGAGTTCGACGAGGCCGAGGGCCCGGTCGACGAGGAGTGGCACATCGTCACCGTCCGGGCCACCCGGACCAACGGCGCGACCGCGGACCTCCCGGCCGTCCGCACCGGCCCGGCCACCGCCCGCATCCTGCCGGTGCTCGGTGACGACCTCACGCTCAACCACGGCGACGTGGTGGTCTTCGCCCCGGCCCTGCTGGAGGAGCCGCCCGGCGAGGACACCCCGGAGGAGGAGCGGCGCCGCCACCGCCCGGTGTTCGGACTGCTGGCACTGCTCGACCCGGCCGGCTACACCACCTACTGGATCGACGGCGGCTGGCCCGGCGACGAGGCCTGGGCCCGGCTGCGCGAGGAGCTCGGACAGGCCGGGTACGCGGTCTGGGCCTACAGCGGGGAGCAGTACAGCGTCACCGACCCGACCGACGAGGACGAGGTCCTGCCCGGGATCTACGCCGCCGTCGGGGTGCCGCCCACCGAGCGGGCCACCGACGCCGACGCGCTGCTGCGCCGCCTCACCGCGGCCTGGCCGCACCCGCCCGCCTGGCTCGACCTGGCCCGGGCGGCGGGCACGGACACCGCCCGGCACGAGGAGATCATCGAGCGCTACGGGCTGTAGCGGGCCGCTGGTAGCGGGCCCGGGTTTCGACCCCGAGTAGCCGCCCCGAGGAGTGCCCCCGGTGCGGGGCAGGGACTCCCGGATCAAGAGGCTCTTGGCAAATGCTTTACTGTTTCATTGCCAAGACTCGACCTCCAGGAGTGCCTGCCCCGTGACCAGCCTCGCCCTCGGCCCGTCCTGGCTCGATCCGACCACCCTGATCTCCACCTTCGGGCCGCTCGGCATCCTCGCCATCGTCTTCGCCGAGTCCGGTCTGCTGATCGGTTTCTTCCTGCCCGGCGACTCCCTGCTCTTCACCACCGGCCTGCTGATCGCCGACGGCACCTACCTGCACCTGCCGCTCTGGCTGATGTGCCTGCTGATCGTGGCCGCGGCCGTGGCCGGCGACCAGGTCGGCTACCTCTTCGGCCGCAAGGTCGGACCGGGCCTCTTCCGGCGGCCCGACTCCCGGGTCTTCAAGCAGGAGAACGTGGAGAAGGCGGCCGCCTTCTTCGACCGGCACGGCCCCAAGGCGATCGTGCTGGCCCGCTTCGTGCCGATCGTGCGGACCTTCACCCCGATCGTCGCCGGGGTGAGCAGGATGAACTACCGCACGTTCGTCGTCTACAACGTCATCGGCGGTGTGCTCTGGGGTGCCGGCGTCACGGTGCTCGGCTACTTCCTCGGCCAGATCCCCTTCGTCCGGGAGCACATCGAGGCGATCCTGGTCGGCATCGTGCTGGTCTCGGTGGTGCCGGTGGCGGTCGAACTGCTGCGGGCCCGCCGGTCCGGCCGGTCCGTCCCCGCCCGCCACCGCGCCGGGTAGGCACCCGCGCGGGCGGCCGCCCGCCGCGACGTACATGTGCGTCCGGCAGTTCGATCAGGCAAGGTGTAACCCGTGATCGAACGGCGCCGGGCCGACCCGGCGCCATCAGGGGCGGCAAGGAGCGGAAGTGCCTAAGCGGGGCCGACCGGGCGGGGGCAAGCGGGCCAGGGGCGGCAGGGTGGCCCGTCAGGCGCGACAGACACGCCCGGGGCCGGAGCCGCGTCCGCTCCACCCCTCCGAGGCCCCGCCCACCGAGGGCCTGCTCGGCCACCCCGCCCCGACCGTCGAACCCGCCACCGTGATCCCGCTGGTCACGCCGGTCCGGGAGACCAAGGGCCTGCTGAACCCGGAGCCGGCCGCCGAGCCCTCGGAGCCGGAGCGCGCGGAGGCGGAGCTCTTGGAGGCCGAGCTCTTGGAGGCGGAGCCCCAGCCGGGGCCGGTCGGTGCGGCGGGCGCGGTCGTCGCCGAGGGCGTCGTCGCTGGTGCCGCTGGTGCCGCTGGGGCCGCCGGGGGGCTGGACACCGACACCGTGCCCGGCAGCCGTCGGCGCTCGGTCGCCGAGGACACCCTCACTCCCGAGGAGTGGCGGGCCGCCGGCTACACCCCGCCCGACGGCATCGCCATCCCCACCCTGACGGCGGGCGCGCCCGGCGAGGCGCCCTGGCCGGACCGGATGCGCACCCTGCTGCGCACCCCGATGTCCGAGCGCCCGGCCTTCGAGCGGACCCCCCGTGAGCTGCACCCCTCCGCCGGCCGGAGCGTCCCGCGCATCCTCGACCTGACCCTGCGCATCGGCGAACTGCTGCTCGCCAGCGGCGAGGCCGCCGAGGATGTCGAGGCGGCCATGCTCGGCATCGCCCACGCCTACCGGCTGGACCACTGCGAGCCGCAGGTCACCTTCACCCTGATCGGGATCTCGCACCAGCCCTCGCTGGTCGAACCGCCGGTCACCGCGGACCGGGTGGTGCGCCGCCGCACCTCGGACTACACCCGGCTGAACGCGGTGTACGAGCTGGTCGCCGACATCACCGCCGAGACGGTCTCGGTCAACGATGCGTACCGCCGCCTCGCGCTGATCCGCCGCAACCGGCACCCGTACCCGACCTGGCTGCTCGCGCTGAACACCGGACTGCTGGCCGGCGCGGCGACCTTCCTGGTCGGCGGCCGGATCGACGACAAGGCCTGGCTGGTGTTCGCCAGCGCGTTCATCGCGGCCGTCCTCGGCGACCGGCTGGCCTCACTGATCGCCCGGCGCGGGCTGCCGGAGTTCTACCAGTTCGTGCTGGCAGCGATGCCGGCCGCGGCCTCCGGCATCATCCTCTCGTTCAATACCTTGGGCCTGCGCGGTTCGGTGGTGATCACCGGTGGGCTGTTCGCCCTGCTGCCCGGCCGCGCCCTGGTGGCCGCCGTCCAGGACGGCCTGACCGGTTTCTACATCACCGCCGCCGCCCGGCTGCTCGAAGTCATCTACCTGGTGTCGGGCATCGTCATCGGCGTGATGCTGATCCTCTACCTGGGGGTCGGCTTCGACCCCCAGCTCAAACCGGACGAGAGCCTGGCCGGGGCGAACTACCCACCGGTCCAGATGGTCGCCGCCCTGGTGCTCACGCTGGCCTTCGCGATGCTGCTGCAGACCGACCGCCGCTCGCTCGCGCTGGTCACCCTGAACAGCGGCATCGGTTGGGCCAGCTACGGCGTACTGGTCTACAACGCCGGGGTCTCCCCGATCGCCGCCACCGGAGTGGCGGCGGGCCTGGTCGGCCTCTTCGGCCAGCTGATGGCCCGATACCGCAACGGCTCGGCGCTGCCCTACGTGACCGCCGCGATCGGCCCGCTGATGCCCGGTTCGGCGCTCTACCTCGGGATGCTCTCGTTCACCCAGGGGCACGCCAGCGCCGGTCTGGTGCAGATCACCCGGGCCGCCGCGATCGCCCTGGCGCTGGCGATCGGGGTGAACCTCGGGGGTGAGATCGCCCGGCTCTTCATGAAGCTCCCGGCCGGCGCCGAGCGGCCGGAACCGTACCTCGCCGCCCCCCGCCGGGCGGCCAAGCGCACCCGCGGCTTCTGACCGCCCGCACCGACGCGCACCCCGGCCTCCGGGCCCCGGCCCCCGGCGCCGCGTCGGTGCGGGTGGTGGGCTCGTTGGGCCGGTGTTGGCCCCCGGGTCATGTCGTGGCAGGACGTACGCAGGACCAGGAACGAAGGTAAGACGCATGACCACACTGCTGGACGGCTACCGCGAGCACATCGTCGCCGCGCACAAGCAACCGCTGTTCCTGCTGTTGGTCGGATTCATCACCTCCTTCGTTCTGATCCGGTTCAGCGTCCGGATGATCCGGGCCAAGGTCCGCTGGTGGCCCGGCAATGTGACCCCCGGCGGCCTGCACATCCACCACATGGTCTTCGGTCTCGGCTTCCTGCTGACCGGCGGCATCGGGGTGTTCGCGACCTACGGCGGCCACCCGTGGATCGATGTCTTCGGACTGCTCTTCGGCATCGGCTGCGGCCTGGTGCTGGACGAGTTCGCGCTGATCCTGCACCTGGACGACGTGTACTGGAGCGAGCAGGGCCGCAAGTCGGTGGACGCGGTGATCTTCGGCATCCTCTGCACCTCACTGCTGCTCGTCGGGTACGTGCCGCTCGGCGTGGTACCCAGTCAGGAGACCAGGTGGGGGCTGGTCACGGTGATCTCGGTGAACGCCCTGGTCTCGGTCATCACCCTGCTCAAGGGCAAGATGTGGACCGGACTGCTCGGCATCCTGGTGCCCGGCCTGTCCTGGATCGGTGCCATCCGGCTGGCCCGCCCGAGCAGCCCGTGGGCGCGCTGGCGCTACGCGACCCGTCCGCGGCGCCGGGCCCGCGCGCTCCGGCGTGAGCGACGACTGCACCGGCGTGCGGACATCGCCCGTACCTGGCTTTTCGACCTGATCGCGGGCGCCCCCGACAAGGTGCCGGCCGGCCACCCCGCCGCTCACCGGGTCGCCGAGCGGATGGCCGCCCGGGCCTCCGCCCACCTGGACGCGCACGCCGCCCGCGCGCTGGCCCGGCGTTCCGCCCGGCTGGCCGATCGCCGCTCGGCGGCGACGCCGGGGCCGGGGGGCAGGCAGCGCCCCGGCCCCGGCGGGCCCGCTCCCATCGGGCCCGAGCCCGGCCCCCGGCCGCTCGCGCAGCAACGCCGCCGCACCGTCCGGGCAGGCCGTAACCGCACCTACGCGGTACGTCCGACCGGTCTGGAGCCCCGGCCCGACCGGCACCCCCGACTGAGGCCGCACACCCCTCGGATTCATCGGTAGTTCGTATACCATGAGCCCCTGGCTGATGGTGATTCCCGGTCAGATCATCTGATGGGTCACCCGGCCGGCGGTGCGGGCTTGGGGCGTGAAGGCCGTCCGGCTTGAGAATATGGCGATGAGTGACCGACTTGTCACGTGATGGGATACTTCGCCAGATTCGCTGGGTGGTCGGGGTGACCAGGTCCGCCTGGGGCTCTCCGAAGGCCCACGTCCGACACCTGAGAAGGGATGTCCCGTGGTGCGCAGGCTCCTGCCGACCCTCCTGTTGTCCCTCACCGCTCTGCTCGGGCTGCTTCCCGCCGCTGCGGCAGTCCCGGCGGACGCGCTCGATGACGCGGCGTCCGGGGCCGCAGCCGGTTCCGGTTCCGGTTCCGGTTCCAGTTCCGGGGCCGGTTCCGAGTCCGGTTCTGCAACGGGGGCGCCGGCCGACGGGGCCTACCCCTCCGCCGAGGAGGTCGACCGCTCCCGGGTCGAGGCCGACCGCCGGGCCGCCTCGGTCTCCACCATCGAAGCCGGGCTCACCGCGGCGACCGCCGAACTGGACCGGGCCGCCCGCACCGCCGAGCAGGCTGTCGAGGCCTACAACGGCGCGCAGGTCGCACTCGCCCGCGCTCGCACCGAGGAGTCCGCCGCCGCCGGACGGGCCGCCACCGCCCAGGCGGCGCGGACCGAGGCCGCCGAGGACGCCGCCCGGCTCGCCGCCGAAACGTACCGTCAAGGCACCAGCGCCGAGCTCTCCGCCGTCAACGCCCTCATCGGCGCCCATGGGCCGCGCGAGGCCGGCGACCAGGCGGCGGTGGTCGGCGTCGCCAGCGACCGCACCCGGCAGATCCTGGACGCGGCCACCTCCACGGCAGCCACCGCGGCCCGCGCCTCGGCCGCCGCCCGCGCCGCCGCCGAGGCCGCCGAGAAGGCCGCCGCCGAGGTCGGTGCGGCGCGGGGCCGGGCCGAGGCGCGGCTGGCCGCGCAGCAGGCGCAGGTCACGGCGGTCGGGCTGCGCCGCGAACAACTGCTCGCCGATCTCGCCGCCGCCCGCCACACCACCGTCGAACTGGAGCGGCAGCGGCGCGAGGCGCTGGAGGCGATCGCCGCCCGTGAGGCCGAGGCCGCGGCCCGGGCGGCCGCCGAGAAGGCCGCTGCCGAGAAGGCGGCGGCTGAACAGGCGGCAGCGGAGAAGGCCGCGGCGGAGAAGACGGCAGCCGAGGCGGCGGGCACCGCGATGGCGCCGGCTCCGAGCTCGCCTCCGGCTGCCCGCCCGTGGTCGGCCGAGGGCGCGGCCGCCGCCGTCGCCTTCGCCCGTTCCAAGATCGGCCTCCCCTACGTCTGGGGCGGCGAGGGCCCCGGCGGCTACGACTGCTCGGGGCTGACCATGATGGCCTGGCGCCAGGGCGGCAAGCAGCTCAACCACTTCGCCGCCGACCAGTACGCGCAGAGCACCCCGATCGGCTACCGCCAGCTCCGCCCCGGCGACCTGGTCTTCTGGACCGACACCGGCCGAGCCGCCGACATCCACCACGTCGGCCTCTACATCGGCGACGACCAGATGATCGAGGCCCCCCGCCAGGGCATGCCCGTCAAACAGGCCAGCCTCTGGATCATGGGCACCCCGGACTTCTACGCCCGCCCGTAGCGGATACGGCCCCGGGGAGAGGGGCCACTTCATTTCGCGTGGCACTGGTCACCCTCCGGTCAGCTGGTGGTGGACGCATTCCGTGTACTGCCGGAAGCTGTCGGGCTGATAGCACTCCTGGGTGTTGTCGGCGTACCAGACAAAGAAGACGGCCATCAGGGCGGACAGCACGATCGCGACGCACGACGCCACCACACCGGTGATGGCGCCGGCCCGGCCGACTCCGGTGCGCTTGGCCGTCCTCAGCGCGAGGACGCCCAGGACCAGGCCGATGACGCCGAGCGGGCCGCCGATGAGGATGATCGAGGTGACCAGGGCGGTGATGCCCACCACCCAGGCGGCCACCGCGGCGCCGTTGCTCGCCGTCGGAGGCTGCGGGCCCTGACGGGAGGTCGGGCCGTGGAGGCCCGCCCCGGTGCGGGGCGGTGCCGGCCGGCTCGGTACTTCCGGCGCCGTCGTCCGTCCTTGAGCATTCATCAGCCGTACTCCCGTCCCGTCGATTGGTCAGGGCATGATTGTGAGTTCCGGGGGGCGGGGTGCACATCGCTGAAAGGCGGGATATATCGATCCCCCGATCGGGGGAGGTCGACGGCGGACGTTCCGGCAATACTGGCTCGATCATGGTTAAGGGACTCCCGCCGCTGTTGCGCGGCTTCACATTCTCGGGCGCGCTGTTCGCGTTCGGCGGCGCGCTGGCAAGCCTTCCGCTGGTTCCTCTCGCGATGCTGCCGGCGGCAGCCTGGCGGACCGCTCCCTACGGGGCACAGGTCGCCATGACGCTGTCGGCCTGGGCGGCGATGATCGCCGCGGTCGGGCTCGCGCGCCCCACGCGGCAGGTGCTGATCTCGTGCGCCCGCCGTCTGCTGCGGGTACCGCTGCCGGATCTCGTGGCCGCCCGCCGCCCCGTCCCCTCCCTTTCGCACGACACTCTTCCCGGAGCGCCGTCCGTCAGCGTGCAGGCCGTGACCGGGCCTGCCGTCAGCGCGCAGTCCGTCACTGGCCGGTCCGGGGCCGACCGTTGGCGGACCCCGGCCTGGCTGCTCCTGCACGCGGCACTGGGGTGGACGGGAGTGCTGGTGAGCGGCGCCCTGTTCATCGCCGGCCTCACCCTGCCAGGGGGCTGGACCGGGGCCGAGGCGGGGCTGAGCCTCTTCGGCCGTTCGATGCGGCCGGGGACGGGCTGGGCGAGCTGGGGGGTGGCGCTGGTCTGCCTGCTGCTGGCAGCGGCCGGCTGCATCGTCGTGACGGGCGCCCTGCGGTGGCTCGCACCAAGGCTGTTGGGCCCGTCGGCGGCGGAGCGCCTCGCGCTGGCGGCCGAGCGTGAGCTGCGGCTGGCCGAACGCAACCGGTTGGCACACGAGTTGCACGACTCGATCGGTCACACGCTGACGTCCGCCACGATCCAGGCGGCGGTGGCGGGCGAGGTGCTCGCCGCCGATCCGGTGGCCGCGCGGGCCGCCCTGCGCAGCATCGAGGAGTCGACCCGGGCCGCGTTGGAGGACTTGGACTACGTGCTGGGCGTGCTGCGCGAGGAGAAGGCGGGAACGGCCCCGACCAGGACCTTGGCCGACCTGCCGGAGCTGCTGGACCGCTTGCGGCATGCGGGCGCGGTGGTGGTGTCGGAGCTGTCGGGCGAGCCGGCGCAGGTGCAGGGGACGCTCTCCCGGGCGGCGTACCGGATCCTCCAGGAGGGCCTGACGAACGCGTTGCGCCACGGGGCGGGCGGTCCGATCGAGGTCCGGGTGGCGGCCGCGCCGGACGGACTGTCGCTCAGCGTGGTCAACCCGGTCAGGTCGGCGGCAGCCGGCAAGGGCCCGGGCGCCTTCCCCACGTCCGGCCACGGCCTGCCCGGGCTGGCCGAGCGCGTGCGGTTGCTGCACGGTGAGATCGAGGCCGGCCCACACGGGCCGCAGCACTGGCGGTTGGACGTCCGGCTGCCGGTACGGTTGTCCGCATGATCGGCACGACCGGCTCCGGGCCGGCTGAGGCCGCCGCGACCGGCCCGGACGCGAGCCCGGCGGGCGCGACCGGTGACGACACCGGCGCCGCCACCACGAGCCGGGCCACCGCCGGCCCCACCGGCAACCCCGTCACCCTGCTGATCGCGGACGACGACGAGGTGACGCGCAGCGGTCTGCGCATGTTGCTCGCGGTGCAGCCGGGCATCGTCGTGGTCGGGGAGGCCGCCGACGGGGTCGAGGCGGTCGAGCAGGCGCGGCTGCTGCGGCCGGACGTGGTCCTGATGGACGTGCGGATGCCGCGTCGCAACGGAATCGAGGCGACCAGGCAGCTGCTGGCCGAACCGGCCGATGCGCCGAAGGTCGTGGTCATCACCACCTTCGAGAACGACGGCTACGTCACCGCCGCGCTCAGCGCGGGGGCCAGCGGGTTCGTGCTCAAGCGGCTCCCGGTCCGGCAGATCGCCGAGGCGGTGAGGGTGGTGGCGGCGGGAGAGGCGATCCTCTTCCCGGCGGCCCTGCGCCGGATGGTCGCCGCCCGGCCGCTGGGTTCGGCCGAGGCGTTGCCGAGGGCGGCGCTGACCGGGCGGGAGGAGGAGGTGCTGCGGTTGATGGCCACCGGTCTGTCCAACCCGGAGATCGCGGACTCGCTCACGGTGAGCCAGGAGACGGTCAAGACGCACGTCGGAAACGTGCTGACCAAGCTCGGCGCACAGAACCGGACCCATGCGGTGGTGATCGCGTACGAGTCCGGCCTGGTGGTGCCGGGGTGCGCCGCCTGACGCCACCGGCGCGGAAGGGTGGGCCGACAGCGCGGGGCCCGGCCGTGCACCGGCCCGCGCGGCCGATTTCGGGGCGGCCGAAAATGAGGTGCCGTCGCCGGAGGGCGGTCGTACCGTGACGTCATGGGCAACGATGTGGACGGCGGTACCCGCGATCCGGGCAGCGCCCAGCAGACAGAAGGCATCGGCGGAGTCGAGATCCGTGCGATCGCCAAGGACGAGATCGAGGGCTGGGACCGGGCGCTCGCTCTCGGATTCCTCCGTTCACACGTGGACAGCGCCGCGGACTTCCGTCGCCAGCAGTGGGCGCCCGGCCGGGTGCTCGGCGCCCTGGACGCCGGCCGCTACGTCGCCACCTTCCGCAGCTTCGACGTCGAGCTGACCGTCCCCGGCGGAGCGGTCGTCGAGGCGGACGCCATCACCTCCGTCACCGTGACCGCCACCCACCGCCGGCGCGGCCTGCTCCGCCGGATGATGACGGAGGATCTGGCGGCCGCCCGGGAACGCGGTTCGGCCGTCGCCATCCTGGTCGCCGCCGAGTACAACATCTACGGGCGCTACGGCTTCGGCCCGGCCACCCGCGGCCACGGCTGGAACATCGACCTGCTGCGGGCCCGGGGTCTGCGCGAGGGCCTGCCGACCGTGCCCGGTGGGCGGATCGATCTCGTCCGCATGGAGGAGCTGCGCAAGGTCGGCTCCGAGCTGCACGACCGCTGGCGGCGCACCCAGCCCGGTGCGATCGCCCGCAACGAGCTCTGGTGGAGGCGCCAGACCGGGGACGTCCAGGTACCGGGCTTCGAATGGAAGGAGCCCTTCGCCGCCGTCCACCGCGACGCCGAGGGCACCGCCACCGGCCTGGTCGTCTACCGGGTCGACGACACCTGGGACGGCAGCTACCCGAACTGCACCCTCACCGTCGTCGACTTCCTCGCACTGGACCGGGGCACCGCCGCCGAGCTGTGGCGGTTCGTCCTCTCCGTCGACTGGGTGCGCAAGGTCGTGGTGGAGAACATCGGACCGGACGACCCGCTGCCGCTGCTGCTGGCCGACCCGCGCGCCGCCACGCCCTACGCGGAGAACGCCGACTTCATGTGGCTCCGGGTGCTCGACGTCGAGGCGGCCTTCAACGCCCGGACGTACGGCGCGCCCGGCCGGGCCGTCCTGGAGGTCGAGGACCGGGACGGCTACGCGGCCGGCCGGTGGGCCGTCGAGGTCGCCGCCGACGGCAGCGGCCGCTGCACCCGCACCGACGACGAGGCCGACCTCGCGCTGGGCGTCTCCGCGCTCGGCTCGCTCTACCTGGGTGGCGAGACCGCCCCCCGACTGGCCGCGGCGGGCCTGGTCACCGAACTGCGCCCGGGCGCGGCCGCCGCCGCCGACCTGCTGCTGCGCACGCCCCTGCTCGCCTGGAACCCGGACAACTTCTGAGTCGCGTGGGTGAGCCCACGCACCCGGGTGTTCACGGCCGCGTGTTCACGGCCGGGCGTTCCCGATATCGGGAGCGCCCGGCCGTCGCATGTGTTCCAGGGGGAGGTGGGCCCTATTTGACGGCGTTCTTTCCGATGGTGGGCAGGATGAAGTCCTGAATGAGGCCCTTGGCGTCGCGGACGATCGGCCGGAACACCCGATAGCGCGAGAGGTTGATCACCCGGGCCGCCATGGGGGTCGAGCGCCGGACGAACTCCCGGGTCCGCTCGGTGTCCTCGGTCCGGTCGAAGACCCAGTAGAGGACCACGACCATGAGGTGCAGCCAGAGCACGTCGGGCAGCAGCTCGACCAGCTCGGCGTCCAGCTTCGGCGCCAGGTCGGAGCCCTGCAGCACATCGCGGAACAGCTCCACAGCCGTGGCCCGGGCCGGGTGCGATTCGTTGGAGAACGGGCTCAGCGCGCTGTTCGGGTCCGCCGCCGTCCGGAAGAACTGCGCCGCGAACTCGTGGTACGGCGCGGCCGTGTCGAGCCAGGAGGTCAGCGCGATCTCCAGTCGCTCGGAGAAATCCCGCGTCTTGGCCATGCGATTCCTGGCGTCCGCCGCATGGTCGTACGTCATCCGGTCGTAGAACCCCTGGATCAGGAATTCCTTCGCCGAGAAGTAGTAATACGCGTTGCCGACCGAGACACCGGCCTCGGAGGCGATGGCGCGCATGGTGGTCTTCTCGTAGCCCCGTTCCTGGAAGAGCCGCATCGCGGTCTCCAGGATCAGGGCCCTGGTCGCCTCGCTCTTGTCGGTCTTCGGCTGCGCGCGACTGCCGTGCACCTCGGCGGGTGGTGCCGCCGGGGTCGACGGCGTGCCGGGCGCGACCTCGGGGCCGTCCGTGCCGTTCGTGCCGCTCTTCTTGTTCGTACCGTTCGTCGCTGCCAGGTCGTCCACGGCCCCGAGCCTAGCCGGACCGCCCCTTGACGGCCGGTGTCGGTGCGTGCGGTACCGGATGCCCCCTCCACATCCGGTACCGACGCCCCGCCCCATGCATTTCGAACGCGTTCAAAAGCATGGGGAGACTGTAGGCGCAAAGTCCGATCATGATCAAGTCCGGCCGTGTGGGACGCTCGTCCCATGGACATCACCATCCGCCGCGGCACCACGGACGACAGCGGGGCCGTCGCCGAGCTGCACGCCCTCAGCTGGCGGACCACCTACACCGGCATCGTCCCGGCGCGGGCGCTGGGCGACGGGCTGACCGCCGAGCGGCACGAGGTGTGGGCCCTGCGGCTGGCCGTCGACTACGGCGAACCGGCCAACACCCCGGAGCTGCTGATCGCCGAGCAGGCCGGGAGCGCCGTCGGGTTCGCCTACGCGGTGCCGCAGCCCGACGGCCGGGTGCTGATCGACAACCTGCACGTCCGGCCCGGCCGCACCGGTGGCGGCATCGGCCGCGCGCTGCTCGACGCCGTGCGCCTGCACGTCGCCGAGCGCCACCCCGGAGCCGACCTCTACCTGGAGGTGCTGCGCGACAACACCCGGGCGGTCGCCTTCTACGAGCGCGAGGGCGGTCACCGGACGGCGGAGCAGGAGGGCGTCTTCCCGGGCGGATACGTGCTGCCCGAGTACGAGTACACCTGGCCCGCCGCCACACTGACGGTCGGATCGCGGAGGTAGCGAACCGGTGGCGGTCGGCTAGTCATGGTCGTAGACCGTCACCGGCACCCCCTGATCCACCAGGCGGGCCGTCACCAGCGGCTCGACCAGCTCCCAGCGCCCGCCCGCCAGGCCGCAGCCGATCCGGGGCATGTGGACGGAGGCGCCGAGCGCGAGTGCGTGTCCGGCCAGTGCCGCCAGCGCGGAGTCGATCGCCCCGTACCGCACCGGTGGGCCCGTCGACCGGCCCGTCCGCATGCCGCGCTGGCCGACCATGTTGGCCACCCGGATGTACGGCTCGACCTGGACCATCTGCACCGCGCCCAGGCCGAAGTCGTTCTTCGCGCGCTCCCGGTGCCAGCGGCGGAACGCCGCCTCCGGCTCCGGCCAGCGCCGTGAGAGCGCCAGGACGAAGCCCTTCCCCCAGCCGCCGAGGTCGTTGCAGACATGGGCGATCACCTTCACGCCCTTGCCCTGGGGCGCGGTGGCATCGCCACGGACGTATCGGATGGTCGCCGGTTCCATGTCGAGCACGCTAGTGCGCGGCACTGACAATCCGTCCGGAACCCCGGGGCGCCGGGGGAGCGGCCGGCGTCCGCAGGTGGCGGCGGCCGGCCAGGGCGATCAGCAGGGCGAGCGAGGCGGCGCCGGCCGGCAGCCAGTAGCCGGTGCCGGGGGCGGTGTGCTCGGCGACCGCGCCGGCGAGCGCCGCCCCGGCCGAGATGCCGACCACGATGCCGGACACCGCCACCGCCATGCCCTCGTTCAACTGCCGCTCCGGCAGGAGCTCCTGGACGAGCGTCATACCGGTGACCATGGTCGGGGCGGTGCCCGTCCCGGCCACGAACAGCGCCGCGCCGAGCAGGACGAGCCCGGCCCCGCCGAGCCCGGCGGCCAGCGGCAGGAGCAGCAGCACGGCCATCGCCGTGACGCCGAACAGGAAGCGGACGCCCGCCGCCCGGCGGGGCCGGAGCAGGCCGAAGACCAGTCCGGCCGCACAGGAACCGCCCGCCACCAGCGCCAACAGCCCGCCCGCCAGCGGCTTGTGGCCGAGCGCGTCGGCGTACGCCACGGTGGTGAGCTCCATCGAACCGAAGACCACGCCGGTGGCGAGGAAGGTCAGCAGCAGCACCCGCAGCCCGGGGGTCCGGAGCGGAGAGCCGTGCCGGTGCGCGCGATCGGCGGGGTCCGAGCACTCGGGGCGGGGTCCGGACCGGTCGGGCGTCGAGCCGGGGCGCCGGTCCGCGAGCGGGGGTTCGGTCCGGCGCTGGGCGGCGAACAGCAGGGCGCCGGCGCTGCCGAAGACCCCGGCGGCGAGCAGACCGGCCTCCGGTGCGACGGTGGTGCAGAGCACCATCGCGAGCACCGGACCGGCCATGAAGCAGAGCTCGTCCAACGACTGCTCGAAGGAGTTGGCCAGGTGCCGGGCCGCCGCGTCGTCCCGGTACAGGTGTGCCCAGCGGGCCCGCGCCATGCCGCCCAGGTTCGGTGCCGCCGCGCAGGCCGCCCAGCAGGCGTACAGCGTCCAGTCCGGTGCGTCGAACCGGACGCAGAGCAGCAGGCCGACGAGCGGGACGGCGTTGTACAGGGTGGCCGGGACGGTGACGCGGGCCTGCCCGTACCGGTCGACCAGCCGGCCGAGCAGCGGCATGCCGATCGCCCCGGTGGCCAGGCCGACCGCCGCGACGGTGCCCGCCAGCGCGTACGAGCCGCGCCGCTCCGAGAGCAGCACCACCAGGGCGACGCCGGTCATCGACATCGTGAGCCGGCCGAGCAGCCCGGCCAGGGTGAAGGCGGCGGTACCGGGCAGTGCGAACAGCCGGCGGTAGGAGGCGGGCATGGAACTCCTCGTGGAGGGGTGGGGGAGGGCTCCAGCCTCGAACAGCCGCCCGCTTCCGGTCCAACACCTGTTTCGCCGTACTCACATCAGGCTGTTGTTAATCTGCCGCCATGCCCCATGACCTGCACCCCCGGCTGCTCCGCGGCTTCGTCGCCACGGCCGAGACGCTGCACTTCGGCCGGGCCGCCCAGCGGCTGCACGTCGCCCAACAGGCGCTCAGCCGCGACGTCCGCACGCTGGAGAAGCTGCTCGGCGACGCGCTCTTCACCCGTACCACCCGCAGCGTCGACCTCACCCCGGCCGGGCGACGGTTGCTGCCGCAGGCCCGCCGGCTGCTGGCCCTGCACGACGAGATCGTCAACGGTGCCGAGCGGCGCCCACTGCTGCTCGACCTCAACAGCGACGTCTCCGGGCCGGACCTGACCACCGAGCGGGTGCTCGAACGGGCCCGGGCCGCCTGGCCGGAGGGCGAGATCCTGGCCCGCTTCCTCGGCGGACTCGCCGCGGCCGCCGAGGAGTTGGCGGCGCACCGGCTGGATGCGGCGTTCGGGCGCTTCGCCGGTCTGCCGGCCGGCCTGCGTGCTCAACTGGCCCAGACGCCGGTCCGGCTGGAGCGGGTCTCGGTGATGATGGCGGTCGGCCACCCGCTCGCCGACCGGCCCGCGCTGCGGCTCGCGGACCTGGCCGGGCACCCGGTGGACGTCTGCGCGGGCAATCCGGCCACCACCGAGTGGGCCGACCTGGGGACCTGCCTGCTGCGCGACTACGGCCTCACGCCCGCCGCGCCGTACGCGCCGCCGGTCGGGGTGGACGAGACCGCCCGCTACCTCACCCGGCACGGCGACCCGATGCTGACCACCGTCGGGGGCCCGCTGATCCCCGGTGTGGTGAACGTGCCACTGGTCGATCCGGTGCCGTTGACACTGGTGAGCCTGGTGCGCCGGTCGGACCTGCGGCACCCGGGCCTGTCCGCGCTGGAGGCGGCGGCCGCCGAACTCGGGGCGCGCGAGGGCTGGCTGAGCCGCCCGGCCGGCAGCTGGCTGGCGGAGGCGGACGCCGCGCTGCTCGCGGCGTAGGCGTCCGTAGCCGTGGGGCGGGGAGGCTCGGGGCGCGGCCCGGGCGGGCGCGGTTCGCGGCATGAACCCGCCCCTGCCGTTCGGGGGTCGGCAGGGGCGGGTCGAACGCGGGGCCGTGACAGCGGTCGGCCGGGTCAGGCCGCCTTGACGGCGGAGATGTCGAAGCTGAGCTTGACCTTCTCGCCGATCAGCACGCCGCCGGTCTCCAGGGCGGCGTTGTAGCTGAGGCCCCAGTCGGTGCGGTCCAGCACGGCCGTCCCCTCGAAGCCGACCCGCTCGGCGCCGTAGGCGTCGGTGGCGCTGCCCGTGTAGTCGAGGTCCAGGACGATCGACCGGGTGGTGCCCTTGATGGTGAGGTCGCCCGTCATCCGGTACGAGTCGCCGCGCAGGCGCTCGGCGGAGGTGCTGCGGAAGCGGATCTCCGGGTGGGCCTCGGCCGCGAAGAAGTCGCCGGTGCGCAGGTGCTCGTCGCGCTGGGCCTGGTTGGTGTCGATGCTCGCCACCTTGATCACCAGCTCGGCGGTGGAGTTGTGCGGGAGGGCGCCGTCCAGGTGCAGCTTGCCGTCGTACTCGGTGAAGCGGCCCTTGACGTTGGTGACCATGGCGTGGCGCACCGAGAAGCCGACCTCGCTGTGGGTGGTGTCGATCGCCCAGTCACCGGTGAGGTGGGCGAGGTCCGGTCCGGCCGGGGTCTCGACGACGGCGGTGGCGGTGGCGGCGGTCTTGGTGCGGTTGAAAAGGCCCATGGCTCCTCCTCGGGTCCGAAGCCATTTGTTTAGGCTTCAACTTGTTGGCTCCACCCTAGGACGGTTTCGTTCAAAGTTCAACCATGAGGTCCGCGCGGCTCGCGGAATCACCCGGACGACGGAGCGGCGAGGGGGTGGCGGGCGCCTGCCGCCCCGGGGGTGGCCGGCGGGCGGCGATCGGTATCGTCACGTCCGGTCCGGCCGTGCGGCTTGACCCTCGACCTGGTCGAGGCCGGAGAGTCCCGGGCATGGAGAGCGACCTGCGCAGCATCGGTGAACTGGCCCGCGACAGCGGCCTCGGCGTCAGCGCGCTGCGCTTCTACGACGGCGCCGACGTGCTCACCCCCGCCTGGGTCGACCCGCAGACCGGCTACCGCTGGTACGCGCCCGCCCAGCTCGCCGACGCCCGGCTGCTCTGCCGCCTCCGCCGGGTTGGCCTGCCGCTGGCCGACATCCGGGCCGTGCTCGGTGCGGAAGCCGGTTCCGGCGCGGCCCACCGGGTGGTCGACGCCCACCTGCGCCGGCTGGAGGCCGGTCTCGCGGACGCGCGCCGGGAGCTCTCCCTGATCCGCACGTTGATCGACCAGAGGGAGAACCCCATGACCGCCACGCCCGCCGCCCGTACCTTCACCGTCCCCGCGCGCGAACTGGCCGAGGCCCTCGGTGCGGTCCGCTTCGCGGTCGGCGCGGACCCCGAACTCCCGGTGCTGTCCGGGGTGTTGTTCGACCTGGAGGGTGGACTGCTGAGGCTGGTCGCCACCGACCGGTACCGGATGGCGCTCGCCGAGGTGCGGCTGCCGGACGCGCCCGACCTGCCGGACGCACCTGGCGAGGGCTGGGCCCCGGTCGCCGCGATCGCTCCGACCGCCCTGGTCGACGGTATCCGCGCGCTGCTGGGCTCCGGGGCCGAGGAGGCCGAACTGACCCTCGGCGCGGGCCTGGTCCGGGCCGAGACCGGCGGCCACCGGATCGAGGGCGCCGCCCTCGACCACGACTTCCCCGACTACCGTTCGCTGACCCGGCTGGACCCGGTCCACCGGATCGACCTGGCCGCCGCCGAGCTGCGCGACGCCGTCGAGTCCGGTGCCACCCGCAGCCTGCCCTCGGGCCCGAACGGCGGAGTCTGCGAGGTCACCGTGCTGACCGTCGGCCGGGACGGGCGGCTCACCGTCGCCGCCGACGGCGACCCGGCCCCCGGGGACCTCCGGGTGGCCGTCAACCGCGACTTCCTCCTCGACGCCCTGCCGGCCGCCGGCCCCGAGCAGCTCGTCCTCGAACTCGCCGGTCCCATCGCCCCCCTGGCCATCCGCACGGCCGGCCGCGACGGCACCTTCTCCATCCTGATGCCGGTCCGGGTGGCGGACGGCGTCTGATCCGCCGAGGTTGGTCGGGGCGGCGCTGGTCGCGGGCCTCGACCACCACGGGGGAGCGCCGGCGGTATCGGCGAATCCTGGACGGCGCGCGCCCCTGCCACGCGGTCCGGAGCCGGCCCCCGCCCCCGGCTCGACGGGCACCGGTCGGCCTGACTTCCGGCCGCCGGCCCGAAGGGCCCGCTGCCGTCGCTCTGGCCGGTCGGGCCCGTCGGCCGGCGCGGAACTTCGAGGAAGCCGGGCCGTCGGCCAGGTGCCGCCGAACGGCAACCCGGTCGGCGGCACCGATCCGGTCGAACACCTCAGCTGCCCGGCAATCCCGTCGTGCCACGCGTAGAACGTCGCCACTCCGGAAGACTCCATGTCGTGGATGGACGAACGACCGCAGGGGTGGGCTCATGATCGTTCTGTTGCTCGGGATCCTGGTGCTCGCCATCGGCGGGTGCGTCTGTGTCGTGTGGGCCGATCGGGGTGGGCCCCGATGGGTCCGCGCGGTGGCGGCGGTGACCCTGGCCGCGGGCGAGCTGCTGCGCATCGCTCGGCGGAACCGCCGCCGGAGCATCAAGCGGTCCAGCGGCGGCGACGAGTAGGCGGCCCGCCGGCCTGAGCGGGCCGGACGTGCCCACAGGCGCGCGGGCGGCAGCACCCGGCGCCGACGCGTTTGCTGTTGCTAGCACCGTGCTTGCATTTGCAAGCACGGTGGGGCAGGCTGGGCCCATGGCCTCACTGAACGTCGGCTCGCTGGGCGAGTACATCCGCGAGCAGCGGCGGAACGCGCAGTACTCGCTGAGGCAACTCGCCGAGGCCGCCGGCGTGTCCAACCCCTACCTCAGCCAGATCGAGCGAGGGTTGCGCAAGCCGAGTGCGGAGATCCTGCAGCAGATCGCCAAGGCGCTGCGGATCTCGGCGGAGACGCTGTACGTCCAGGCCGGGATCCTGGAGGAGCGGCGGGGTGAGGGCCTGGAGCTGAGGGCCTCGATCCTGGCCGATCCACTGATCAACGAGCAGCAGAAGCAGGCGCTGCTCGCGGTCTACGACGCCTTCCTCAAGGAGAACGCCGCCCGCAAGGAAACGGACGCGGCGCCGCACGACCCCGAGGCCGACGGTCCGACCGCCGTCGGCTCGGCAACCTAGACCACGGGAGGACCGGCATGCCGATCACGGACGAGATCAAGAAGACTCTGAGCGACCCGACCCCGCTCTACGCACTCGCCGGCGCGGGCGACCTTGCCTACGAGAAGCTGCGCGAGGTGCCCGGCAAGGTCGAGGCCCTGGCCGCGGACCGCAAGGGCACGCAGGACAAGGCCGCCGCCAGGCTCCAGGACGCGCAGGCCAGGCTGGTCGAGGCGCAGGCGAAGGTCGCGGGCACCGTGACCACCCTGCCCGCCGACCTCAAGGTGCTCCAGGAGAAGGCGCAGAGCTTCGCCCTCCAGCAGGTTGGCCGCGCGGTCGAGCTGGCGGTGAAGGCCAAGGAGGCCTACGACGAGCTGGCCGAGCGCGGCAAGGGCGTCGTCGAGCGGGGCGGCCCGGCCGACGCGGTCGAGCCGGTCGGGGCGGCGCAGTCCGCCGAGGGCCCCGAGCTCGAGGCCGAGCTGGTCGAGGACGACGAGCCGGCCGTCGCCCCCGCCGAGGAGCCCGCCCCGAAGAAGGCCCGGGCCAAGAAGGCCGCCGAGTAGCACCGGCACCGCCGCACTCCGGTGGGACCGGGCTGCCCGCAGGGCACATCCGGTGACCTCGGGACGTTGACACCGTGGCGAGCGGTCCGTCGTGCCAGGATGGACGACGGTCGACACGCCGGAGCCGAGACGCAGAGGAGACCTCGATGGGCGGAGTGGCTCAGATCCTGGGCTTGGACTACCTGAACCCGTTCTGGTGGCTGGCCGTCGCCATCCTGGGCTTCAAGTTGTTCGCACTGATCGACGCGGCCACCCGCCCGGAGGACGCCTATCGGGCGACGGACAAGAAGACCAAGGGGTTCTGGCTGGCCGTCCTGGGCATCGCGTTCGGGCTGGACCTGCTGTTCGGGGCGAACTTCCTGACCAGCTTCCTGACCCTGGCGGGTCTCGTCGCCGCGATCGTCTACATGGTCGACGTGCGGCCGGCGATCCGGGAGCTGACCAACCGGGGCGGTGGCCGGGGCGACCAGCGCAACATGGGCCCGTACGGCCCCTGGTAGGACGCCGGGCACTTCAGCGACGAGCCCCGGTGCTCGCGGGACCGATCCGCGCGCACCGGGGCTCGCTGCTGTGCCGGTGCCCCGTGCCACCTCGACGCGGCCCCTGGTAGCAGGGCCGGCCGCCTCGGCCGAGGAGCGTCAGCCGAGGATCAGCTGCACCGGGTTGCGCTCCAGCAGCAGGACGGCCACATCGTCCGTCAGCGCGCCGCCGTTGAGCTCCTCGACCTCGGCGATCGCGCTGTCGATCAGGCGGCCCCTGGTCAGCCCGGCGGCCTGGTGGTCGCCGACGAGGTCGGCCAGCCCGTCCTGGCCGAGACGCCGGGAGCCGGCGCCGACCCGGCCCTCGATGAGCCCGTCGGTGTAGAGCAGCAGCCGCCAGCCGGGGCGGAGTTCGAGCGGGTGCGAGGGCCAGACGGCCAGGCCGTCGTCGCAGGGCAGCAGACCGAGCGCGGGGCCGGCCGGGTCGGACGGCAGCGTCACCGGCTTGTGGTCCGTGCCGAGCAGCAGCGGAGCGGGATGCCCGGCGAGGTACAGCTGCGCGTGCTCGACGGCGCCGAGTGAGCCGAGTTCGCCGGTCGCGTCGTTGGGTTCGATGACCAGCATGCAGAGCGTCGCGAAGATCTCGTCGCTGCGGCGCTCGTGCTCCAGGACGTGCTGGAGGGTGGTCAGCAGGGCCTCGCCGGTGAGGCCGGCGAAGACCAGGGTGCGCCACGCTATCCGGAGGGCGACCCCGAGGGCCGCCTCGTCCGGTCCGTGACCGCAGACATCGCCGATCACCACGTGGACGGTGCCGTCGTCGGTGCGGACGGCGTCGTAGAAGTCGCCGCCGAGCAGGGCGCGGCGGCGGCCGGGGCGGTAGCGCCGGGTGAAGGACAACCCGGCGCCGTCCAGCAGGGGAGTGGGCAGCAGGTGGCGCTGGAGGCGGGCGTTCTCCTGGCCGCGCAGCTCGGCCTCGACCAGTCGCCGCTGCGACTCGTCGGCGCGCTTGCGCTCGACGGCGTACCGCAGGGCGCGGGCCAGCAGCGGACCGTCCGTCTCATGCTTGATCAGGAAGTCCTGTGCCCCGGCGGCCACCGCGGCGGCACCGAGTTCGGCGCCGGCGGCGTCGGTGAGCACCACGACGGCGGTGTGCGGGGCCCGCCGGAGCAGCTCGTGCAGACCTTCCAGGCCGTCGGAGGCGTCCGAGGGGTGCGGCAGGTCGGCGGGGGCGGCCAGGTCGAGCAGGACGCAGCTGAAACCGGCGGCGCGCTGCCGTCCACGCCGGCCTCCCGAGGGGCCGGTCGCCAGCAGCTCGGAGGCCTGCTCCAGCCCGCGGGCCCAGTGGATCTCGATCTGGGCGCCGCTGTCGGCCACGGCGTCCTTGAGCAGCTGGGCGTCGGAGGCGTCGTCCTCGATCACCAGCAGCTTGAGCGGGGCGGCCGACGGAACGGCGGAGGAGGCGCCCCGGGAGGGGGCCCCGGCGGTGACCGACCGGGGGTGGGGTATCGGCGGAGTCGCCGTGGCCGGTCCGGCCGACTGCTCGGTGGCGGCGGGCCGAATGCGGGCGCGGTCGGTGAGGGTGCCGTCGAGGGCACCCCACAGGTCCGCGGCACCAGGTGCCCGCCCGTCTCCCGTAGCGGGCATCGACTGCTCCTCCTTTTCCCCGAGTGCGTAACGGTCGGAGCCCGTCCGCAGTGCCCGCCTGGCACTCTGCGCCGGGGAACTTCTCGCGACCATAACGTGACTCCGGGGATTTCTTCGGCCGCCCGGCGCTGTGGTGGCTCCTGCCACGCCGGTGGCGGTGCGGTGGGTACGGGGATGACGGGAACGACAGCGACAGCCGGAGCACGCGCCCGCGAGCTCCGGAACGGACGGTGGAGGTCGGACATGACGGTGACGCGGATCACCCTGGTCGAGGGTGACATCACGGAACAGCAGGTGGACGTGGTGGTGAACGCTGCCAACTCCTCCCTGCTGGGAGGCGGTGGCGTGGACAGTGCGATCCACCGCAAGGGCGGACCGCAGATCCTGGAGGAGTGCCGAAGGCTTCGGGCCTCGCAGTACGGCAAGGGGTTGCCCACCGGGTGCGCGGTGGCGACCGCGGCGGGACGGCTGCCGGCCCGCTGGGTGGTCCACACGGTGGGGCCGGTTCATCTGGCGGAGGAGTACGACAAGAGGGCCGAGCAGCTGGCCTCGTGCTACCGCGAGTCGCTCCGGGTGGCGGTGGAGCTCGGCGCGCGCACGGTGGCCTTTCCGGCGGTGTCGGCCGGGGTGTACGGGTGGCCGCTGGACGATGCGGCCCGGATCGCCCTCGGCACCGTCGCGGCCGCGGCCGAGAGGTCGGTGTCGGTGTCGGGGTCGGTGGGAGAGCTGGAGGAGGTGCGGTTCGTGCTGTTCGGGGCGGAGGCGTACCGGGCGTTCGAGCGGGAGTGGCGGGCGCTGGGGCTCGACGGGGGCCGGTCGCACGGACAAGAGGC
Organism: Kitasatospora sp. NPDC005748; assembly: GCF_040630735.1. NCBI lineage: Bacteria > Bacillati > Actinomycetota > Actinomycetes > Kitasatosporales > Streptomycetaceae > Kitasatospora > Kitasatospora sp. NPDC005748. The sequence continues at coordinate 308,040 of NZ_JBEXYD010000002.1, forward strand.
CGAGGAGGCCGAGGGGCGGGAGCCGGAGGAGCGGGCATGAGTCGTAGGGGCGTGGCGGAGCGGGAACGGAGGGGCTGGGAGGAGGCGAAACGCCGGGTCGGAGGGGTGGCACACGAGGTGCCGGCCGAGTGCCCCCATCGTGGCGTGACGAGGCGTCAACACGCCAGAGGTATTCGATAACTCGTTCGAGTGAATCCCCGGGTTCGCTCATCCGCGCACGCCCGAGTCCGGTCCAGCAGGCCGTCCAGTCCGGCAGGCAGGTCCGGCCGTTCGGGCGTTCCGGCCGCCGCCCGCTACGGGGCGAGCGCCGCCCAGGGGACGGTGACCTCGCCCTGCCGCCACCGCCCGCGCGCGTCCACCAACGGCCAGCTGCCCGCCAGCGCCGTGCACGCGGCCACCCAGCGCTGCCGGGCGCCGAACGCCCCGTACGGCGCGGCGGCCGCCCAGGCGCGGTCGAAGTCGGTGAGGAAGGCGTGCACCGGCCGGCCCGGCACGTTGTGGTGGATCAGCGCCTTGGGCAGCCGCTCGGCCAGGTCGGACGGGAGTCCGAGGCCGCCCAGCCGGGCCGCGAAGGTCACCGTGCGGGGGCCCTCCGGACCGATCGCGACCCAGACGTGCCGGCGCCCGATCTCGTCGCAGGTCCCCTCGACCAGCAGCCCGTCCGGCGCCAGCCGGGCCCGGAGCCGGTCCCACACGCCGGCCACCGCCGACTCGTCGTACTGCCGCAGCACGTTGGCGGCCCGGATCAGCTGGGCGGGCGCGCCGCCGTCCAGCGGCACCTCGAAGCCGCCGCGCCGGAAGGTGAGCAGCGGCGGTTCGGCGTACGGCAGCGCCGCGGCGACCCGCTCCGGCTCGATCTCGATCCCCACCACCCGGACGTCCGGCCGCACCGTCCGCAGCCGCCCGGAGAGCTCCACGGCCGTCCAGGGCGCGGCACCGTACCCGAGGTCGACGGCGACCGGCGGGCGGTCGGCGGAGCGCAGTGCCGGTCCCAGCGTGTGGGCGATCCAGCGGTCCATCCGGCGCAGCCGGTTGGTGTTGGTGGTCCCCCGGGTCACCGTCCCGACCGGGCGCCCCGTCCGTCCGCAGGCAGGCGCGGTCGCGGAGTCGAAGAAGGCGGCCATGTCGGAAATCGTACGGCCCGCCCGCGGCCGCCCGCGCGCCCCGGCTCCGGCCGCCGCACGGGCTCGCCCCGCGGCAGATCCGGCCCGGACGGTCCGCGCCGGCCGCCCGACACACGCCCGCGCGGCGAGTCACGCGCCCCCGCCGCACCTCCTGAAGCCTTCCGACGACCCCTGCGCTCCGCTCCGCCCCGGCGCGGCGGCCCGCCCGGCCGCCTCCCCGCACCCCCGCCCGCCGCCCGGGTTCCCGTCCGTGGGCCATCTCATGGGCCGGGACGGGAATGCCGGTCGATGACCACGTGGTTGGCACACTGGTGGTGATGTGCGCCCGGACGGGGCGGCACGCCGCCGCGCCACATCCCGTGACGCGGCGGTACGGCGTGGGCGGCCGCGCACACACCGAACAGCAGGCAAGCAGGCTGCAGAGACGGGCAGCTCAGAGGAGGCTTCAGCCAGGTGATCCAGCACCCCGTCCGTCCGGTACGCCGTGCCCAGCCGACCCCGCCCGTGCGGAGCCGGCTCCAGTCGCTCGTCCCGGGCCGCCAGCGCCGTCCGCGCCGGATCGCCATGCTCAGCGTCCACACCTCCCCGCTGCACCAGCCCGGTACCGGTGACGCGGGCGGGATGAACGTCTACATCGTGGAGCTGGCCAAGCGCCTCGCCGAGCTCGACATCGAGGTGGAGGTCTTCACCCGGGCGATCTGCTCGGACGACGCGCCCACCGTCGAGCTGGCCCCCGGCGTCCTGGTGCGCCACGTCACCGCCGGCCCGTACGAGGGCCTGGTGAAGGAGGACCTGCCGGCCCAGCTCTGCGCCTTCACCCACGGCGTGCTGCGCACCGAGGCCGGCCACCGCCCCGGCCACTACGACCTGGTGCACTCGCACTACTGGCTGTCCGGTCAGGTCGGCTGGCTGGCCGCCCAGCGCTGGGGCGTGCCGCTGGTGCACACCATGCACACCATGGCGAAGGTCAAGAACGCCGCGCTGGCGGAGGGCGACACCCCCGAGCCGGCCGCCCGGGTGATCGGCGAGACGCAGGTGGTGGAGGCCGCCGACCGGCTGATCGCCAACACCACCGAGGAGGCCGCCGAGCTGGCGCTGCACTACGCGGCCCGGCCCGACCAGCTCGCCGTCGTCCACCCGGGCGTCAACCTGGACGTCTTCCGCCCCGGCGCCCCGGACGCGCGGGCCGCCGCGCGGGCCCGGCTGGGCCTGCCGCAGGACGCCGCCGTGCTGCTGTTCGCCGGTCGGATACAGCCGCTGAAGGCGCCGGACGTGCTGCTCCGGGCGGTCGCCGCGCTGCTGGAGGCGCGGCCCGAGCTGCGCGAGCGGCTGGTGGTCCCGGTGGTCGGCGGTCCGTCCGGCACCGGGCTGGCCAAGCCGGAGAGCCTGCACAAGCTCGCCGCCCAGCTGGGCATCGGCGACGTCGTCCGGTTCCACCGGCCGGTCGGCCAGGACCTGCTCGCCGAGTGGTACCGCGCCGCCACGGCGCTGGTGATGCCCTCGTACAGCGAGTCCTTCGGGCTGGTCGCGCTGGAGGCGCAGGCCTGTGGGACGCCGGTGGTGGCCGCGGCGGTCGGCGGTCTGCCGGTCGCCGTCCGCGACGGCGTGACGGGGACCCTGGTCCACGGCCACGATCCGCTCGCCTGGGCACAGGCGCTGGAGCCGTACGTCACCGAACCGGCGCTGGTCGCCCGGCGCGGCGAGGCGGCGGCCCGGCACGCCGCCGGGTTCGGCTGGGACACCGCGGCGGCGACCACCGCCGAGGTGTACGCCGGCAGCCTGGCCCGCCCGGCCGGCCGGCTCACCGGGTCCCGGCTGCGACTGGCCTGAGCCGGGGCGGCCGCCGGGGCAGGTCGGCGGAGGTACGGGGTCGGGGCCGAGCGGCTCCGAGCCGCCCCGGCTCCCGGCCCGGGCCGGGAGCCACGGAGCCGCCGCAGCTGCGCTGCTGCGCGCCACCGGTACCGCCGAGTAACGTCACCCCCATGGCAATCCGCACCAAGGACGAGGCCCTCACCCTCCTGCGTACCGCCCTGGACGACGCCGGGGTCGGCTGGGAGCCGGCCACCACCGACCCGTACACCCTGGTGGCGACCCTCCCGGGCACTCGCAAGCTGAGCACCGCCTGCGCCCTGCGGGTCGGCGACCACACGCTCTCGGTGAACGCCTTCGTGATCCGCCGGCCCGACGAGAACCACGAGGCCGTCTACCGCTGGCTGCTGGAGCGCAACACCCGGATGTACGGCGTCGCCTATGCGATCGACGCGCTCGGCGACGTCTACCTGGCCGGCCGGCTGCCGCTGGAGGCGCTCACCGGGGACTCCGTCGACCGGCTGCTCGGGACGGTGCTGGAGAGCGCCGACGAGCCGTTCAACACGCTGCTGGAGCTGGGCTTCGCCTCGGCGATCCGGCGCGAGTGGGAGTGGCGCACCAAGCGCGGGGAGTCCACCCGCAACCTGGCCGCCTTCGCCCACCTGGCCGCGCCGACGGCGCAGCAGTAGCGCCCCGGACCGGCGGGGCTCCGGGACGCTCCGCCTCAGCGGCCGACCGGGGCCTTCGCCGTCGCCGCCTTCGCGGTCGGCACCTTCGTCGACGCCACGTCGGCCGACGGCTCCACCCCCGACAGGTCGACCAAAGGCACCTCGACCGCCGACGCCTCGACCGCCGACGCCTCGACCGCCGACACCTCGACCACCGACACCTCGACCACCGACACCTCGACCACCGACGCCTCGACCACCGGCGTCCGCTTCGCCGGAGCGGCGGCCGTGGCGGCGCCCGGGCGCCGCCCGAGCAGGACGTACCCCGCCGCCGCGACGGTGCCGCAGGCCGCACAGGCGCCCCACACCGCCGTGCTCCCGGCCCGCTCCAGCAGCACTCCGCCGACCGCCGGGCCGAGGAACGAGGCGAGCGACCAGGACAGTGAGTAGACGCCCTGGTAGCGGCCCCGGGCGTGGGTCGGTGACAGCTCGGCGACCAGGCCCATCATGGTCGGCGCGTTCAGGATCTCGCCGATCGTCCAGACCGCCACCGTGAACGCGTAGAACCACGCGGAGGACCCGGCGAGCATGGTCAGCCCGAAGCCCCAGCCGATGAACAGCGCGCTGGCGACCAGGAGCGCCGTCCGGTTGCGCCCCTCCATCCACCGGGTGAGCGGGATCTGCAGCACCACGATCAGCAGGCCGTTGAGGCCGATGACCAGGCCGTACTGGGTCGAGGTGATGCCGTTGCGGCCCATGTCCACGGCGAGCGTGGTACTGCCCTGCTGGGCGACCAGCGCGAGCAGCAGGTTGAGTCCCACGACCGCCATGAACCGGCTGTCCCGGAAGACCGTGCCGAGGCCGACCGCGGGCTGGTCGACCCGGGCGGCCGGGGTGTCCGGCCTGGTCTCGGGGATCCGGACGAAGATCACCACCGCGCAGACGAGCGTGGAGAGTGCGTCCAGCAGGAAGAGCGTGAGGTAGCCGTGCGTGGCGATCAGGCCGGCGGCGGCCGCGGAGAGGCCGAAGCCGATGTTGATCGCCCAGTAGTTCAGCGAGTAGGCCCGGACCCGGTCCGCCGCCGGCACGATGTCGGCGATGATCGCCGAGGTGGCCGGGCGGGTCGCGTTGTTGCAGAAGCCGACCAGGAAGGCGACCGCGGCGATCGCCACCTGGCCGTCGGTGAAGCCCAGCACTGCCGTGAACAGCGCGGTGCCGAGCTGTGCGGCGACCAGCGTCGGACGCCGGCCGATCCGGTCGGTCAGCACGCCGGCGACGATCGCGGCGATGGCCGAGCCCAGGCCGAACAGCGAGGCGACCAGACCCGCGTACGCGGCCGAGTATCCTCGGTCGGTCGTCAGGTAGAGCGCCAGGAACGTGACGACGAACGCGCCGAGCTTGTTGATCAGGGTGGACGTCCAGAGCCACCAGAACTGCCGGGGCAGTCCGCCCACCGTTTCGCTCGCGACTCTTCGAATTCGGACAGGAAGGGGCGAAGCGGGCATCTGAGGGCTCCCGGGCGGCAGGCGTTCCGCTGAGCGGACCGGCATGTCCGCGCTGCGGCGAGGTAAGTGTCACTAGCGCGAAGCACACATTACACATGGGGGCGGGTCCCGACCAGCCGTTTAAACGCCTCCATTAAGCTGGGGGCCATGGCTGACACGACGTACCGACTCATCCTCCTCCGCCACGGCGAGAGCCAGTGGAACCAGAAGAACCTGTTCACCGGTTGGGTCGACGTCGACCTCAACGAGAAGGGCGAGAAGGAGGCCGCGCGCGGCGGCGAGCTCCTCGCCGCCGAGGGCCTGCTCCCCGACGTGCTGCACACCTCGCTGCTGCGCCGCGCGATCCGCACCTCGCAGATCGCCCTGGACAAGGCCGACCGCCACTGGATCCCGGTCAGCCGCAGCTGGCGTCTGAACGAGCGCCACTACGGCGCCCTCCAGGGGAAGGACAAGGCCCAGACCCTGGCCGAGTTCGGCGAGGAGCAGTTCCAGCTGTGGCGCCGCTCGTACGACACCCCGCCGCCGGCGCTGGCCGACGACGCCGAGTACTCGCAGGCCGGTGACGCCCGCTACGCCGACATCCCGAGCGAGCTGCGCCCGAACACGGAGTGCCTCAAGGACGTCGTCGACCGGATGCTCCCGTACTGGTACGACGCCATCGTCCCGGACCTCGCCGCCGGCAAGACCGTCCTGGTCACCGCCCACGGCAACAGCCTGCGCGCGCTGGTGAAGCACCTCGACGGCATCTCCGACGAGGACATCGCCGGCCTCAACATCCCGACCGGCATCCCCCTGGTCTACGAGCTGGACGCCGACTTCAAGCCGGTCGCCAAGGGCGGCCGCTACCTCGACGCGGACGCCGCCGCGGCCGCCATCGAGGCCGTCAAGAACCAGGGCAAGAAGTAATCCACTTGCCGAAACGGCCCCGCTTCCCGCTCCGGGAGGCGGGGTCGTCGCCGTTTCTGCTGCACGGCCAAACCTCCTGCGCGGCAACGGGGTTGGGTGTGTGCCGAAAGTGGTTCAGACCATTGACGGTCGTCGTGGGGGCTCCTACCGTGTGAGCACTGTCCTGGCACAGGCATGCCAACGGATCTTCCATGGCCGCCGCACCCCCAGGCGCGCGCGTCTGTGCCCGGCGCACTCTCCATCCACCCCCACGGAGGAGCACCATGCGCACACGTCATCTCGTGGGAGCGGCCGTCGCCGCGCTCGCGGTTCCGCTCACCCTCGCCCTGCCGGCGCAGTCGCACGGCTACATCTCCACCCCGCCCAGCCGGGCCGCGCTCTGCGGGGCGGGTACGGTCACCGACTGCGGTGCGATCCGCTGGGAGCCGCAGAGCGTCGAGGGGTCGAAGGGCTTCCCTGGCGCCGGGCCGGCCGACGGCACCATCTGCGCCGGCGGCAACAGCCGGTTCGCCGAGCTGGACGACCCGCGCGGCGGTGCCTGGCCGACCACCAAGGTGGCGGCGGGGCAGCGGCTCACCTTCACCTGGAAGTTCACCGCCCGGCACGCGACCGCGAACTTCAAGTACTACCTGACCAAGGCCGGCTACAACGCGGGCCAGAAGGTCACCCGGGCCGGTCTGGAGCTGACGCCGTTCCTGACCGTGCCGTACAACGGCACCCAGGTGCCGAGCACGCTCAGCCACACCGCGACGATCCCGAGCGGCCGGACCGGGCACCAGGTGGTCGTGGCGGTCTGGGAGATCGCCGACACCGGCAACGCCTTCTACTCCTGCACCGACGTCCTGTTCTGATCAGCGCGCGGCACGCTGGACGCCACGCGCCGCACGCCGCGAGCGAGCGGTCGGGCGGCCGGAGGACTCCGACCCGGTGGCCGGGGTGCACGACCGTCTCCCACGGCGGCCGTGCACCACGGGGCTTCGCCGGGTGCGGCGGTTCTCAGTGGCCGCAGCAGCCGCCGCTGACCCCGCCGCACTGGCAGGGGGCGCCGGACTGGCAGCCGCAGCCGCAGCCCGGACCACAGCCGCAGCCGGCCGCGAGGACGGGCAGCAGCTTCGGGGCGGGCGGCTCGACGATCTCGTGGGCCGGTGCCGGTCGGGTCGGGTTTGCCTTCATCGCGCTGGAACCCTCCTTGTGACGGGCACACTTCGGTGCCTACGGAATCGAGTGAAACCGCCGATCGGACGGGGCGTCAACGGGCGCGCGGTGGTGGGCGATCCGAGAAGCCGTGCGCCCTCACCACCCCTGTTCGAGGTTTACTCACCCCGCGGAGTGAGCGCCGCCGGCCCGTCGAAGCCCCGGCCCGCCACCGGCGGAGCCGGTCCACCCACGCCGACCAGCGGCGACCCACCCGTCCGGGACAGGGCCGGCCCACCGCCCGGAGCGGAGACCACGGTGCCCGGAGCGGACACGCCGCCGCCCCCGGCGGCGGGACCGACCCTGCCTCCGGGGGCGCCGTGCCGTACCGGGGTCACTCCCCGGCGGCCTCCGAGGAGGCGATGAACTCGCCCACGTGCTCGCCGGTCACCAGGTACACCACGCGCTTGGCCACCGAGACCGCGTGGTCCGCGAAGCGCTCGTAGTAGCGGCCGACCAGCGTGACGTCGACCGCGGTCTCGATCCCGTGCTGCCAGCGGTCGTCGATCAGGTGCGCGAACAGGTCGCGGTGCAGCGCGTCGATCGCGTCGTCGTCCTGCTCCAGCTCCAGCGCCTTGTCGACGTCCTTGGTGGCGATCACCAGGCCGGCCTTGGCCACCAGCCGCTGGGCGAGCTGGCCCATCTCCAGGACGGTCGCGTGCAGGTCGCGCGGCACCGCCGACTCGGGGTAGCGCAGCCGCGCGACCTTGGCCACGTGCCGGGCCAGGTCGCCGCAGCGCTCCAGGTCGGCGCTCATCCGCAGCGAGGTGACGACGATGCGCAGGTCAGTGGCGACCGGCTGCTGGCGGGCGAGCAGGTCGATCGCCCGGTTCTCCAGCTCGTGGTGCAGGTTGTTGATCCTCTCGTCGGCGGCGATCACACTCTCCGCCAGCGCCAGGTCCGCGTCGAGGAGCGCGGTGGTGGCCCGGCCCAGGGCCGAGCCGACCAGCCGGGCCATCTCGATCAGGCTGTCGCCGATCGAGTCGAGTTCCTCGTGGTACGCGTCGCGCATGCTCTCTCCTCAGTAGCTGTGTCGGTGGCGGTGCCGACCGGTCATCCCGTACGACCGTCGGTAGGGCGTACGAATGACCGCTGCTGGTGGCGCGCATCGTACGCGCGCACCGGGGACGACGGACAGGCGTTCGATCCACCGGCCCTTCCCACACGGGCTGCGTGACCAACTCTGGGCCGCCCGGGCGACCGCGCATGACCCGTGCGGTGAATCGGCAGCTACGTGGAGGTGAATTCTCGGCAACGGGCGGCCGATCCCTTGATCCGACCCTGGAGGAGTGGCCACGTCATGCGCTTAGGCTGGCGGTATGGACGTGAACGTGGCCGCCGCCGCTGCCTGCGCCATAGCCGGGCTCGGCGTCGGCCTCACGGCCTCCATCGCCTTCCGTTGGAGCGAGCGCGAACAGGCCAAGGGCAGATACGGCGGCACCAACGGCAGAACCCGACAGCAGGGGCTCAACAACCCCACCCATGAACCTCCCCTTCCCCCGGGGGTCGACACCGTCCTCTCCGTGCTGCGCTCCTGCGCGATCGTGCTCGGCGAGGGCGACGAGGTGGTCAAGGCCAGCTCCGCGGCGTACGCGATGGGACTGGTGCGCGGCGGCGCGGTCGCCATCGACCAGATGCTCTCGCTGGCCCGGGCCACCCGCCGGGACGGTGAGATCCGCCAGGTCGAGCTGGAGGTGCCCCGCCCCGGCGCGGCGCGGGCCGCCGAGCCGCTCGCGGTGTCGGTCCGGGTCGCCCCGCTGGGCTCCCGGCTGGTCCTGGTCCTGGTCGAGGACCAGACCGACCGCCGCCGGGTCGAGGCGGTCCGCCGCGACTTCGTCGCCAACGTCAGCCACGAACTCAAGACGCCGGTCGGCGCGCTCTCGCTGCTCTCCGAGGCGGTCGCCGACGCGTCCGACGACCCGGAGGCGGTGCAGCGCTTCGCCGGCCGGATGCAGATCGAGGCGACCAGGCTGGCCAGCCTGGTCCAGGAGATCATCGACCTCTCCCGGGTCCAGGACGACCGGCTGATGGTCGACCCGGAGCCGGTCGCGGTGGACGAGCTGATCGCGGAGGCGATCGACCGCTGCCGCCAGCAGGCCGCCGCCAAGCAGATCCTGATCGCGGCCGGCGGCATCGCCGGCCTCTACCTGCACGGCCACCGCGGCCAGCTGGCCGCGGCGCTCGGCAACCTGGTCGAGAACGCCGTGAACTACAGCCCGCCGAGGACCAGGGTCGCGATCGCCACCCGCCGGATCTCCAGCGCCGCCGCCCTCGGCGAGGCCGACGGCGAGCTGATCGAGATCTCGGTGACCGACCAGGGCATCGGCATCTCGGAGAAGGACCGCGAGCGGGTGTTCGAACGGTTCTACCGGGTCGACCCGGCCCGGTCCCGGGCGACCGGCGGCACCGGCCTCGGCCTCTCCATCGTCAAGCACGTGGCCGCCTCGCACGGCGGCACCGTCTCGGTGTGGAGCGTCGAGGGCCAGGGCTCCACCTTCACCGTGCGCCTGCCCGCCGGGCAGGCCCCCGAGGACCACACGCTCCCCGCCGGGGAGTCCGCGCAACCCCTGTCAGACACAACCCCCCAGCTTGCCCCGGAGGCCTGATCGTGACCCGAGTACTGGTGGTCGAGGACGAGGAGTCGTTCAGCGACGCTCTCTCGTACATGCTCCGCAAGGAGGGCTTCGAGGTGGCCATCGCCGCCACCGGCCCCGACGCCCTGGAGCAGTTCGAACGGAACGGCGCCGATCTCGTCCTGCTCGACCTGATGCTGCCGGGCCTGCCCGGCACCGAGGTCTGCCGCCAGCTCCGGGTGCGCTCGAACGTCCCGGTGATCATGGTCACCGCCAAGGACAGCGAGATCGACAAGGTCGTCGGCCTGGAGATAGGTGCGGACGACTACGTGACCAAGCCCTACTCCACCCGTGAGCTGGTGGCCCGGATCCGTGCGGTGCTGCGCCGGCGCGGCGAGGCCGAGGGCCCCGGCGACGGTGGCGGCCCGGGCGCGCTGGAGGCGGGCCCGGTCCGGATGGACGTCGACCGCCACGTGGTGACCGTCGACGGCGCCAAGGTCGACCTCCCGCTCAAGGAGTTCGACCTGCTGGAGATGCTGCTGCGCAACGCGGGCCGGGTGCTCACCCGGATGCAGCTGATCGACCGGGTCTGGGGCGCCGACTACGTCGGTGACACCAAGACGCTCGACGTCCACGTGAAGCGACTGCGGGCGAAGATCGAGCCGGACCCGGGCGCGCCGCGCTACCTGGTCACGGTCCGTGGCCTCGGCTACAAGTTCGAGCCGTAGACCGGACGACCCGGAGCCCCGTGCCGGGGGCGGGTGAGCGGCTCAGTAGAGCGGCCCGCTCCGCCGGCGCGGACCGGGCGGACCCACGAAGGACCCCTCCGGGCAGCCGCCCGGAGGGGTCCTTCGCGTGCGCGACCGAGCCCGGCCGGCCCTCTGCGTGTCCGCCTCCGCGGTGCCCGGACCCCGCGTTCGCGGGACCGGACGCCGGAGGCGGTGGGTCAGTGGGAGCCGGCGGTCGGCGAGGCGGTGCCGGCCGGAGTGGTCGCACCGGTGCCGGCCGCGGTACCGGAGGGGGTGGCGGTGCCCGAGGGGGTGGCGGCACCGGCCGAGGCGCTGGGCGAGCCGGCGGCCTTGGACGGCACGGCGGCGGGGGAGGCGGTCGGGCCCCAGCCCTTGTACAGACCCTTGTTCGGGCTGACCGCGGCCTCGGTCGCGACCTTCTCGCGGTTCTTGAAGGCGAAGGCGGTGGGCACGAAGCCACCGACGTGGACGCTGGCCGAGGCGACCTTGGCGGAGGGGTTGCCTTCGCCGCCGATCAGCACGGCTCCGCCGGCGGGGACGACGATGCTACCCAGCGGGGCGCCCTTCTCGTCGGCGAAGGCGGCGGCCCCGCCGTCGCCCACGACGATGGACTGGAGCTCGACGGGCTCCGTCCCGGTGTTGCTGATGTTCACCGACACGTTGGCCGGACCGGTGTGCTCGCCGGAGGACTCGTCCCCGGTGACGACAACGATGTTGTTCAGCCGGAGGTCGGTGCCGACCGTCGCGTAGGCGTTGTCGGGCTTGATCTCCAGAGTCTCCGCCTTGTTGCCGGCCGAGCAGGACGACAGCGAGGCGATGGCGAGGGCGGCGATGGCGGCGATGCTGCCGACTCGAATGCTGCGGCTCACGGCGGCGGCTTCTCCTAGGTCACATGTCGGGTGGTCAGGCCTCAGATTATCGACCTCGCTTATGCGCTCCTCACGGGGTGGTCCCCGTGTCGCGCTCCGGGAGTCCGCCCGGCGCCCGGACGGCGGCACCCCGCCGCACCCGGAGACGACCGGCGGGGCGGCGTCGGCGGGGCCCGCGCCCGGTACCGGCACGGCCCGGGCCCGGACGGCGGTACGGCTCCGACCTCGGCCGCGACCCGGCGTCGTACTCGTGGCAACACACCGGCGTGTCCTGGTCAAGTGTCGACCAAGATCGGATCACGATCGGGAAACGGCCCGATAAACGGTGAAATCTCAAGATCCAATCACGGTTTCAGGAGTGTTGCCGCAGGTTTCGGGAGGTACCGGAACCGCCTCCGACCTGCGGGAAGCCCGCACTGAAGGCCGCCCGCAGCACGTCATGGGGGTCCTTGTCAAGCCCCGAGACCGGCCCTGACCTGCGAAAACGCCCTTCGGGTGCGCCGAAAAGCGTGTTATTCTGGAAAGCCACGGAAGGGGTCCTGTCACATGACGTTCAAGGTTGGCGACACGGTGGTCTACCCCCATCACGGGGCCGCGCTGATCGAGGCCATCGAAATTCGCCAGATCAAAGGTGTGGACAAGACCTACCTGGTCCTCAAGGTGCAGCAGGGAGACCTGACGCTCCGGGTGCCCGCCGAGAACGCGGAGTTCGTCGGCGTGCGCGATGTAGTCGGCCAGGAGGGTCTGGACCGGGTCTTCGAGGTGCTTCGCGCACCGTACACCGAAGAGCCGACCAACTGGTCCCGTCGCTACAAGGCAAACCTGGAGAAGCTCGCTTCGGGTGACGTTATCAAGGTCGCCGAGGTTGTGCGCGATCTCTGGCGTCGCGAGCGCGAGCGCGGTCTGTCCGCCGGTGAGAAGCGCATGCTCGCCAAGGCGCGCCAGATCCTCGTCAGCGAGCTCGCGCTGGCCGAGAACACCAACGAGGACAAGGCGGAGACGCTGCTCGACGAGGTGCTCGCCTCGTAGCGCAGTCGGGCTCGCGCCCACCGCCCACACGTTCACAGCGCCCGATGCCGGCGCGCCGCTCACCGGACGAACCGTCCTGGAGTGGTGCAGTGGCACTTCGGGCGCTGAGGCGTGTCCGGACGACGCCCCGCACCCGAGCCGGCCGGCCCCGGGCCCGCATGACCGTTTCTGCGTGTTCTGTGGGCGGGAGACCGTGGAGCTTTTCGGAAGGGGTCCCGCGCGCCCGTCGTGCACGCCATGGCCATACCCACTTCGCCGAAGGAGTGAAACCTGAACGCCACAGGAGCAGTTGCAGCAGCGGTGGTGCCCGCCGCGGGACGCGGTGAGCGACTGGGGCCCGGAGCCCCGAAGGCCCTGCGGGAGCTGGGCGGGGTGCCGCTCCTGGTGCACGCCGTCAGGGCGCTGACCCGCAGCCGGGCGGTCGGGCTGGTCGTGGTCGCGGCGCCGGCCGACGGCGTGGCCGAGGTGGTCGGACTGCTCGACACCCACGGCCTGGACGGCAAGGACATCCGGGTCGTGCCGGGCGGGGCGACCCGCCAGGAGTCGGTCCGGCTGGGCCTCGCCGCGATCCCGGCCGAGGTGGAGATCGTCCTGGTGCACGACGCGGCGCGTCCGCTCGTGCCGGTCGAGGTGGTGGACGCCGTCGCGGCCGCCGTCCGCGGCGGGGCGGAGGCGGTGGTGCCCGCCGTGCCGCTCGCCGACACGGTGAAGCGGGTCGAGCCGCGGCCGGGTGGTCCCGAGCCGGTGCTCGACACGCCCGACCGTTCCACCCTGCGGGCCGTGCAGACTCCGCAGGGCTTCCGCCGGGAGACGCTGGCCGAGGTGCACGAGAAGGCGCTCGCCGAGGAGGCCGCCGCGGGGGCCGACGCCCTGCCGGCGGTCACCGACGACGCGGGCCTGGTGGAGCGCTTCGGCGGCCGGGTGGTGGTGGTGCCCGGCCACGAGGAGGCGTTCAAGGTGACCCGTCCGCTGGACCTCGTGCTCGCCGAGGCCGTTCTCGCCCGCCGGAGGGCCGCCGATGCCTACTGATCCCACGGCCTCCGGCCCGCGCGCCGAGGACGCGGCGCCGACCGCCCACGCCCCGACGCCGCCCGCCGCGGACTCGCGGCCGCCGCTGATCCCCCGGGTGGGGATCGGCACCGATGTGCACGCCTTCGAGGCCGGCCGCCCGCTCTGGGTGGCCGGCCTGGAGTGGCCGGGCGCCGAGTACGGCCTGGCCGGGCACTCCGACGCCGACGTGGCCGCGCACGCCTCCTGCGACGCGCTGTTCTCGGCCGCCGGGATCGGGGACCTGGGCGCGCACTTCGGCACCGACCGGCCGGAGTGGTCGGGCGCGTCCGGCGTCCGGCTGCTCGGCGAGGCGGCCCGGCTGGTGCGCGAGGCCGGTTTCGAGATCGGCAACGTCTCCGTCCAGGTGATCGGTGTCCGGCCGAAGATCGGCAAGCGGCGCGCCGAGGCGCAGGCCGCGCTCTCGGCGGCGGTCGGCGCGCCGGTCTCGGTCTCCGGGACGACGACGGACGGCCTCGGCCTCACCGGCCGGGCCGAGGGGCTCGCGGCGATCGCCACCGCGCTGGTGTACGAGCGCCGCTGACCCCGGGGGCGCACCAGGAGCGCCGGACAGCGGCAGGGGCGGCCCGGGGGCGGTAGGAGCGGTGGCGGCGGCCGGTAGGCCGTCCGGGTGGTCCGGGCCGGGAATACCCGGCCCGTGACGGGTGTTCAGGAGCCTTGGCCGGTGCCCGAGTCGCTACCGTTCGGAGCGGGCCGAGCGAGGCCCGCCCGCGCACCGCGGGCCGTCCGACGCCGCTTGACGAGAAGAGGTCCCCGATGGCCGCACAGCTCTCCGACCGGGCCAAGGCCCTGATCGACGGCAAGAGCTTCGCCGTGGTCTCCACCATCCAGCCCGACGGCAGCCCCCAGTCCTCGGTGGTCTGGGTCAAGCGGGACGGCGACGACGTCCTCTTCTCCACGGTGGAGGGCCGCCGCAAGCACCTCAACCTGCTGAAGGACCCGCGGATCTCGCTGGTGGTCAACCCGCCGGAGAGTCCCTACTCCTACGTGGAGTTGCGCGGCGAGGCCACCCTCACCCGGGAGGGCGGCAAGGAGCTGATCGACGAGCTGGCGCGCAAGTACCGCGGCGAGGAGTCCTACGGCTACGACGGCCCGGAGGACGTCCGGGTGGTGGTCCGGCTCAGCCCGCGCAAGGTGGTCGGCAACCTCTGAGAGAGCCAGGCGGAGCGGGTGACTCCGGTAGGCCATGAAGAAGAAACGGCGTAGCCGCGGTATTGACATTCGAGAATGTCGCGGGGCACCCCCTCATGCCCACTACGCTTGACGCTGTGAGCATTCGCCTGTACGACACCAGCACCCGCCAGGTACGCGACTTCGTCCCGCTTGTACCGGGTTGTGTCTCGATCTACCTGTGCGGCGCTACCGTCCAGTCGGCGCCACACATCGGGCACATCCGGTCCGGGCTCAACTTCGACATCATGCAGCGGTGGTTCGCCTACCGCGGCTACCAGGTGACCTTCGCGCGCAACGTCACCGACATCGACGACAAGGTCATCGCCAAGGAGCGCCAGCTCGGCACGCCGTGGTGGCAGATCGCCTACGCCAACGAGCGGGCCTTCAACGACGGCTACGCGGCGCTCGGCTGCCTCCCGCCGACCGTCGAGCCGCGGGCCACCGGGCACATCCCCGAGATGATCGAGATGATGCGGACGCTCATCGCGAAGGGGCACGCCTACGCGTCGGACGGCAACGTCTACTTCGACGTGAAGTCCTTCCCCGGGTACCTCGAACTCTCCAACCAGAAGCTGGAGAACCTGCGCCAGCCCGAGGGCGAGGGCGAGACCGGCAAGCGCGACCCGCGCGACTTCGCGATGTGGAAGACCGCCAAGGCCGGTGAGCCGAGCTGGGAGACCCCGTGGGGCAGCGGCCGTCCCGGCTGGCACCTGGAGTGCTCCGCGATGGCGCACAAGTACCTGGGCCGGGCCTTCGACGTCCACGGCGGCGGGATCGACCTGATCTTCCCGCACCACGAGAACGAGATCGCCCAGTCCAAGGCGTACGGCGACGACTTCGCGAACTTCTGGGTGCACAACGCCTGGGTCACCATGAGCGGCGAGAAGATGAGCAAGTCGCTCGGCAACTCGGTGCTGGTCTCCGAGATGGTCGAGCGCTGGCGTCCGATCGTGCTCCGGTACTACCTGGCGGCCCCGCACTACCGCTCGATGATCGAGTACAGCGAGGAGTCGCTGCGCGAGGCCGAGGCCGGTTTCGGCCGGATCGAGGGCTTCGTCCAGCGCGTGGTCGAGCGCTGCGGCGCGGTCGACGCGGCGCCCGAGGTGCCGCCGGCCTTCGCCGAGGCGATGGACGACGACCTGGGCGTTCCCCAGGCGCTGGCCATCGTGCACACCGCCGTCCGCCAGGGCAACAGCGCCCTCACCGCGGACGACAAGGAGAACGCGGTGGCGCGTCTGGCCGAGGTCCGTGCGATGCTCGGAGTACTGGGCCTCGACCCGCTGGACCCGCAGTGGACCGGGGCCGAGCACGGTGAGGACCTCCACGGGGTCGTCGACTCGCTGGTCAGGCTGGTCCTGGAGCAGCGGCAGGCGGCCCGGACCCGCAAGGACTTCGCCACCGCGGATGCCATCCGTGACCAGCTCGGCGAGGCCGGGCTGGCGATCGAGGACACCCCGTCCGGCCCGCGCTGGACGATCAACAACCAGTAACTCCATCCGAGCGATGGGGTGAGGGTGGGCCGTACCGAACCGGTGCGGCCCTCCCGCATGACGTAGCGCATGTCGTCGGCCGGCACCGGGTTCACGGTGCGGCCGGGCATGCCGGACAGACAGGAAGTACAGCCATGGCCGGCAACAGTGCACGCAGGAACCGCCGCAACCCCGGGTCGAAGAAGGGCGCGAGTGTCGGTACCGGCGGCCACAGCCGGAAGGCGCTCCAGGGCAAGGGCCCGACGCCCCCCGGCGCGGAGCGCAAGGGGCACCCGAAGCAGCGCGCGGCCAACGCCGCGGTCAAGCGCGAGCGGGACGCCAAGGCCCGGGCCGGCATGCGCCGGGCCGGCGGTGGCGGCAAGGGCGGCCGTGGCGGTGCCGGCGCGGCGGAGCTGGTCTTCGGCCGCAACTCGGTGGTCGAGGCCCTGCAGGGCGGGGTGCCGGCCACCGCGCTCTACGTCCTGCAGTTCATCGACACCGACGACCGGGTGCGCGACGCCTTCCAGGCCGCGAACGACCGGGGCATCCCGCTGATGGAGGCCCCGCGCCCGCAGCTGGACCAGATGACCGGCAACATGAACCACCAGGGCCTGGTGCTGCAGGTCCCGCCGTACGAGTACGCGCACCCCGAGGACCTGCTGGCGCAGGCCGCGGACAACGGCGAGGACGCGCTGATCATGGCGCTCGACGGGGTCACCGACTCGCGCAACCTCGGCGCCGTGGTCCGCTCCGCCGCCGCCTTCGGCGCGCACGGCGTGGTCATCCCCGAGCGCCGGGCGGCGGGCATGACCGCCGGTGCCTGGAAGACCTCCTCCGGTGCCGCGGCGCGGCTGCCCGTCGCCCGGGCCACCAACCTGACCCGGACGCTGGAGGCCTACCAGAAGGCCGGCGTGATGGTGGTCGGCCTGGCCGCCGACGGCGAGGCCGAGATCGGTGACCTGGAGGCGCTGGCCGGTCCGGTCGTGATCGTCGCGGGCAGTGAGGGCAAGGGCCTGTCCCGGCTGGTCTCGGAGACCTGTGACATCCGCGTGCGGATCCCGATGCCGGGTGCCACCGAGTCGCTGAACGCCGGCGTCGCCGCGGGCATCGTGCTGTACGAGGCCGCGCGCCTGCGCAGCAAGGTCGGCTGACACCTCCCGACGCGCGGCCCGGCCGGGCCGTCGTACCGCGCCGGGCCCGACCGGGCCGGCGGGCGGTACGGCGGTCCGGCCGGGCCGTTTCCGTGCCCGGGTGAGCCGTTTCGCCGCAGCACAGCGGGGTCGGGCGGCGCAGGAGATCTTCCGGATTCTCCGCAGTCCGCCCGCAATTCGGGTGAAAGCGACCGGGCCCGACCGGGCCCGATCGCTTTTCTCATGATCACTTCAAGTGGGCGCCGGACATCCACTCGGGAGAGTGTCCTAACCGGGTGTCACCCGGTTAGACGGGTGTGGACACCAGAACACCTCGGCGCCCCCTCCTGGGCAACGGCAGCACCGGGATAGACGCGGGCCCCGGCCTCAATACCGTCAAGGTGCCGTCCGACCCCGCGCGCCTCAGCGTCACCCAGGCCAGCTTCCGGCTGCGGCTCGGCACCCCGGTGGCGCCGCTGATCGACGCCCCGGCCGGAGCGCTCTCCACCGGGGCCGCGTTCGGCGACCCGTACGCCGGCCAGGGCCTGATCCGCCGTCCGCTGGTCACCCCGCAGGTGGTCGTGCCCGCCTCGGCCGTACCGGCGCTCGCCGGGGCCGGCGGTGCCGGCGGTGCCGGCGCGCCGCGGCGCAAGGGCCGGGTCACCGCCGTCACCTGGAGCGGCCAGGCGCCCCCCGGGGACCAGGCGGCCACCCGGCTGCTGGAGGCCGTCCGGCTGACCGGCGTGCCCGCGCCGGCCGGGGTCGGCGGGCGCGCCCCGGGCGGCTCCACGGCCGACGACGACACCCGGGTGATCCCGTCGTACGCGGGTGCCCGGACGGTCCCGCGCCAGCCGCGCGAGGGCGCCGGTACCGCCACCGAGGCGGGCGTCGGCCCGGTCGGCGCGCCCCAGGGCTGGACGCCCAGCGGCGAGCTGCCCGAGGTCTCCGCCACCGCCGGTGAGGGCAAGCCGCCGTGGTACCCCGGCCGCCGGGTGGACCTCGGCCTGGTGCTGCTGCCGTTGCGCGCGGTGCTGGGCTCGCTCTCGGTCTACGCCGGGTTCAGCAAGCTCTGCGACCCGGTGTACTTCGACGGCGGCGAGCGCGGCTCGATGATGCGCTGGCTCTCCTCGCTGCACCCCTGGAAGGTCGCCGAACCGCTGCTGTCGTTCGCGATGGCGCACCCGGTGGGCTCGGGGCTGGTGGTCTCGTTCACCGAGATCGTGGTGGGCGTGCTGACCATCCTGGGCCTCTGGCAGCGGCTCGCGGCCGGAGCGGCGATGCTGCTCTCCGCCGCCCTGCTGTTCACCGTCAGCTGGCGGGCCGTGCCGGTCTACGACACGCCCGACCTGATCTTCCTGGCGGCCTGGAGCCCGCTGCTGATCGCCGGAGCGCCGTTCGCCTCGTTGGACGGGCGGCTCAACCTGGAGGCGTGGCGGCGCCACGGCTCGGTCGCGCCGGCGGCACTGCGCCGGCGGGTGCTGCGGCGCGGTGCGGTGGTCACCGCGGTCGTGGTCGGCCTGACCCTGCTGCTCGGGTCGATGCTGGGCGCGGCGGTCCGCACCGGCGGCCGTCCGCACCCCGGGCCGTCCCGGCCGGCGACGGACTACGGCACGCCGGTCTGGCCGAGTGGCGGGCCCTCCGCCACCCCCGGTGGGCAGGGGCCGTCCACCTCGCCCGCGCCCGCGCGGCCGGCCTCGCCGGCGGCCGGCTCGTCCGCGCCGTCCTCCTCGGCGCCGGCCCAGGGCACGGCCTCGCCGAAGGCCGGGACGCCCACGCCGAGCGGCAAGGCGCGGTCCACCAAGCCGGAGAGCGGTCCGAGTTCGGCCCCGGCGGCGCCGCAGACCGCGGCCCCGGCCGCCTCGGCGCCCGCGTCGCGCAGCACCCCGGCCCCGGGCAACGGTTCGGGGGCGGCGCCCAAGCCGAGCCCGAGCAGCAGCTCCGGCTCGGGGCTGCTCGGCGGCGTGCTGGGCAGCGGGCCGCTGGCCGAGCTGTCCGGCGGCGGGGCCCGGAACTCCCGGCCGGGGTCGCCGACGGCGACCTGACGGGTCGTCGGGCCGTCGGGCCCTCGGGGACGACAGGTGGCCGGGTGCTCCGTGGGGGAGCACCCGGCCACCTGTTCGTGGTCCCGGGGCCGGGGGCCCGAGGGCCGTGGGGCCGCCGCCG
Organism: Kitasatospora sp. NPDC005748; assembly: GCF_040630735.1. Classification (NCBI taxonomy): domain Bacteria; kingdom Bacillati; phylum Actinomycetota; class Actinomycetes; order Kitasatosporales; family Streptomycetaceae; genus Kitasatospora; species Kitasatospora sp. NPDC005748. The sequence continues at coordinate 327,469 of NZ_JBEXYD010000002.1, forward strand.
GGGTGGGTTACCGGGGCGTGTGGCCGGCTCCGGCGGCGAGTTCCTTGGCCGCCTCGGTGAGGTCCTTCGCGGTGTCGATGGCGCGCCAGTAGACGCCCTGCGGTAGCTGGTACCCCGCCAGGCGCTTGCCGCGCGCGAGTTGGGGGAACGTGGTCCGCTCGTGGTCCCCGACGTCCGGCAGCAGCTCGGCGAACTCCGGGCTGAAGACGTACAGGCCGGCGTTGATCAGGAAGGGCGAGGGCGGCGCCTCGATGAAGTCCAGCACGTTGCCGAACTGGTCCGTCTCCACCGCGCCCCACGGGATGCGCGGACGGGCCAGGGCGAGCGTCGCTACGGCGTCCCGCTCGTGGTGGAAGGCGGCCATGTCGCGCAGGCTGAAGCGGGTCCAGATGTCGCCGTTGGTGGCGTACCAGGGCTCGTCCGGCCGGGGCAGCGCCTTGGCGGCGTACTTCAGACCGCCGCCGCGGCCCAGCGGTTCGGCCTCGACGACGGTGCGGACCTTCAGCGGCAGGTCGGTCCGGTCGAGCCACTCCTCCAGCACGCCGGCCAGGTGACCGCACGAGATGACCACGTCGGTGACGCCCTCGGAGGCGAGCCAGGAGAGCTGGTGTCCGAGGATCGGCGTCCCCGTGCCGGGGATCTCGACCAGCGGTTTCGGCCGGTCGTCCGTGTAGGGCCGCAGCCGGGAGCCCTGGCCGCCGGCCAGGATGACGGCCTGGGTGACGGCCGTCGTGCCGGGCGGGGCCGCCGACGGCTGTGGTGCCTGAGCCGTCTGCGGAGCCTGCGGTGCCTGTGGTGCCCGGGCGGACGTGAGGTCGGCGGCGGAGCCGGAGTCAGCGGTCATGCCTGCACAATAGGGCGGCCGCCGGGGCGTGGCACCCCTAGGCGGCGACCCCGGAGGCGAACGAGCCGTCACAGACCGGCCGGGCGAAGGACCGGGCGCGCTGGACGTCCCCCTGGTACTTGCGCACGGCCGCCTTGCCGAGCTCACCGGCGAGCGAGGTGCAGTACGGCGTCAGGGCCGGCTGCTCGCGCATCGAGCGCTCCAGCAGGTCCAGCGCGCTACCCGGGTTGTGCGCGCGCAACTCCTCCAGCAGGGCCACGCGCAGGGCGTCCTGCGGAGCCAGGCCCTCCGGGGCCTTGGCCGCGGGCACCCGGCCGATGCCGGCGCCGTCCTCGCTGGAGGCTGCCACGACCTGCTGGTCCAGCCCGGTCGGCGGAGCCCACGGCACCCTGGTCACGGCGAGGGTGCCGGTGGTCACCAGGACCACGGGCAGGGTCAGGGCGATGGTCTGGCCGATTCGGCGAACTAGCTGCTTCACGCTCAGGAGAGTAGCGCTGGGTGGGGCCCGGATCGCCCTCCGTTACACCATCGAGTGACGTGGTGTCCGGGTTCGTCCCTTCACCGTGTTGACGCGGGTGGTGCGGACGGCCGAACGACGGCGGAGCCCCGCCGGACCACGCGGTCCGGCGGGGCTCCGCCCGGGTCGTTCGCCGCCGCGAGCGTCAGTTGCTCAGGCGGGCACCGCTGCTGGTGGAGAACACGTGGGTCTCGTTGGCGATCGGCACGACGTGGATGGTCTCGCCGCGCTGCGGGATCTGGCGGCCGTGCACGCGCACGACCAGGTCCTTGTCCTCGCCGCCGAGCTTGGTGGTGCCGTAGACGAAGCCGTCCGAGCCGAGCTCCTCGACCACGTTGACGGTCACGGCGACGCCCTCGATGCCGCCGGCCGGGACGATCTCGAAGTGCTCCGGGCGGACGCCGACGGTCACCGACTTGTCGGTGCCGGCGCCGGAGAGGTCCTCGCGGGAGATGTTGACGATCGAGCCGCCGAACTTCACCCCGCCGTCCACCAGCGGCACGTCGATCAGGTTCATCGCGGGCGAGCCGATGAAGCCGGCCACGAAGAGGTTGGCGGGCCGGTCGTACATGTTGCGCGGGGTGTCGACCTGCTGCAGCACGCCGCCCTTGAGCACCGCGACGCGGTCGCCCATGGTGAGCGCCTCGGTCTGGTCGTGGGTGACGTACACGGTGGTGATGCCCAGGCGGCGCTGCAGGCCCGCGATCTGGGTGCGGGTGGAGACGCGGAGCTTGGCGTCGAGGTTCGACAGCGGCTCGTCCATCAGGAAGACCTGCGGCTCGCGGACGATCGCGCGGCCCATCGCGACACGCTGGCGCTGACCGCCGGAGAGCGCCTTCGGCTTGCGGTCCAGGTACTCGGTGAGGTCGAGGATCTTCGCGGCCTCTTCGACCTTGGTGCGGATCTCGGTCTTGTTGACGCCCGCGATCTTGAGCGCGAAGCCCATGTTCTCCGCGACGGTCATGTGCGGGTAGAGCGCGTAGTTCTGGAACACCATGGCGATGTCCCGGTCCTTCGGCGGCAGGTGCGTGACGTCGCGGTCGCCGATGCGGATCGCGCCGGCGTTCACGTCCTCCAGGCCGGCCAGCATCCGGAGGCTGGTGGACTTGCCACAGCCGGAGGGGCCGACCAGGACGAGGAACTCACCGTCCGCGATCTCCAGGTCCAGCGCGTCCACGGAGGGCTTGTCGGACCCGGGGTAGACACGGGTCGCCTTGTCGTACGTCACAGAAGCCATGGCTGTGCTCTCCTTCACCGGCAGGAACGTGCCGGACGATCCGAGTAAAGGTGGATGTCGTGGCGGGCCCGCTCCTGGTCCGAACCACGGCGCGGGTCAACTCCGGGCGACGCTACCTGCGCCTACGCCGCTTGTCAGCCCCCGGACCCCTGGAATTCGGCATCGGTTCCATCACGCCCGCCCCACCCGCGATCCCCCGGATATGCCACCACCGCCCCACGGCCGCCCGGTAGACTGCCCCCGGTGCCGCCGTGACCTCGTCGCGGACGGTCACCATGCCTCCTTAGCTCAGCTGGCCAGAGCACCGCTCTTGTAAAGCGGGGGTCGTCGGTTCGAACCCGACAGGGGGCTCAGTAGCGGACAGGGCAGAAGGGCCAGCTCACCGGAGTGATTCGGAGGAGCTGGCCCTTCGTCGTCGCTGCGGTCCTACCCGGGCTGTGCCACGGGCGTGCCAGAAGTCGCCGACGAGAAGTTGCAACGACCGGCCGCGGCCACACGGAGAAGCCTAGGATCCGGTCATGACCCAAGAGAAGCTCGGCATGATCCTCGGCTCTGTGGCCAAGAAGATGCATGCCGACTTTGAGCAGTCCCGGAACTTCAACCACAACGGTGAGGCCGGCGCGTCACGCGAGGCGCTGGTACGTGAGTTCTTCTCGGGCTACCTGCCGTCGCATGTTGAGGCTGTCCACAGTGCTGAGATTGTGGCCTCTGCCGGGCAGGTTTCGCCTCAGTGCGACATCGTACTTATTGACCGAGGGACGCCGCCGTTCACCACACTCAACGGCTATAGAATCATCCCTAATGAGTGCGTCTACGGCGTGGTTGAGGTAAAGACGAAACTCGACAAGGCACAGTTGGTGGATGCCTGCGAAAAAATTGCCAAGGTTCGCAGGCTTGGAAAAGTGGCCTACCGGCCAGTTCCGGGGCTCATTCCTCGTTCCACATCGGCGTATGGCAAGAAGTTTAGCTTCTTCCCGACGTCTGGGATGATCGTCGCCTTCGGCAGTCTCAAGCTTGGGACAATTGGCGACCATCTGATGGAATGGTGCGCGGGGCGCGACCCAATCGAGTGGCCGGACAGTGTGTGGGTCCTTGGTGAAGGTCACTTGCAATGGACCGATCCCAAGAATGGTAACCTTGACAGGTCGCCATCGCCGGGGTCATCGCTCATGCAGGTGGATGCGGTGCCGGATCAGGACATTTTGTTGCCCATGGCTCTCCATTTGAACATCCATTTCTCCGATGCGTGGATGCACCCACTAGACCTGGTGCCCTATTCCGGTGCGACACCGTTGGGGTTTGCTGCAAAGAAATGGAGCTTTTAGAAAGTGGTGGATGCTGCTCCAATCGCTAGCGGTGGTTAGCGATTGGAGCAGCGCCCGCCGTGGACTAGCGCAGGGCTGGGATGTCTGGGCCGGTAAATCGACCATCGCTCAGCTGGTGCACCAAGCCGATCTGGTGGCGCTCAAGCAGGGCACGAATGTCCGGGTCTGGAGCTGTGGGAAGCAGCACCACCTGGCGAGGCTCATGCGGATGAGCTTCTGTCTTCACGTATCGGCCGTAGTCGAGCAGCTGGCCGATGGCCATGCGTACGTCCTCGCGGGAGCTTGAGCCCTTTGCTTCGTAGAGTACGTGAGCGGTGGCGTCGTAGAGGTCGGTGCGAAGGGTTGAGCTCAGACCCTCGACTCTGATCTGAAATGCACCCACCTTATGTCCAGCTGATTCCAAGTGGGCCCTGTACGCCTTTGTCAGTGCGGCCTCACGGCGAACGGCGATGCTTGCTGCGGTCGCGGCCCTGAGGCTCATCTCCGTGTTAAAGGCCTCGGACACGACAAAGATGCCCTCGGTAGATGCGTGCCCGGTCCGCTTCTTAGCGGACCCCTTTGCTCCGGCCCGTTGCGCCGGAAGGGATAGTGCCCCTTGGGTTGCTGGTCCCGAGTTCAACATTGATGCCGTGATCGGCTGAAACTGGACGAAGTCAGCGGTGGTTTCCGTGGCCGCAGGAAGGGCATCCGATGTAGAGCTTTCGAATGCGCCATCTGGCCGGAGGCGGAAGATGATTACGCTTCGTACCTCGCCATTTTCTCCACGCACCTTCCGCCAGACGTACGGAAGTCGCTGGTCAAGGTTGAAGGCGCCGACGTAACGGTGCGTCGCTGTCGCAGTTCCCTTAACGGTGCCTGCGCGGATGAATACCCTCAGCTTTCGGCCTTGCTCGGCATGGCGGAGGATTGCGCGGTTGCCTAGCCCGAGCGTGCCCTCAAACGTCTGATCGCCAGTCAGGCCCGCCCCGGTATATTCAAAGACAGGCCCTAGCTCGTCTTCCTCTGCTAGCCACCCGTCGTAGTAGCCGACGTGCTCCCCGACGCTTGGATCAGAGTAGAGGTTGACACTCTTCTTTTCGCCCGAGGGGCAGATGCCACCCTGCGGGCTTCCTCCGAATTCCTGTCGGATCTGTGCCCGAGTGCGGATGTCGCCGGGAGCCATCGGGCCGAGGGAGGTCGTCATGGCCAGACCCTAGATCATGGCGCTGACATGTCGAGGTCTGAATCTGGAAGTTGTCTCCCCTGGGACGCCGGAAGGCCAGCCCTGTGCGCGCGGGGTGGCGCGGACAGAGCTGGCCGGCGGGGGTGCTGGTTGAGTTGCGTGCAAGCGGTCCCGCTACTCAGATGCCCCCGAGCCGCTTGTAGGCGGTTCATTGAGTAGTGCCTGGCGGACGGCTTCGCCCATGCGGTCAGCGATGGCGCGGTCCCGGTCGCTGGTCATGTGCTGGTAGATCAGTGCGGCCCGGGTGGTGCTGTGGCCCATCCTGGTCATGAGCTCCCGGGTACTGGCACCGTTCTGCGCGGCGATGTTGTTGCCGGTGTGCCGGACATCGTGGAAGTGGACATTCGGGGAGACGCCGGCCTTGGCCTTGGCGGCCGTCCAGTCATCCCGGAAGTTGCTCCGGCGGAGCGTGCCGCCCCGGGGGCCGACGAAGAATAGTCCCTCCTGCCCCTTGGCTGCGTGACGCTCCAGGTGTCGTTCGAGGTCCGGGACAATCAGGTCCGGGAACGAGACCGGGCGGAAGCCGGCGCGGCTCTTCGGCGCCTTGGTGATCAGCTTGCCGTTGCTCAGCTCGGCCTGGTTCCGGCGGACCCAGAGGATTCGGGTGTCCAGGTCGACGTCCCGCCGGCGGAGCGCGGCCAGCTCGCCGAGCCGGAGCGTGGTGAACGCGGTCAGCAGCACCAGCGCCCGCCACTGCGGCTGGATGGCCGCGGCAACGGCGTACACCTCGCGGATGGTCAGGACCGGGCGCTCCGGGACGTCGTAGGTGTCGGCGCCCGTGATCCGGCACGGGTTGCGCTTGATCAGCTCGTCGTCCACTGCGGTGGTCATGATGCTGCGGAGGAGCTGGTACGCCTTGACCACAGTCGGCTCGCCGACTCCCGCTTCCAGGAGGCGGGTACGCCACGTCCGGACCCGAGCGGGCGTGATGTCGGAGAGGAAACGCGCGCCGAACGCCGGCATGATGTGCAGCCGGAGAACGCCCTCGTACCGCTCCCGGGTGGTGTCCTCCAACTTCCGCTCTTTGAGCCACTCGTCGGCGAAGTCACCGAATTTGACCTTCCCGGCGTCCGGGTCGGTCCACTGGTCGCGCTTGATGTCGGCCTCGATGAGCGTGAGCGCAACTTCGGCGTCCGTCTTGGTGGGGTAGGTCTCCTCACCGGGCCGCATCAGGCCGGTGACCGGATCGGGATAGCGGATCTGCCATCGGCCGGAGGGAAGTTGGCGGACCGAGCCGAAGCGCCGGCGGTTGCCCCTGGAGTTGGCCATCACGCCACCTTCCGGAGCGGCCGGCGGCGGGTGGTCACCGGCTGCACCGTCCGTTCGGCGATGAACGCGTCGACGGCAGAGGCGGGGATCCGCACGAGGTGGCCAACCTTGACGAAGGCGATCCGGCGCTCGGCGATCAGTCGGCGGGGAAAGCGCTCCCCGCTGGTCTCCCAGGTGCCGAGCCGTTCGGCGACCTGTGCGGCGGTCAACAGGCGGTCAGCCATGGGTTGGTTCTCCTTCCGTACCGGGTGCGGGTTGGATAGCAGCGGCGAGCCACTGTTCGCCACGAGTGAGGCCGTGGCCGGCGAAGACCCAATGGGCGAGGACGAGCGTGGTCTCCTCGGTGGCGAGAGCCTCGGGGCCATGGAGGCGTTCTAGCGTCTGAGCGCGGCGCCAGGCCGTTCGGGCGTCGCGGAGTGCGCCGAGGGTGGTGGAGTACTTGCGGGTCTTCGTGGAGAAGTGGCCGCGGAAGCCGAGCATGTGCGCCCAGGCGCGGAGCCGGAGACCGGCCAGGTCGGGGCGGGCACCGAGGTTCCAGCAGGTTCGGATGAGCCGGCGGGCGTGTTCGGGGATGTCGTACTGGGCGATCTCGGCAAGCAGGCGCATGGGGCGGTCCAGGGTGCCGGTCGCGGTTTCGGCGCCCTTGGTGGCGTACTTGGCGATGTAGGCGGCGACGGCCCGTTCGGTGATCGGGACGGGCCCTGCGAAGTCGGCGTTGCGGATCGTGCGGATGTCGAGCTGCCTGCCGAAGGCGAACCGGTGCTCGCGGCCGTCGACCAGCGGGCCGGGGATCTCGGTCCGGTCGGCGGCGGCGCGGATTGCATCGGTCAGCAGCTCGGCGGAGGCCCAAACCGGCGGACGCTCGTTGCCACCCTCGGGGCCGTCGAGGCGGATGACCGCGTGGAAGTGGATCGCGCCGCGCTTCTGGTACTCGGCGACCTTGCCGAACGAGATGCGGGCGAAGTCCCGGAACTCCCGCTGCGTCAGTCCGGCCCGCTTGGCGACTTCCCGGCGGAGGTGGATCGAGAAGCGGGCCCAGAGCTTGCCCGCGTGCGCGTTCCACAGGACGGCACCCTCGTAGTCGTACGTCTCCGGGGTGAGCGGCGATCCGAGGGCCGGATCATCGGCTGCGTGGGCGGTGCCGCAGCGGCAGCGGCCGGCGGAGGGCCGGTTGTGGACCGGGCCGAAGCCAGGTGCGGTGAAGGTGGCGAAGACCCGGGGGTGGGTGGCGACCGTCTCGGGAGTGCCCTTGCCGCCGACGAGTCCGGCGGTGATCAGGTGGTACGTGTCGCGGCGATACGTTTCAGCACAGGACGGGCAGCGGGTGACGCGGCGGTTGCCGCAGCGTACGAGCAGGTTCCCGGCGGGCAGATCGGCGGAGTCCAGGTGGTGGAGGAGCTGTCCGGTCGATTCGTTGATCTCGGTGCGCCAGCCGGCAAGCCGGATGGGCGACGTGCAGCCGGCGAGGCCGGAGAGCTGCCGCATGAGGGCGGGCATGGTGCCGAGGCTGGCGAGGCCGACGAGATCGGCCACCGGGACGGGGGCAACGGCGGTCATGGTGGTTCACCTCCAAGTCGGGAGGGGCCCCGGAGCTCAACGTGGGCTCCGGGGCTGTGATCAGACGATTCGGGTGCCTTGAGTTCGAGTCACCCGGCGTTGCGGCGTCGCTCGCTGTAACCCCACCGCTCGTACTCGGCGGCGAGGCCGTCCTCCCGGTCGGCGGCGAGGTGGTAGCGGATCGTGGCGTCGGCGACCTGTTCGGCGTTGCCGTGATTGGCGGCTTTGGCCGCGTTCGTCCACGCCTCTCGCCTGTCGTTGGACGCGCCCTTCCAAGCCTTGAACGCCTGGGTTGCGCGCAGCTCGGTAGCGTCGCGCACGTAACGCTCCTCCGGGGTCTCGCTCGACTTGCGGTTGAACAGTCCCATGACGGGTCGTCCCTTCTTGAAGAGGTTCTACTGCTGGGCGGCGGGCTTCTGGTGCTGCTCGGTCCACTGCTCCGCGCACACCTTGTGGACGGGCTTGCCGCGGTCGGAGCGCAGGTTGGTCGGCTTGTCGCAGACGCCACAGGGGGCGGGCTTCTGGGCCCAGTGGCGGGAATCGCGCCAGTCGAGGAGGGCCATGTCAGATGGCCTTGGCGACCAGGGCCAGCAGGCGGGCGACGGTGCCGGCGCCGTGGCAGGTCGGGCAGCTGACCGGGACGGTCGCGCGGGAGCCGTCGCGGAGGCGCACGCCCGTGGCGATGTGCGCCGTGGCGTGACCCGAGCAGTCCGGGCAGATCCGACTCGGGGCGTGGCTGTGCTGGGGCATGATGGTGCTCTCCTTCGTGGGCTTCGGTTCGGGAAGGGGTTGCGGCCTCGGGGCGGCGGGATGCTTGGCGGCGTGTTGCCGCCCCGGGGCTGGTCTTGAGGTCAGCGGCGGCGGGAGGTGCGGCCGTCGCGCTTGTGCGCGTACATGTCCCGGTCGGCGGCGGCGAGCGCGTCCGTGAGCGAGACGACCGGCAGCTCCGCGACGGGGCAGATGCCCACCGAGGCGGCGGCCGGGAGCAGGTAGCCCGCATAGGCAACCGGCCGGTGGAGGGCCGCGAGCAGGCCAGGCAGGCGGCCGGGGCCGTCCAGGACGACGGCAGCGAACTCGTCCCCGCCGAGGCGGGCGGCAACGCCGGAGCGGCCGACCCAGGTGGAGAGGCGTTCGGCGGTGGCGGCGAGTACCGCATCGCCGGCGGCGTGGCCGTGGGTGTCGTTAGTCGCCTTGAAGTCGTCCAGATCGATCAGCAGCACCGACGCGCGGTCGGGGTAGTGCTCGATCAACCGGTGGGCGCGGGTGGTGAAGCCGTCGCGGGTGTGGAGCCCGGTGAGCGGGTCACGGCGGGCGGTGGCCAGGCGGCGGTTCAGCCAGGCGCTGTGGGTGGTCCATCCGATCAGCGGTGCACCGGCGGCAAAGATCGTGGGCAGATCCATGAGCGGTCCTTCGTGATGGGCGGTGGAGGGTTGCGATCTCCGGGACGGCGGGATGCTGGCGGCGTGTTGGCCGTCCCTGGGGAGGTCAGAGGCCGAGCGACAGAGCGCGGGCGGCGGCGCGGTCGAGCAGGTGGTGGATGTCGGCCTGCCGCGTGGTGGGTCGGTCGTTGAACTCGTCCGGGGAGCGCACAGGGCGACCGGTGGCGTGCAGGGTCTCCATGAGCTGAATTCGGGCGGTCTGGACGGTGGTCGGGGTGCCGTAGCCGTGGACGAGGACGGCGGTCTGGGCGCCGAGGAGGCAGACCCGGCCGGCGGAGTCCCACATGGCGCCCTGCAACCAGCCCACGGCGGTGATGTACCGGGAGACGAGCCGCAGGTGGTCGCTGGCAGTCACCGGGACCGGACGAGCCGGGCGCCGGGTGAGCCGGTCGAGCAGGGTGAGCTGCGGAAGCGGGTACCCGGAGTTCCAGGGCTGCACGGTGGAGCCGAGCGGAGAGATGTACGGGACCGGGACGCGGACCGGGGCGGGCAGCGTGGCCAAGTACGCCTCGATCTCGGCGGCCAGGCCGGAGCCGTCGACCGTGACCAGCGGCGGCAGGTTCAGGAGTGTGACGTTCATGCGAACTCTCCGATCTGGTCGGCTACTTGGCGCCGGTCTTGTTGATGACCTCGACACTGTCGCGGGTGGTCTTGTCGATCAGCGGGCCGGCCGAGGAGCCGGCGAGGTAGAAGCCGAGGAGGACGAGTGCGGCGACGGCCCACCAGCGCAGGCGGAGATTCCGCACGATGAACCAGGCGACGAGCGCGAGTACCGGGAGGAGGGGCAGCGAGATGTTCATCAGGCCGTTCCTTCAGACGAGTTCGGCGACGAGGGCCGAGGCGAGCGGATCTTTGATGCCGAGCCGAGTGCGGAGCGTCGCGGCGTCGATCGGGTTGCCGGTGCGGGTGCGGTGGTCGTCGGCGACCTTCCGGGCGTGGTCGAGGAGGAAGGACGGGACGGTCGGGACCGCTGCGGAAGCCGGCTCCGGAGTCGGCTCCGGCGAGGGAATTGGGGCGAGCTCCGGGACGGGAGGCGGCGGGAGCACTTCAGTCGGCTCGGTCACCGGCTCGGCAGCCGGGGAGTAGAGCGGCGGCAGTTCGTCGTCCTTGGGGGCGACCTGGTCAGGTTCAACCGGAGTGGCGTCCGGCGTGGGCACGGCCGTCGAGTGGGCCAGCAGGGTGCCGCCCAAGAACGCGGCCGCGGGCCAGCCGGCGACGAGCACGCGGAGCCAGGCCGGGGCGTTGCCGAGGTCGAGCAGTCCGGCGGTGCCGACGTTGGCGCCGAGCGAGGCGGCCAGGGCAATGACGAACCAGCACCAGGCGAGCCGGACCGAGGCCCCGGACCGCAGCCGACGCCAGGCGGCGACGAGCAGTAGGTCGACGGACACCGGGTAGGCCCAGGACTTCCAGCCGGCCTGACCGGCGGACTCTGCGAGGTCGTGCAGGTGGGCGAAGGACAGTGCGGCAGCGATCACCGCTTGCGCCAGGACGGCGTCCAGCTTGGGAAGTCGGCGCATGTCGGTTCACCTCCAGTTCGGCGGGTTGGAGACCGGGCGAGCCGGCGGTGGGCCGCCCGGTCTCGGCGAGTGGGTGCTACCTGGTACGGGTCGTGCGGCGGGACGCAGTGATGTAGACGCGGCGCTGGCCGGGGTTCCGGGCGGGGTACTCCTTGACGTCGTGCACCGTCCAGAGGCGGCACAGGTCGGCGACCACAGCGGCCACGGAGTCGATGTCGCAGGTCACGCGGATCCGGATCACTGGTGCACCTCCATGGCGACCCCGGTGCCGAGGCAGTCGAGGCACGTGGCTTCCTGCTCGGCGAGCCGGCGGCGGTGCGGGCCGCGGCCGGTGTAGACGACCTCGGTGATCTGACCGGTGCCCTCGCAGGGCTGGCAGGGCGCGGGCTTGGGCGCCGACGGGCGCTTGCGGGCGGCCACGGCGGTCACCGGTTCACGCGCTGGGCGCGGGCGGCGGCACGGGCGTCGCGGGCGACCTCGGCGGCGTCGCGGTCGCCCGGGTTGGCCTTGGCGATGCGCTCCAACAGGTCGGCCTTATCAGCCAGCAGCGGACCGGGGTTGCCACCCCTCTCAGCGTTGGCCTTGAGCCGGCCGATGAAGGCGCCGATCTCGGCGATGGAGGGCTTGTGGGACACGGGCGTTCTCCTTCGGTTCGGGGCATGGCGGGGGCAGGGACTTGGCGTGGGGCGGTCACGCCGACCGTGGGCGGGGGCTCTACTCGGAGGCCGGAACCGGCGCGAAGATCGGCGGTGCCGAGGGCATCGGCGGGACGCTCACCGCAGCGGCAGCCGATGCGACCTGCGGGCGGAAGGCCGCGAGGCGCGGCAGCGTCGGCACCAGGTGACGGAAGTTCGCGCAGCGGTCAGCGACTTCGGAAAGCGAGCGATACGGCGTGCGGATCTCGGACCAGCGGCCCGAGGTGTCACCGGCGACAGCAACCCCGGGCATGTCGGGGCTGATCCGGGTAGCGGCGAGCATGGCCGTCTCGGAGATGTCGCCGAGGCCCATGCGCGCGGTCTCCAGGTCGTTGACCCGGTGGACAGTGCGGCCGGTGAGCTGGGAACGGAGCAGCGTGGCACCCTTGCCCAACTCTGAGCCGAAGCGCTGACCCGAGATATCCAGGAAGATGCCGGCGGCGCGGGCGAGTTGGGCGAGACGGATGAGCGCGATGACGATCTGGTTCCGTCGTTCCTCATCGGCCTTGCCGGCGGCGAGGAAGAGTTCGGCGATCTCGTCCACCAGGACCACGATCGGCACCGGTCGGACCTTGGCGGGCAGGCCCCAGATGTCGGCGGTCACATCCTCAGCAGCTACCGAACCGGGGACACCCTGATGAGCGCGGATCAGGTCGTAACGGTCGTCCATCTCGACCAGCAGCGCCAGCAGCAGTCCGAGCGCTTCGCCCGGATCGGTGGCCAGGGCGGACAGCCGCGGGGCGAAGGGGCGCTGTTCCACGCCGCGCTTGCAGTCGATGCCCACCAGGGCGACTGGCTGAGCGGCAAGGCCATGGACCAGGTTCCGGGTGTACATCGACTTGCCGGACTGATTGGCGCCGAGGTTGAGCCCGTTGGGGACCTGCCGGAAGTCCCGGTAGTGGACGGTTCCGTCAGCTCGGACTGCGACCGGGACCCGCAGCAGGCCGGCGGACTTGGCGGTGGCCCGGCGCGGCATGCGGACGTTTCGCAGCACGTCGAAGCCGACCACCCGCAGGTCCACCACACCGGGCTTGACCTCCGAGGCGTACACCGCGTGGACACCCCAGGCGTGCCGCAGTCGCTCGGTGGCGTTCAGCATGTCTGCCGTCTCCTGACCGCGGGCGAGCCGGAGCCGTATCCGGAGTCCGGTCGAGCTGGCGGTGATGCTGCGGATCTTGGGCATCGCGGGGCGCGCCGGTCGGTTGGTGGCCGAGGAGGCCATCGCCCGCCAGAACGAGGGCTCGACGGTGAGGCCGCACGCCTCCATCACGTTCTCGTAGTCGCGCCGGATGCGGTGGACGGTCAGTGGCAGGCCGACGGTCGCCCAGTAGGTGCGCGGGAGCTTGGCCCTCGCGTAGAGGGCGCCGGAACCGAGGGCTGCAGCGGGGACGCCCAGCTCAATGAGCGCCGTCGTCAAGGCGTCCATGGCGATCAGGCGCTCGCGCCGGCGAAGGCCGGAGCGGACGTGACGGTCACGGCGTCGGCGCGGAACGCGATGCCCGAGCGCTTCTGACCGTTGAACTCGTTCTCCCACGGCCGCGCGATGAGCCGGGTGACACTGACCAGCATGCCGGGCGCCAGACCGTCCGGGATGCCCGGCTGCGGGACGGTCAGGGACAGGATGTCAGCCTCGCCGTTGGCCACGAAGGTGACGTCCAGGGTGACCAGCGGCGCGCCGGTCTCGGTGTCCATAGCCATCTCGCCGGTACGGCGGTCCTTGAGCTTCGGGCGGGGCGCCTGGGCGACCATCACCAGCGCGGCGGTCGTGTCGACGGGGATGAAGCGCATGAGCTGGGCTCCTTCATCTGGTCCGGGGGGAGCTATCGACCCTCGGAGCAGCCTCACCACGGCAGATACCGGGTGTCATCAGCACCTCATGAGATCTTGTCTTCAAGTCCTCATTAGGAGTTGCTGTCCCCATGACTATGACGGCTCATCAGCTAGTCGTCAACACCTCTTTAGGACTTAGGATGAGCGGGAGACCCCGACAGGACGGTGACCAGCACCATGGCGAAGCGCTACGAGCAGATCGCGGCCAAGCTCACGGCCCAGATCGATGACGGAAGCCTGCCCCCGGGCGAGCGGCTCCCCGCTGAGACTGAGCTGGCCGACATCTACGAGGTGAGCGTTCCGACCGTGCGCCAGGCGGTCGGAGTGCTCCAGGCGCAAGGGCTGGTCGACAAGCAGCACGGTCGGGGCACGTTCGTCCGCCGGCAGCCGACCCCGGTCACGCGCGACAATCTGCGGCATCAGTGGGAGAAGGACCGCGCCCGCGAGTCGGAGGCGGAGCGGTTGAAGACCGGCGCCACCGAGCACGACACCGGGCTCACCGTGAACGATCTGGTGTTCGCGGCCAAGTACGAGCAGACGCCGGCGGATGCCGATCTCGCCGCAGCGTTCGGCATCCCCGAGGGGACGATCCTGCTCCAGCGCACCTACCGCACCCGCTACAGCGAGGAGCGCGCACCGTTCAACGTCGCCCGGTCCTACCTCGTACTCGACATGATCGCGGGGAACCCGGACCTGCTCAGCGAGGACCAGGAGCCGTGGCCGGGTGGCACGCAGAACCAGCTCTTCAGCGTCGGGATCGAGCTGGACCGCGTCGTGGAGACCTTCCGCACCCGGCCCCCGACGCCGGAGGAAACCGAAGAACTCGGCCTGCCGATGGGTGTGTCCGTGATCCTCCTCCGGAAGACTTGCATCGACACGACAGACCGCGTGGTCGAGGTCGCCGATGTGGTGCTCCCGGGTGACCGTACTGAAATGGTCTACACAACCAAGCTGAACAGGTGGTGAGCATGACCAACCTCGTTACCGTCATCACGGCTGTCCACGGCCCGAGCGCCGAGTATCTGGCGGATGCCTACAAGTCCTTGCTGGAGCAGGATTTGCCGGACGGGTGGGACTGGCAGTGGGTGATCCAGGAAGACAGCGAGACGGACGACGTCGCCCCGCACGTCCCGGACGACGCTCGGATCAGCTTCGGCCAGGGCCGGCACGGGCGGGCGGGCATGGCGCGCACGATGGGGCTGTCCCGGGCCACCGGGCAGTTCGTGAAGGTGCTCGACGCCGACGACATGCTGCCACCCGGGACACTGGCGCGGGATCTTGCAGTGCTCACCGCCCGGCCGGACGTGGCGTGGACGACATCCCGCGTGCTCGACCTGTTGCCGGACGGCAGCACGGTCGGCTTCGACCAGGACCCGCCGGCCGGACCGGTCGAGCGCGGCGAGGTGCTGGCCCACTGGAAGGCGCACGACTTCCGTGCCCAGGTGCACCCTGCGACGCTGTGTGTGCGACGGGATTTGCTGCTCGCGCTCGGCGGGTGGATGGCGCTTCCGGCGTCCGAGGACACCGGGCTGCTGCTGGCGCTCAACGCGGTCAGCCGCGGGTGGTTCATCGAGGAGACCGGACTCCTGTATCGGAAGTGGCCCGGGCAGAGCACCCACCAGGCGGCGCACAGCCAGGAGGTGGAGCGAGCGGCCCGCATGGCCGTCGTCCAGGCCCGGGCGGAGGCGCTGTTGGCGCTGGAGAATTGGCGGATCGACGCTGGCTGAACGTGATGCGGCAGGACCGGCCCTGGCAGTTCGCTGGGGCCGTTTCGCTGCCCGGGCTCAGGAGGCGCGGTCGGTCGACTCGCCGGCAGTCCGGGCGCCAGGCAGCAGGAGCCCACGAGCGGTGTGTCGGTCGCCCTCAAAGCGGCCCCCGACACCAAGGTCGGCGCGAGCGGCTTCGTGGAACCGGTTGATCGCCTTGAATGCTTCGGTGTGCAATGCCCGCCAGTCGGCAAGGGTGCCGTCGACCATCCCGCGAGCCTGCCAGCCGATCGCTGCAAGGGTCTCCTGGATCGCGTGAGCTGCCTCGATCACCTCGTCGCCGGCGAGCAGCATGACCCGCTCGAAGGCCTTGGCCTGGTCCCCACCAGCCTCGGTCAGCTCCATCGACAGCTCGTGTTCAGTACGAGGCATCTGCCGGATCTCTTCCCGGACTTCGTACAGGAGGACTGAGATGTGGATCGTGGTCCGGACCTGCCCGACGTAGTCGGCGTAGGCGTCCAGCTTCTTCTCGTCCCAGCGGAGCCGTAGCCCGTCCTTGCGCCTGCTCCGCTCCATCAGGCTGTTCGTCAGGTACGTCGTGAGCCCACCGAGAACCACGGCCGCGATGGTCACAAGCTGGGTGATCGTATCCATGGCCCCCGCGCAGGATGGTGAAGAACCGTCAGTTCATAGCTTGCCGATCATAGGCGGCCAGCCGGCCCAGAAGCAGGGGGAAGGGGGAGGTGAGGGGGTGGGATGAAGGGGAGGAGGGATGCGTAAAACTCTTCTCTACGGGTTCAAGGGCGCGCGCGGCGCGCCAGCGCGCGGCCCTGCCGCTCGCCGCCGCTCCTGTCTGCGCCCCGCGGCGGCGGCGTCGGCCGCGCCAGGCGGGAGGACATGGGTACAGGTCACTACCGGCCGTGGCTGGTGACGGGTGGCTCCACGGTTTTACCCACCTGCCAGGACCGGGACCCGCGTCGAGCAAGACCGGGGGGCCACTCGGCCAAATTGCGGTCAGGCCCAGAAGCCCTGACCGAGTCGCAACAGCTTACGGCCCCCCGATCATGCTCGACCCCAGACCAGACAGGACACCGGCCAAAACCGCTCCACCACCCCTGAGCGTGTGCTTCCGTCGCTGGAACCTCTGTTCTGGGCTCGTCCCCGCGGGGGTGCTCACCCAGCGTTGGCGCATCAACCTGTTGTGGCGTCTGTCAAATGCACAACGACGGGAGGTTGTAGATTTAGGTTGTGGATTTGGATGAGCTGACGACGATCATCGCTGACCTCCGCAGCGAAGGAAGTGACTTCGCTGAGGTCGAGGTCAAGCTCGCGGCTGGGGGGTTCCCCCAGGTTGCTGAGTCGCTATCGGCGTTCGCCAACACCCCCGGAGGAGGAACCCTCATCCTCGGCTTGGATGAGGCCCGCCACTTCAGCGCGGTGGGTGTGTACGACGCCACGGCTTGCAAGAAGGCGCTAGCGTCAGTGGCTCGCTCGGCGCTTCAGCCGCCGGTCACTCTCCGTGTTTTCGACTTCAGTCTGGAGGGTGCGGCGCTTGTTGTTGCCGAAGTAGACGAGATCCCTAGCTCTGCAAAGCCATGCAAGGTGAGGTCAACCGGGAAGGCTTACCTGCGTAGCTATGATGGCGACTATGAGATCTCGCAGATAGAGGAGCAGGCCTTTTTGGCCAATCGTGAGACTCCCAAGTTTGACATCTCTCCGGTTCCTGAAGCCGGCAGGGGGGATCTCAACCCTGATCTCGTCGCAGCCTATCTAGAGACATGTAAAAGGTCATCTAGCTCCCTAGCTAGATTTTCGGATGAGCAGATCCTGGTTAAGACTGGCGTGGTCGATGCAGAATCCGGGCATCCGACGCTAGCTGGAATTCTAGCACTTGGCGAGTATCCTCAGCAGTTCTTTCCGAACCTCGTTATTCAAGCTAGTCTCGCCCCCGGGCCGAATGACCCTGCGGGGACGAGAGCTGTTGACTCGAGGAAGTTCGATGGCCCGATTCCTGTAATGCTGGATGAAGCATTGAAGTGGGTCCAGCGAAACACCAGGAGCCGGGTACGGTTTGGTGCCAATGGGCACGGAAGGGATGAGCCTGAGTATCCGACGGAGGCTGTTCGGGAGCTTCTGTCGAATGCCCTTATCCATCGAGACCTTGGGCCATATGCACTACCGGAACCAATCTCCCTGAAGCTCGACATCTCGCAGCTCGTTCTGAGTAACCCGGGCGGACTGTGGGGTGTCACGGTCGATCGTCTGGGTAAGGGGGGCGTGTCATCTGCGCGCAACGGCCACCTGCTGAGAATCTGCCAGAATGTCAGGTTTGGCAGGGACTTGCGAGTGGTTGAGGGTTTGGCCAGTGGAATTCCTACGGTATTGGAAAGCCTGAGCCGGGCGGGGATGGTCCCGCCCAGGTTTCATGACCAGGTTGTTCGGTTTACCGTGAGGGTGCCAAACCACACCCTGTTGGGGCCCGAGGATCTTAACTGGCTTGCTACCCTGCCTGCGGCAAGTTCCCTGGATGATACCCAGAGGCATGCGCTAGTGGCGATGCGCCACGGTAAGAGATGGACCAATAGCACGCTGCGTGAGGCGTTCCCCATGGACTCCAGGGAGGCCCGATCGGCGCTGGCTGGTTTGGTCGATTCTGGAGTGGCTGTAGCTATGGGGGAGCGAGGCGGACGCGTTTATCAGCTTAGCCCTAATATTGCCGGGGAAAATGGTGTTGCGCGAGAAAGCTCGCTGACGTTGTTTGATTCGGAGCCGGAGGTCATTGGCGAACTTTGGCAACCAAAGCCTAGGACGCGCGAGGCCGGCTTGCTGAACGAATTGCTGATCAAGGGGTTGCTCGCTAAAGGCCCCATGGCGGCGGCAGATATTGCCGACAGGTCGGGATTGACTCCACGTCAGGTTGCGTATGCGCTCAGTAAAATGCACAAGGCTGGCGAAGTGGTGCGCTCTGGTGGAAAGGGAAGAAAGACCGTCTATAGCATCCCAGGCAGTGTCGCGACTGACCAATAGGGGATGACGTCTGGCGCCGGATGCGCACTGTCTTTGTGATGCTTCGATCGAGGATCCTCAGGATCAGCGGTTGACTCCGCTGGTGTTGTGCCATCGGCGTGCCAGAACCAGCGGTACGTGGCGGTCAGTTGCGGGCGCTTGCGGTGCAGTGGTCGGGGAGTCGGCAGCATAGGCGAGCCGCAGGTCACGCAGGGTGCCCGACGGCCGCTCTTGTAAAGCGGGGGTCGTCGGTTCGAACCCGACAGGGGGCTCCGCGAACCATCCTGGATGAGCTGCAGCTTTGGTCGTCTGGGAGCTTGATCACGGCCTCGGACTTCTCGTCCGAGGCCGTTTGCATGAGCGGAGGGTCCGGTCGGCTGGGTGGCCGCCGTGGACTGGGCAACCTTGCGTGGCCTGTTCGGCCGGGAGACGAGCCGCGCTGCCGCCTCGGCAATCGCCCGGTCGACCTGGGGAGCGGGGTCGTGTAGGGGTCCGAGGTGATGCCGATCGATGAGTGGCCGAGCATTCCCTTGAGCGAGTGCAGGTTCGCGCCCGCCGCGTGAGCGAGGCTCGCCGCCCCGTGCCCGAGGTCGTGAAGCCGGATCGGCGGTAGAGCGGCCTCCTCGGCCGGCTCGCGGAACCGGCGAGGGTGGGACGCAGCCACTCGCCGTTCTCCTTGGTGAACACCCGGCCGGTCTCGGTCCAGGCGGCGTCCCACTCCTCGCAGTCGGCTTGCTACCGCTCGCGGTCCACCCCCAAGACGGTCTCGGAGTCGAGCGCGACCGTGCGGGCACCCGCATCGGTCTTGGGATGTCCTTGTAGGCGCCCAGCCGTCCACGACGGGCTGCTCCGCCAGGGCTTAGCTGGTCTGATGGCACACCAGCTGAGCTGAGTCGCTTGTTGGGAACCCGCCCGGCGGTCACGATCCGGGCTTGTCCTGTGTAGCGGGGGTCGTCGGTTCGAACCCGATAGGGGGCTCCGCGTGTGACGGACCCGCCCGGTTGAGGTGGCCCGGCCCGCCGGCCCGGAGGGTCCTCAGGGGCTGCCCGTGGCGGCGGGCTTCCGGGTCGGCGTCGGTGTGCCGCGCAGGCGGCGCAGGGTCCAGTCGGGGGCGAGTGGCCGGGTGTGTGCGGTGAAGAGTTCGGCGGCGCGACGGTAGGAGAGGCGGGCGTGGCCGGTGTGGGGGCAGCGGTCCGGGGCGGGGGTGGCGGCCGGGGCGCGGCGGTCGGTGAGGAAGAGCGGGCCGGCGGTGCGGCCGGCGAGGAGGAGGGGGAGGAGGCCGGCGGCCCCGGCCCGCCAGTGGACGGGGGCGGCCGAGGGGTGGCTGCGGCGGTGGAGGAGGTCGAGGTCGTCGACGTCGAGGGCGAGGACGGTCTCGACCGGGGCTCCGCTCTCGTGGAGCAGGCGCCAGAGGGTCTGCTCGCGCAGCGGGGCGCGGAGGCCGAAGAGGACCCGCAGATGCTCCTGGTCGAGCGGGGCCGGGCCGGCGACGTCCGGCAGGGGCTGCGGGCGGAGGTCGGCGGTGGGGTCGGTGGTGATCCAGCCCTGGGCCCGCCACCAGCTGAGCGCGGCGCGGAGGGTGGAGAGTTCGCGGTTGAAGGTGCGCGGATCGGCGGTGGCCGCGCGGTGGGCGGCGGCGGACCGGAGCCGGGTGGCGGTCTGCGGGTGGTCGAGCAGCGCGAGCGGGAGGACGGGTGGTCGGGCGCGGCGCCGCTCGGGCCCGCCGGGCGCGGGGCGGTCGGCCAGAGCCCAGGCCCAGGTGTCCAGAGCGATCCGGTAGATCCGGCGGGAGGCGGCCCCGAGCTCGGCGGTCGCCAGATAGCGCTCGACGGCGACCGCGTACTCGACGGGCTGGACGCTCGGCATGACAACGCTTCTTTCCGCAGTAAATGGATACGGAGACTGAGTGAGGGACCGTCGGTTGTCGCGGTAAAACAGCTGGCAGACGGTGCTAAGGGACGATTTTACTGCGGCGAGTTCCGGCTCGGGAAGAATTGATGCTGAAAGGCTCAAGTTGGTCCGCCGGAAGCCTTGTCCGCGGTCGGGAATCGGCGGCAGACTTGGCGCCCATGGCAGTGGATGCGCATCGCGCACCCGAGCCGGGAGCGACGGCGCCACGGACGTGGGCGGACCGGCTGGCCGTGCTGGGTGAACGCGATTTCGGATGGTTCTTCGTCGGCTACACCACCTCGCTGCTCGGCTCCTCGATGGCGCCCGTGGCGGTGGCGTTCGCCGTCCTCGGCGCCGGGGCGGCGGCAGCGACCTCGGGTGGGTGATGGCGGCCCGGATCCTCCCGATCGTGCTGGTCATGCTGGCCGGCGGGGTGGTCGCCGACCGGTTGGGCAGCCGGGGGGTGATGCTGGCCGCGGACGTCCTGCGGGGCGCGGTGCAGGCGGTGTTCGCCCTGGTGCTGGTGTCGGGCCGGGCGCCGCTCTGGGCGATGGTGGTGCTGGTCGCCGTGTGGGGCCTGGGAGAGGGCGTGTTCCTGCCGGCGTTCGGGGCGCTGGTGCCGGGCCTGGTGCGGGACGCGGGCCGGCTCCCGGACGCCAACACGCTGCTGGGGCTGGCGCGTTCGGCCACCACGGTGGCCGGTCCGGCCGCCGCCGGCCTGGTGACGGCGGGGTGCGGCCCGGCGGCGGTCCTGCTGATCGACGCCGCCACCTACGGGATCGGCGCGGTGGCGCTCGCCCGGCTCGCCCCGCCGGCGCGGGGGCGGAAGGGCGACGGCGGCTCGATGCTCACCGAACTGCGTGAGGGCTGGTCCGAGTTCCGTTCGCGGCCCTGGCTCTGGATCACCACGGCGCACATGGGCCTGTCCAACCTGCTGGTCTGGGCACCGTTCCTGGTGCTCGGCCCGCTGACCGCGCAGCACGGGCTCGGTGGGGCGCGCGGTTGGGGGCTGGTGATGGGCGGCTACGGGGCGGGGGCGGTGCTCGGCGGCTTGCTGATGCTGGGCCGGCGCCCCGGCCGGCCGCTCCTGGTGGCGACGGTGGCGACGTTCGGGTGGGCACTGCCCTCGGCGGCGCTGGCGGTGGGGGCGCCGCTGGCGCCGGTGGTGGTGGCCGCGTTGCTCGCGGGTGTCGGTGCGGCGGTCTGCGGCACGCTGTACAGCACGACGCTGCAGAGCTGGGTGCCGGCCGAAGTCCTCGCCAGGGTGAGCGCGTTCGGCGGCCTGGGGGCGTTCGTGTTGGGACCCGTCGGGCTGGCCGCGGCCGGGCCGCTGGCGGACCGGGTCGGGGTGGGGGCGGTGCTGGCCTTCGGCGCGTTGTGGCAGCTGGGTGCCGGGGCCGTGGTGGGGGCGGTGCCGGCGGTGCGCCGACGGCGGTGGTAGCCGCGGTGCGCGACGGAACGTGGCCGGCCGCGCCGGAACCGATGGGCCCGCTCGGCCGGGACCGGCTCCGGAGGCCGACGCGGCGGGCACGGCCGCCGGAGCGGTCGTACGGTGGAGGGGCGGGGGCGAACGGAGGAGGTTGGCCATGCCCGGTTCTCTCACCATCAGCCACCACGAGGCGGCGGTCGCCCTGGAGCATGCGGACGCCAAGCGGCTCGCCACCGTGCTGGAGGAACTCGCCTACCTGCTGGAGATCCCGGGGCCGAACCGGATCAACGAGGCGCAGCTCGAAGCCCTGTGCGAGGGCCGGGCGGTCGACCGGACCGAGCTGTCCCGCTGGGCGCGCGGAACGGCCGCCGAGCTGAAGGCGCGGCTCTAGCGACGCGGGCGCGGCCCGCTCCGGCGGCGGTGGTGACGACCGGGCCGCGCCGGGCGGACCCGCCGTACGATGGCGAGCGGGGCGGGTGGTCCTCGCGCGCCCCGCGGGTACCGGCGTGGCCGGTGGCCGGCCCGGCGGAGGAGGGTGGGGGCCCGAGCGTGCCGCAGTCCGTGTCACAGCCGACGGCGATGTCCTGGATGACGGTGGAGACGCCGCTGCCGAGCGGTCCGATGCACATCGCGGTGACGCAGGTGGGAGTGGCGGCCGCGGGCTACGTGGGGCAGCCGGGCGAGCGGCCGCCGTGCACCGACCGGTCGAAGATCGACGCGGTCACCGGGCGGATAGCCGAGTACCTGGCGGGCGGGCGGCGGGAGTTGGGGCTGCCCATCGACTGGAGCCTGAGCACCGGACCGCATCGCGCGGTGCTGCGGACGCTCTGGCACGAGGTGCCGTTCGGGCGGACCATCACCTACGGCGAACTGGCGGCCCGCAGCGGGGTGTTCGAGGGTGTCACGGAGCCGGGACTGGCGGCCAGGACGGTCGGGCAGATGATGGCGGCCAATCCCGTCGCGCTGCTGGTGCCGTGCCACCGCGTGGTGGCGGCGGACGGCATCGGCGGATTCGGCGGCGGCCGGGTCGGGATCGACGTCAAGCGCTGGCTGCTCACCCTGGAGGGCGTGCTGGAGCCGACGCTGGACTGGGACGGCCCGCTGTAGCGGGGCCGGGCGGAGCACGGGCGGCGACCGGGGCGGTGGCCGCCGGCGGGGTGGCGCCGGCGGCGGTTCGCGGGTGTCGGTACGGGTGTCAGTGCACGAGTTCGACCGCGGCCGGACCGCGGTCGAACGAACCCTGGCGCGGCAGGACCGGCTGGATCCCGGAGACCAGGGTGTAGTCGATCCCGGCCGGATCCCCGGTGGGCACGGTGTCCGGCCGTTCGCCGAGCGCCAGCTGCACCGCGTTCCACGGCAGGTTGAGGCCGCACAGGCGCAGCTGGTGCAGACCGCCGGAGGGGCGGGTGTTGACGTCGATGACCACCGGCTCCCCGGCCAGGTGGCGGAACTGCACGTTGGACAGGAAGGACATCCCGACGGACTCGATCAGCCGGCGGGTGGGCTCCAGGTACCGCGGTGCGGTGGTGAAGCTCCGGCGGCGCCGGTGCTTGCTGCGGCCGACCGCGGCGAGCAGGGTGCCGTCGCGGTCGCCGAGGCAGTCGACCGATATCTCGGGACCCTCCAGGTAGGGCATCACCAGCAGGTCGGCCGGCTCGTCGGCGGCGGCCAGCGCGGCGGCCACCTGGTCGACCTGGACCCGGCTGTCCCAGCCGGCCAGCCGGTGCAGGCCGAAGGGCTCGCGGGTGAGCATCCGGAAGCCCTCGCCGCCGGCGCCGGAAGCGGGCTTGAGGCAGGCGGTGAGCCCGGCGGACTCGATCCGGTCGACGGCGGCGAGCAGGTCGTCGGCGCTCCGGACCAGCCACCACGGCGGGGTGGGCAGCCCGGCGGCGGCGATCGCCGCGTAGCCGTCGGCCTTGCTGTCGAAGGCCGCGATGGCGGTGGCGGGCGGGCAGACGAGGGCGGTGCCGATCGCCTCGAACTCCTGGTGGTGCAGCGAGATCGCGAGCTGGTTGAGCCGGGGCAGGAAGACGTCGATCGCGTGGCGGGCGCAGTAGTCGAGCGCGTAGGCGACGTAGGCGTCCGGGGGGAGGTCGCCCGGTTCCAGGGTGGCGTGGTCGGCGGCGGCGAGCACCGGGGAGTCGGCGTCGACGTGGGTCGCGTGGATCCGGACGGGGCGCGGCGCGGCGCGCAACTGTTCGATGAAGAAGACGTTCTCGGCGTAGGTGCGGTTGAGCCAGACACGTACGGGGGCACTCATGAAGGCCTCCCAGGGCAGGGGTGAACGAGGGGGAGGGCATCCGGTGCGGCCACTCGTTCGTCACTGGCCCCGTGGCCCTTGAGGCGCACCTTAGCGGCCCGGCTCGCCGGGGTGGACGGCGGGTGGGCCGGTGGCCGGGGCGGGGTCCGGCCGGGGGTCAGCCGGGGGTCGGCCGCGGGTGGCGTCGGGGTGCGGCCGGGGTCCGGAAGGAGGGGTTCGACCGCGTTCGAATAGGGATCGAACTGAAATAGATCAGGTGATCTAGTGGTCCTATTTGTTCGGTTATTCCGACCACTCGAAAGAGTGATTGTGGAAGCCTTCGAATGGGCCCATCATGATTCTTGCAAGGCGACACTTCATCGGGTATGCGAAAGGCTCCCTATGTCGACCGAAACCAACGTCGGTATTCCTGCGCCGGGCGGTACGCCGCAATCCGGTTCGCAGCAGAGCCTCGGTACGGCCGGCGCGAGGAACCTCGCGACGACCACCAAGTCCGCGCCGCAGATGCAGGGCATCAGCCCGCGCTGGCTGCTCAGGATGTTGCCGTGGGTCCAGGTCTCCGGCGGTACCTACCGGGTCAACCGGCGCCTGCGGTACGCGGTCGGCCGCGGCCGGGTGAGTGTCGTCCAGACGGGCTCCGACGTGCGGATCGTCCCACCCACCCTGCGCGAGGTGCCGGTGCTGCGCGGGTTCGAGGACGACGCGGTGCTGGAGGCGCTGGCCGGTCGCTTCGTCCAACGCGATTTCTCCGCCGGTGAGGTCCTGGTCACGGCGGGGACGCCGATCGACGAGGTCCTCATCATCGCGCACGGCAAGCTCGACCGGTGGGGAACGGGCAAGTACGGCGAAGCGGTGGTGCTCGGCTCCCTCGCCGACGGCGACCACCTGGGCGACGAGGTGCTCCAGCGCGAGGACGGCAGCTGGCCGTACGCGGTGAAGGCCGCCACTGCGGGCACGCTGCTGGCGCTCTCCTGGCCGTCGTTCCAGGAGCTCGCGGAGCGTTCCGAGGCACTGCAGCTGCAGATCATGGACTACCTGGCAGGCTTCCAGCAGGCGCAGAACAAGCACGGCGAGGCGGCGATCGAGCTCTCCGCCGGGCACCACGGCGAGTACGAGCTGCCCGGCGCCTTCGTGGATTACGAGCTGAAGCCGCGCGAGTACGAGCTGAGCGTCGCCCAGACGGTGCTGAAGGTGCACAGTCGGGTCGCCGACCTCTACAACCAGCCGATGAACCAGACCGAGCACCAGCTCCGGCTGACCATCGAGGCGCTGCGCGAGCGCCAGGAGGCCGAGCTGATCAACAACCCGGAGTTCGGGCTCCTGCGGAACGCCGCGTACGAGCAGCGCATCCAGACCCACTCCGGCCCGCCCACCCCGGACGACATGGACGAGCTGCTGAGCCGGCGCCGCGGCACCAAGATGTTCCTCGCCCACCCCAAGGCGATCGCCGCCATCGGCCGGGAATGCAACCGCCGCGGCCTCTACCCGGACACCGTCGAGGTCCAGGGCAAGCCGGTGTTCGCCTGGCGGGGGGTGCCGGTCTTCCCGTGCAACAAGATCCCGGTCGTCGGTGGTCACACCAGCTCGATCCTCGCGCTGCGCACCGGCGAGGACAACCAGGGTGTCATCGGGCTGCACCAGACCGGAATTCCCGATGAGTACCAGCCGAGCCTCTCGGTGCGGTTCATGGGGATCAGCGAGAAGGCCGTCATTTCCTATCTCGTCAGCGCCTACTACTCCGCCGCCATTCTGGTGCCCGACGCGGTGGGCGTGCTGGAGAACGTCGACGTCGCGCACCACCACGACTGACCGGGGTCGATCGGCATCGCGCCGTCCGGCCGGTCGCGGGGGTCCCGCGGCCGGCCGGACGGCGCCCACCATCAGGGGGAGGAACCCATGGGAAGTTTCACGTTGGAGCGGGAGCACCGGGAGGGCCACGAGGCGGAGGACGTGCTCGCCCGCACCCGTGGTCTGGTCGATCCGGTCCTGCGCGCCGCGGTCGACTCGCTGCCCGGCTCGATGCGCAAGGTGGCCGGCTACCACTTCGGCTGGTGGGAGGCCGACGGCTCACCGGCCGCCGCACCCTCCGGCAAGGCGATCAGGCCGGCCATGGTCCTGGCCGCCACCCAGGCGCTCGGCGGCACCACGGTGACCGCGACCGCGGCGGCGGCGGCCGTCGAGCTCGTCCACAACTTCACCCTGCTCCACGACGACGTCATCGACCGTGACGAGACCAGGCGCCACCGCCCCACCGCCTGGCGGGTGTTCGGCACCACCGAGGCCATCCTGGCGGGCGACGCCATGCACTCGCTGGCGCTGCGCCTCCTCGCGGAGGACACTCACCCGGCCGCGCAGGGCGCGATCCGCCGGCTCACCGACTGCGTGGTCGAACTCTGCGAGGGCCAGCAGATCGACTGCGCCTTCGAGAAGCGCAGTGACGTTTCGCTCGCCGAGTGCCTGGCGATGGCGGAGGCGAAGACGGGTGCGCTGCTCGGTGCCGCCTGCGCGATGGGCGCCCAGTACGCGGGCGCCTCGGAGGAGGCGGCGCAGGCGATGGACGGCTTCGGCCGGGAGATCGGCCTGGCGTTCCAGCTCATCGACGATCTGATCGGGATCTGGGGGGATCCCGCCGTCACCGGCAAGCCGGTCGGGGCGGACTTGGTGGCACGCAAGAAGTCCCTGCCGGTGGTGGCGGCGCTGGGCTCCGACACGCCGGACGGGCGGGCGCTGGCCGAGCTGTACGCGCTCGCGCGTCCGCTCAGCCCGGAGGAGTTGAGCCGTTGCGCGGCCGCGGTGGAGGGTGCGGGCGGCCGGGGCTGGGCGCAGGGGGAGTCGTGCGAGCGGATGGCCGCCGCGCTCGGCCAGTTGGCGACAGCGGTGCCCGAGCCGTCCGCGGCCGACGAACTGCTGGCGCTCGCCGAGTTGGTCACCCGGCGGACGCACTGACCGGGGGTCCGTCGGCCGCGGCGCACGGTCCGGTCCGCGCCGCTTGGCGCGCGTGCCGGTTCCTGCCGCCCGGGCGTGCGCACTGATCGCGTCGGTCCGGTGACCACAGCCCCGGTCTCCTGGCCCACCCGGGCCCGATGGACGCGCCTGGCTCGCCGCCTCGGTAGGGCGGCGAGCCAGACAGCGTCGGTGCGCAGGGCGCGGCCCGCGTCGCGCTACGCGAGGGCGGCGAGCAGGCGCTGCTCCTTGGCGGGGACCATGCCGGCCTTCTGAGCGGCACCCTTGCGGCCCTTGAGCCCGTCGGCGTCGGTGTCCTCGGCCGGGCCGCGCGCGCGGAGCCAGGCCCAGGTGTCCCGGGCGGTGTCGGCGAACGGCCGACACCGCAGGCCGGCCGCCTGCGCCCGGGCGGTGTCGGCGAGCCAGACGCCCGCCAGCTCCGGCACGTCGGGTGCCCAGAGCGGGAGTTCGCTCCAGGGCTGGACGCTGTCCGGACCTTCGGCGAGCAGGGGGCCGTCCTCGACCCAGACGAGCTCCGCCGGCGGGTGGGCGGCGCCGTCGCCGTCGACGGTCTCGCCGACCACCTCGACGCAGGTCGCCAGGAACTCCCCGAAGGTGACGTTCCCGGCCGGGGCGGTGGTGAGGTAGCGCCCGGTACGGCCGGCCTCCAGCGCGGTCACGCCGAACACCGCGAAGTCGCGGACGTCGATGACCTGCATCGCCCGGGTCGGGTCACCCGGAGCCAGTACCCGGGCGCCGCGGGCCATCCGCTCCAGCCACCACGGCAGGCGGCCGCCGTTCTCGTGAGGGCCGATCAGCAGGCCGCTGTTGAGGATCAGCGTGCGGTCGGCCCCGAACCCCTCCAGCACCGCGCGTTCGCAGCCGGCCTTGAGGGGGTTGCCGGGGGGCTGGTCGGGCGGGGTGTCGGCGGGGCAGGGGTGCAGGGGCGCGGTCTCGTCCACCGCCCGGGCCGGCCAGTCGGCGAAGGCGTGCACGGAGGAGACGAAGGTGTAGTGGTCCGCGTGCGCGCGCAGCAGCCGGGCGGAGAGCGCGGCCTGGGCGGGCTGCTGCGCCGAGGTGTCGACGACGGCGTCCCACCGCCGTCCCTCGACCAGCCGCGCCAGGTCGTCGGCGGAGTCGCGCTCGCCCCGGACGGTCTCGACGCCGGGCAGGTCGCTGCCGGAGCGGCCGCGGTTGAAGGTGGTCACGTCGTGGCCCCGGTCGAGGGCCTGCGAAGCGTAGGCCCGTCCGAGGAAGGACGAACCGCCGAGCAAGAGGATCTTCATATCGCCAGCCTCTCCCGGTCGGACCCGCCACAGGCTTCCGTTCGCGGTGGGCGGACGCACCCGGAGGTACCCCGGGCGCACTCCGGAGGCATCCGGACGCACCCGGAGCTACCTCGGAGGTACCCCAGGCGTACTCCGGAAGCATCGCGAACCCACTCCGGACGTACCCCGGACGCCCGGGCGCGCGGGCGGGGCCCCTTCCGGCATCGCCGACATGCTGATCGACTGGGCCGCCCCTAGGATCCGTTTGAACCTGTATGTCCGGATAAGGGGCATGCGCCGAGGCAGGGGAGAGCGACAGCATGGGCAACCCGGCACTCGTGGATCCGGCCACCGTCCGCGCGACCGCCGCCGAGGCATGGATCTGGGGGTTCCCGCTCCTGGAGAACTACCGGACGCTCTACCCGCAGGCCGTCGACGACGCGGACCCGCGCCACACCGGCGGCTTCGGCGTCTTCCGGCACCATGCGCAGCCCTCCACCCCGGCGACCACCGACGTCGTCACGCCCGACAACGACACCCGGTACTCCTGGGCCTGGCTCGACCTCCGGGCCGAACCGTGGGTCGTCTCGGTGCCCGCCGAGGACCGCTACTACGTCCTCCCACTGCACGAACTCGACACCTCCTACGCCGGGTTCATCGGCACCCGGGCCACCGGCCGGGAGGCTGGCGACTACCTGGTGGCGGGCCCCGGCTGGCAGGGCGCGGTGCCCGAGGGAACGGCCGGTGTCATCCGCACCGCCACCGAGCTGATCGGCATCGTCGGCCGCACCCACCTCGGCGGTACCTCGCCGGAGGCGGTCGAGGAGCTGAAGGGCCTCCAGCGGCAGTACCGGCTGCGCCCGCTGCACGAGTACGCGGGTACCGTGGCACCGCCGCCCGCACCCAATCCCGTCTGGCCGGTCTGGCGGGAGGAGGTGCTGGGCACCATCGAGTTCTTCGGCTTCCTCGACTTCCTGCTCGGCTTCTGCCCCGTGCTGCCCGCCGACGCCGACCTGCGCGGCCGGCTCACCGATCTGGGCATCGACGGCCGGGGCGAGTTCGAGCCCGCCGCGCTGCCGATCGAGGTCCGCGCCGAGATCGGGCGCGGCATCGCCGACGCCCGGGCCGAACTCACCCAGGCCGCCGAACGGGCCGCCGAACGGGCCGCCGAACGGGCCGCGGATCGGATCGGGGATCGGACCGTGGAAGGGGCCGGGGACACGCCCGGCCTCTCCGGCACGAGCGAGCGGCTCGGCACGGACCACCTCCGGCGGGCCGTCGGCGCCTTGCGGGACCTGTACGGGCTGCCCGTCGAGGAGGTCTGGTACGGCGCCTGGACGGCCGACAGCGACGGCAACAGCCCGCCGAACACCGGCGAGCACGACTACGTCCTGCGCTTCGGACCGGACGCGCTCCCGCCCGCGCGGTTCTTCTGGTCGGCGACCATGTACGCGCTCCCCGGGCGTCGGCTGGTCGACAACCCGCTGGACCGCTACTCGATCGGCGACCGCACCCCCGGGCTGGCCCACGACCCGGACGGCGGCCTCACCCTCTACCTCCAGCACAAGCGCCCGGCCGACGCCCAGCACTCGGCCAACTGGCTGCCCGCGCCCGACGGCCCGTTCGAGGCGGTCGTCCGGCTCTACGGACCGGACGAGCGGGCCCGCGAAGGCCGTTGGTCGCTCCCACCGCTGACGCCACGTTGAGCCCGGCACCGCCTCCAGCCCCGCGAGCAGCACCACCCACCCACGACCCACGACCCACGACCCACGACCCGCCACCCGCCCACGACCCACGACCCGCCACCCGCCCACGACCCGCCACCGACACACCCCGACCCCGTCACCCGGACCCCGGGAAGGACTACCGATGACCCAGCCCGAGCTGGAGGCCCTGGCCGCCGACGCCTACGTCTACGGCTACCCGCTGGTCTCCGACCTCACCATGGTCGAGCGCTTCACCGCGGGCGGCCTGGGGACCCTGCCGGCGGCCCCCTTCAACGACTTCAGCCACGCGACCAGACTGGCCGGCCCGGACGACCCCTTCGTCTCCGTCAACAACGACACCGTTTATTCGATCGCCCAGCTCGATCTCTCCGAGGGTCCGCAGGTGCTGCGGGTACCGGACACCGCCGGGGCCTACTACGTCCTGCAGTTCGTCGGCGCGTGGACCGACAACTTCGCCTACCTCGGCCGGCGGGCCACCGGCACCGGCGCGCAGACCTGGCTGGTCGTCCCGCCCGGCTGGCACGGGACCCCGCCGGACCGGGAACGCGTGATCGTCTCGCCGACCACCGTGGCCACCGTCGTCGGCCGCTTCGCCTGCACCGGCCCGGAGGACCTGCCGCGCGTCCGGGCCCTCCAGGAAGGGCTGACGCTCGAACCGCTGGAGCCCGGCGGCCTGGCCGCCGGGCTGCCCGAGCCGGACCCCGCGGTGCCGGAGCGGCTGGCCTTTTTCGAACGGCTGCGGATCTGGATGGCGGCCTTCCCGCCCGCCGGGCCGGACGTCGAGTACCAGCAGCGCTTCGCCCCGCTCGGCCTGCTCGACACCGGACCGTCGCCGTACCGCGCCGCCGAGCCCGAGTGGACCCTCGCCCTGCTCAAGGGCCTGGCCGCGGGCCGGGAACGGGTCGAGGCCGCCACCCGGCCGCCGGAGGACCACCCGGCCGGCGAGTGGCGCTCCGGGCTGCACCTGTTCGACTTCAACGTCGACTTCCTCGGCCCCGGCACCATCGACGACCCGGAGTGGCGCATCCCCGACCGCCGCGCCGCCTACCTCAGCCGCGCCGCCGCCGCCCGCGCCGGACTCTGGGGCAACCACGCGTACGAGGCCACCTACGCGATGACGTACGACGACGCCGACGGGCGGCCGCTGAGCGGCGCCCACAGGTACACGCTGCGCCTGGACCAGCCGCCGCCGGCCGAGGCCTTCTGGTCCGTCACCATGTACGGCCTGCCGGACTACTACCTGGTCGCGAACCCGATCGAGCGCTATTCGATCGGCGACCGGACGCCGGGCCTGGTCTACGCCGAGGACGGCTCGCTGACGCTCCGGCTGCAGCACGACCGCCCCACCGACCCGGCGGAGGAGGCGAACTGGCTGCCGACCCCGGCGGGGGAGTTCCGGCCGATCATCCGGCTCTACCAGCCGAAGCCGGCCGCCCTCGACGGTACCTACCGGGTGCCGCCGATCCGGCGGAGCTGAGCGGGTTGTCCGCACACCGGTGACCGGGAGGAGTCGGGATGGGTGACGCCGTCGGCCAGATGCTGGCCTCGGCCGTCGGCATCGCGCTCAGCCCGATGCCGCTGATCGCCGTGATCCTGATGCTGGCCACCCCGCAGGGCCGGACCAACGGGCCGGCCTTCACGGGCGGCTGGGTGGCGGCGCTGGGAGCGGTGGTCGCGGTGGTGGTGTCGGCCGGCTCGGGGCTGAGCACCGGCTCCGCCCCGCCGGCCTGGGCGTGGGGGCTGAAGCTGGCGCTGGGCGCGCTGTTCCTGCTGCTGGGGTTCGAGCAGTGGCGGGGCCGCCCGCGCGAGGGCCATGTGCACGCGCCGCCGACGTGGATGCAGGCGATCGACCGCTTCACCCCGGTCCGGGCGGCCGGCCTGGGCGCCGCCCTGGTGGTGGCCAACCCGAAGAACCTGGTGCTGGCGGTGGGCGGTGCGGTCTCGATCGCCACCAGTACGGCCTCCGGCGGCGGCAAGGCGGGCGCGGCCGCGCTGATGGTGGTGATCGGCTCGCTCTGCACGGTGGTGCCGCTGGCGGTGTCCCGGTTCGGCGGCGACCGGTCGACCCGGGTGCTGGGTGAGTGGAAGGCGTGGATGGCCGCGCACAACGCGGCCATCATGATCGTCCTCCTGGTCGTCCTCGGGGCGAAGTACCTCGGCGACGGCATCGCCGGGCTGACCGGCTGAGCCACGGGGCCGGGGGGCGGGTGGCGGGGCCGGGGGCAGAGCGTCCCCACCCCGGCCCGTGCCTCCCGCTCCCCTCCCGCTCCCCTCCCGGTTCAACGCGGCGAAGCGGGCGCCGACGCGCCGCCCCTCGGCGCCGGCGACGCCGACCCGCCCGGCGACGCGGCCCCGCCGGGCGTCCCCGTCCCTGTCCCCGTCCCCGGCCCGGTCGGCGCGCCCGTGGGCGCCCCTGTCGGCGCGCCCGTCGGAGCCCCGGTCGGTGTCGCCGGGGGAGCGGTCGTCGGCGTGCCGCTCGGCGCGGCCGTCCCCGTCGGTCCGGTCGGCGCCGCCGTGGGCCCGGGCCCGGTCGGGGTACCACCGGTCGGCGGGCCCGTCGGCGTACCGCCAGTGGGCGTCGGCCCCGGATCGGTCGGGGCCGAGGTCGGCTCGCCCGGCGCCGAGGTGCTGCCGCCCCGGTGGTGCGGGCCGCCCTCCAGGGTGACCACCGCCTGCGAGGGCGGCAGGGCGATCCTGGCGGTCCAGTGCGCGTCCGGCGCGAGGTCCTCGTCGACGGTGACGATCACCGTGATTCGCTGGCCCGGTGCGAGCGTTCCGGCGTCCCGGCTGAGGCGCAGCCAGGCGGCCCCCACCTCGGCGTGCCAGCGGATCTCGGTGGCGCCGGAGTTGGTCAGCGTGAGGACGGTGCGGTTGCCGTACTCGCCGGCCTCGACGGTCAGCAGCCCGATCGGCGCGGTGGCCGGTGCCCCCGGACCACCGGCGGGGCCTGCGGCACCCGGCGCGGTGCCCGGGCCGCCGGTGACGGCGGGGGCCGGTGCGGCGACCAGTGTCGGACTGCCGAGCGGGGTGGCGCCCCGGCCGGGGACCGGAATCGCGGGGCCCTGGATCCCCGGGAGCAACGTTTCTGCACCCCTGGCCCCGGCCAGTTCCAGCCCCGCCACCGCCGGGGCGGCGCCCACGGCCCCCACCACCCCGCCGGGCAGCCCGGACTGCCCGGCCACCGCCCCCGGCCCGCCCGGTCGGTGCCCGGCGGACCGCGCGTCGTCCTCGACCCGGACCGAGGAGACGGAGGCCGCCGCCCCGGTGCCGCCGCCACCCCGGTGGCCGGCCCAGAGCGCCACCACCGGCGCGGCCAGGACGGCGGCCAGCACCCCGGTGGTCACCACCCGGCGGCGTACCGCGCGGGCCCGGCCGCTGTCCGGCGCCCGGTGGCGCGGGAACCCGCCCTGGTCGAACCGGAGACCGGGCTCGACCACCGGGGCCGGCCCCGAGGACCTCCGCCGGGCCGCCCCCTCCGCCGCACGCGGCAGGAACACCGCCCCGTCGGTCCCTGCCCCGGTCGCCGCCGGGGCCGCCGGGGCGGACAGGACCGGCAGCCCGGACAGGCCGTCGGCGCCCTGCGTCACCTCGCCGGCCACCCGCTCGGCGGTGCCCCGACAGGTCGGGCAGTCCGCCACGTGCTGCACCAGCTCGCGGCGCAGCGCGGGGCCGAGCACCCAGTCCCGCCAGCTCTCCGCCCCGGCCCCGCCGAGCCGGTCCAGTTCGGGGCAGCTGCCGACACCGAGCACCAGCAGCGCCGCCCTGGTCCGGCCGACCTCGGCCTCGGCCGAGGCGAGCAGTGCGCGGCAGCTCTCGAAGGGGACGCCCAGGACGGCCGCCACCTCGATCGGGCTCAGCCGGTGGCGCACCGACAGCTCCAGCGCCTCGCGCTGCTCGGGGTCGGTGCCGGCCGCCTCGGGCCAGGCCAGCGAGGCCAGCTCCCGGCGCCGACGGCCCGCCTCCGCGGCCGAGGGACCGGCGGCGTCCGACGGGCCCGCACCGCCGGTACCCGCGCCGGTCACCGCGTCGAGCAGGCCGGCGACGGCGGCGGCCCCGGCGGCGGCACCGGGACCGGCAGCGCCAACGCCGCCGAGTCCGCCCCCGTCCTCCAGGCGCCGCAGGCAGCAGTACCGGGCCAGCGAGTACAGCCAGGCCCGGACCATCCCCGGTTCGGCGAGCCGGGCCCCGTGCCGCCGCGCCAGCTCGCGCACCTCGCGCAGGGCGGCCGCGGCCGCGTCGTGCTCGCACAGCACCGAGAGGCAGTAGGTGAACAGGCCGTCCACCTGCCGGTCGTACGCCGCGAGCACGGGGTCGCGCGGCCCTTCGATACGCGTTGTCACCCGTCCGACGGTAGAGAGACCCGGGCCCCCGCCCGGGCTCTTCCCTGCTGTTGTACTTCTTTCGGGTAACAACATCGCCCATTCGTGGACCGGAGGTGCCCGCACCGTCCCGTCCCCGCGCCGCGGCCGCCGGACCCGCGTTGTCGTACCCAGGCGCTACGGTGACCGCATGGCTGCCCGCACCAAGACCACCGCCAAGCCGCGCCCGGCGTACCGCTGCACCGAGTGCGGCAACCAGCTGCCCAAATGGGTCGGCCGCTGCCCGGAGTGCAACGCCTGGGGCACGGTCGAGGAGTACGGCGCGGTGCCGATCAGGACGACGGCCGCCGGGCCGGTGAGCGCGCCCGCGCGCCCGATCGCCCAGATCGACGGCCAGGTCGCGACGGCCCGCTCCACCGGTGTGCCCGAGCTGGACCGGGTGCTCGGCGGCGGCCTCGTCCCCGGCGCCGTGGTGCTGCTGGCCGGCGAGCCCGGCGTCGGCAAGTCCACCCTGCTGCTGGACGTCGCGGCCAAGGCGGCCAGTGCCCAGCACCGCACGCTCTACGTCACCGGTGAGGAGTCGGCCGGTCAGGTCCGGCTGCGGGCGGACCGGATCAACGCGCTCTCCGAGCACCTGTACCTCGCGGCCGAGTCCGATCTCGGCGCCGTCCTCGGGCACATCGACGCGGTGAACCCGGGCCTGCTGATCCTGGACTCGGTGCAGACCATCGCCTCCGCAGAGCTGGACGGCGCGCCCGGCGGGCCGGCCCAGGTCCGCGAGGTGGCCGGTGCGCTGATCCGGGCGTCCAAGGACCGCGGGATGGCCACCCTCCTGGTCGGCCACGTCACCAAGGACGGCCAGATCGCCGGGCCCCGCCTGCTGGAGCACCTGGTGGACGTGGTGCTGAGCTTCGAGGGGGACCGCCACGCCCGGCTGCGGATCATCCGCGGGATCAAGAACCGCTACGGCGCCACCGACGAGGTCGGCTGCTTCGAGCTGCACGACGAGGGCATCGTGGGCCTGGCCGATCCCTCCGGCCTCTTCCTGACCAGGCGTGACAAGCCCGTCCCCGGGACCTGCCTGACCGTCACGCTGGAGGGCCGGCGTCCGCTGGTGGCGGAGGTGCAGGCGCTGATGGTGGATTCGCAGATCCCGTCCCCGCGCCGGACGACCTCCGGCCTGGAGTCGCCCCGGATCGCGATGATCCTGGCCGTGGTCGAGCGGCACGGCGGGGTCAAGCTCGGCAAGCAGGACATCTACACCGCGACGGTCGGCGGGGTGAAGCTGAGCGAGCCCTCGGCGGACCTCGCGATCGCGCTCGCCGTGGCCAGCTCCTCCTCGGACACCCCGCTCCCGAGCAACCTGGTGGCGATCGGCGAGGTCGGTCTGGCGGGCGAGGTACGGCGGGTGACGGGTGTGCAGCGGCGGCTGGCCGAGGCGCACCGGCTGGGCTTCACGCACGCGCTGGTCCCGCCGGACCCGGGCAAGGTGCCGGCGGGGATGACGGTCGTCGAGGTCGCGGACATCGGTGAGGCGCTGCGGGCCATCCCGGGCCGCCGCCGGGCCGCCGCCAAGCCGCGCGGTGAGGCGCCGTCGGCGCCGCCGACCCCGCGCCGGGCCGCCGCCGCGGCGCCCGTCGCGGCCTACCCGGAGGAGCTCATGGAGGGGTGGGAGCCGGTCGACTCGGACGAACTGCGCTGACCCAAGCCCTGTTAATGCCGCACGCAGTTAGACTTTCCCCTGTCTAATTGGCAATAAGGCAGTAATAAGCGACAGAGCGACAGACCGTAGGCCGGCGCACGGCGCGAGGCGCGCGGCACGGGGTCGACCGGAGGAGTCACGTGGCAGGCAGCGACCGGGTGGACAAGTCCTCCCGCGAGGAGGCCCTGCTGCGGGCCTCCCTCACCGCCATCGCCCCCGGCACGGGGCTGCGTGACGGCCTGGAACGCGTGCTGCGGGCCAACACCGGCGGTCTGATCGTGCTCGGCTTCGACAAGACCGTCGAGTCGATCTGTACCGGCGGGTTCGTCCTGGACGTCGAGTTCACCGCGACCCGGCTCCGCGAGCTGTGCAAGCTCGACGGCGCCGTGGTGCTGGACAAGGACATCACCAAGATCGTCCGGGCCGGGGTGCACCTGATGCCGGACTCCACCATCCCCACCGACGAGACGGGCACCCGCCACCGCACCGCGGAGCGGGTCAACCGGCAGACCGGGTTCCCCGTGGTCGCGGTGTCGCACTCGATGCGGCTGATCGCGATGTACGTGAACGGCACCCGCCGGGTGCTGGAGGACTCCACCACCGTCCTCTCCCGGGCGAACCAGGCGCTGGCCACGCTGGAGCGGTACAAGCTCCGGCTGGACGAGGTGGCCGGCACGCTCTCCGCCCTGGAGATCGAGGACCTGGTGACGGTCCGGGACGTCACCGCCGTCGCCCAGCGGCTGGAGATGGTCCGGCTGATCGCCACCGAGATCGCCGGCTACGTGCTGGAGCTCGGTATCGACGGCCGGCTGCTCTCCCTCCAACTGGACGAGCTGATCGCGGGCGTGGAGCCGGAGCGCGAGCTGGTCGCCCGCGACTACTTCCCGGAGCGGGCCGCGAAGAAGGGCCGGACGGTCGCCGAGGTGCTGGCCGATCTGGAGGCGCTGACCCACGCCGAGCTGCTCGATCTGCAGACGGTGGCCAAGGCGCTCGGCTACTCGGGCTCGCCGGAGTCGCTGGACTCCGCGGTCTCGCCGCGCGGCTACCGCCTGCTGGCCAAGATCCCGCGCCTGCCCAACACCGTGATAGAGCGGCTGGTCGAGCATTTCGGCGGACTGCAGAAGCTGCTCGCGGCCAGCATCGACGATCTGCAGACGGTCGAGGGCGTCGGCGAGACCAGGGCGCGCTCGGTGCGCGAGGGCCTGTCCCGACTTGCTGAATCGTCCATCCTGGAGCGCTACGTCTGACGACGACCAGTACGTGCGGGCGGCCCTCGGGGAACCTTCCCCGGGGGCCGCTCCGTGTCGCGGCGCCGCCCGTCGCGCCGCCCCGGCGAACCCCGTCCGGAGGTGGCCGGAAATGCGCCGAAGCCCCGGCGCGGCGTGCGCCGGGGCTTGGCGGGAGGGCGTCGGGTGCGGGGCGTTCGGGGCGCTCAGCTCTCCAGGCGGATCGAGGAGCGCGCCGACACCTGGCCGCCGGAGAGGCCGGTGAGGTCGGCGACCACCAGGTAGGTGCCGGCGGGCGCGGCCGCCGGATCGGCGGTGGCGCACTGCGGCTTGCTGCGGCCGCGGTCCCAGGTGAAGGTCTCGGTCAGGCCGCTGTTGGCCGGGATCTGCACCCAGTTGCCGCCGCGGTCGGCCGGGCAGTCGCCGGAGGACCAGACGCGGTCGCCGTTGCTGGCCGTCACCGTGATGGCGGAGGCCGTCCGCCCGAGGTCCACCCGGCAGTTGGCGCCGGAGGAGTTGTGGACGGTCAGCGTCAGCTTCGGCTTGTCCTTGGGCTGGTAGGAGTTCTGGGCACTGGCCAGCTCCAGCGTCACCTGGGAGGAGGCGCAGACGGGCAGCGCCATCACCTCGGAGGTGTTCACCGGGGGAGTGCCGCCGCCGCTGCCGCCGGAGCCGCCGGCCGCGCCGCCGCCGGTACCGCCCGCGGCGGACCCGCCGCCGGTCGATCCGCCGGTGGCCGAGCCGCCGCCGGTGGGGGGGTTGGCCGCGCCACCGGAGCCCGTGCCGCCGGTGCTGAGGCTCGCGTCGCCGCCACCGGATCCGGAGACCGCGCCACCGCCCGGGTTGGTGCCGCCCGTCCCGCCGCTGCCGGGGCGCGAGTTGTTCGCGGGACCGGTCGACGACGCGCCCGGGGTGATCGTCTGGACCGGGGTCTGGGAGGGAGCGGCCTGCGCGCCCTTGCCCGCCGGTCCGTCACCACCACCGCCCTGATCGGACATCAGCCAGACGAGCAGGGCGACGACCGCGGCGGCGGCGACGGCGACGACGAGACGCCGTCGCCAGTAGATCGAGGCCGGCAACGGTCCCACGGGTTGACGCAGAGAAGGCACGCCCAAACTCTACGAGACAGTGTGTGCCCTGTGACTCATCAACACCGCACACTCGCCCCTTCCTTCACATGATCCGCCATATGAGCCGTTCGGGGGAGTCCGGGTGGGGGCCTTCCGAGGCAATCCGGAACCTGCCCGTCCGCTCAGAGGCAGCTCCGAGCCTGATCAGAGGCAGCTCCGAGGCCGCTCCGCACCCGGTCCCGCACCCGCTTCGAGCCGCGGCGCGGACATGGGAGGATCGAAGGGCCATGGCTGCCATCACCGTCACCCCCGCCGTCCCCGCCCCCTCGTCCGCGGCGGCCGCCGTACCGGCGCTGCCGCTGCCGCTGCCGGTGCTGCACTCGACCGTCCTCGGCTGGTACGACGCCCACCGGCGCGACCTCCCCTGGCGGACCCCGGAGGCCTCGCCCTGGGCGGTGATGGTCAGCGAGTTCATGCTCCAGCAGACCCCGGTGAAGCGGGTGCTGCCGGCCTACGCGGCATGGCTGGAGCGCTGGCCGACACCGGCCGACCTGGCGGCCGACGCGCCGGGCGAGGCGGTCCGGATGTGGGGCCGGCTGGGCTACCCGCGGCGGGCGCTGCGCCTGCACGGGGCGGCGGTGGCGATCACCGAGAAGCACGGCGGCGTCGTCCCGGACGACCACGCGACGCTGCTCTCGCTGCCCGGCGTCGGGGAGTACACGGCCGCGGCGGTGGCCTCGTTCGCCTTCCGCCAGCGGCACGTGGTGCTCGACACCAACGTCCGGCGGGTGTTCGCCCGCGCGGTGACCGGGGTGGAGTACCCGGCCCAGGCCACCACGGCGGCCGAGCGGCGGACGGCGACGGCGCTGCTGCCCGACGACGCCGACACGGCGGCGACCTGGGCGGTCGGCGTGATGGAGCTGGGTGCCCTGGTCTGCACGGCGCGCGCACCGGAGTGCGGCGGCTGTCCGCTGTTCAACCACTGTGCGTGGCAGCGGGCCGGCCGCCCGCCGTACGAGGGCCCGGCCCGGCGCGGCCAGACCTACGAGGGAACGGACCGGCAGGTGCGCGGGAAGCTCCTCGCGGTGCTACGGGACGCGCACGGCACGGTCGGGCAGGCACGGCTGGACGCGGTCTGGCCGGACGCGGTGCAGCGGGCCCGGGCGCTGGACGGACTGGTCGCCGACGGCCTGGTCGAGCCGGTCGAGCAGGGGGTCTACCGCCTGCCGCAGTAGCACGGGGGCGGCCCGTGGCGGCCCTTGGCGGCCTGCGGGACGGCGGACCGGAACCACCCGCGCCCGGAGACGCGAAAGCCCCCCTCCCAGGGGGCGGTTTCTAGGGGTCGTTGCAACACGTGGTCGGTTTGATCAGGCCGCGATGAGTTTATGCAGGCGCTCGGCTGGGGTTTCCCAGCCGAGCGTT